>CAINDO010000562.1 GCA_903847385.1 uncultured Myxococcales bacterium
GACGCCTTCGTCCCGCCGCCGCCGGACCCCGACGCCTTCGTCCCGCCGCCGCCGGATCCCGACGCCTTCGTCCCGCCGCCGCCGGACCCCGACGCCTTCGTCCCGCCGCCGCCGGACCCCGACGCCTTCGTCCCGCCGCCGCCGGATCCCGACGCCTTCGTCCCGCCGCCGCCGGACCCCGACGCCTTCGTCCCGCCGCCGCCGGATCCCGACGCCTTCGTCCCGCCGCCGCCGGATCCCGACGCCTTCGTCCCGCCGCCGCCGGTGTGCGTGGAGGGCGAGACTCGCCCTTGCCCCGAGCCCGCCTGCGCGCACGGCATCCAGCGCTGTGTCGCCGCGGTCTTCGGCGCCTGCGAGGGCGTCGCGGAGACCTGCAACGCGCTCGACGACGACTGTGACGGCGCGACGGACGAAGACTTCGCCCTCGGGGTGGCCTGCGCGGGCGGGGTCGGCGCCTGCCGGGCCGAGGGCGTCACGGTCTGCGTGGCCGGCGGTTTGGGGTGCAGCGCGCGTCCGACGGCCCCCGTCGGCGAGACCTGCAACGGCCTCGACGACGACTGCGACGGCACGCTCGACGAGGACTTCGCCCTCGGCGTCGTGTGCACGGTCGGCCTCGGCGCGTGTCGAAGCGAGGGCCGGTCGGTCTGCGTGGCCGGGGGCGTCGGCTGCGACGCCGTGGTACTGCCCCCCGAGCCCGAGGCCTGCAATGGTGCGGACGACGACTGCGACGCGGTCGCGGACGAGGACTTTGCCCTCGGCGCCGCCTGCTCGTCGGGGGTCGGCGCCTGCGCCGCGGCGGGTGTGTTCGCGTGCACCCCCGAGGGCGAGGCGGCCTGCGACGCGCGTCCACGCCCGCCGCGACCGGAGATCTGCGACGGTCAGGACCAGAACTGCGACGGCGTCGTGGACGATCACCCCGGCGACTGCGGCGCGCACGCGGCCTGCGTCCCGGCGGGGGACGCCGTGGCCTGTGTCTGCGGCCCCGGCTTCGAGGGCGACGGCCGGGTCTGTGTCGGCTGTATCGATCCCGAGCGCCGGTTCAACCCGGTCGCGCCGGGCGCCCAGCGCCGGATCGCCGGCGCGGTCGACAACCCCGCGGCCGTCGAGGGGGCCGACATGGACGGCGACGGCGACCTCGACCTGGTCGTGGCCGCCGCGGACGAGGGCCAAGTGTTCCTGTATCTGAACACCGGCGGGGGCGTCTTCCGATCGCCGCTCTCCATCGACGCCGATGCCCCGCTGGCGCGGGACCTGGCCCTCGGCGACCTGGACGCCGACGGAGACCTGGACGTCGTGGCGGCGATTCAAGGGCTCAACGCCGTCTACGCTTACGAGAACCTCGGGGGCGGGCGATTCGCGCCGCGGCGCCCCGTCAGCTATGCCGGTCTCGGCCCGACGGGTGTGGCCCTGGCCGACTTCGACGCCGACGGCGCGCTGGACGTCGTGGTGGTGTCGTTCGACGACGACGAGGTGACCTGGTTCGGGCAGACCCCGGAGGGCGGCTTCGACGCCGGGCACTTCGTCTCCGCCGTGGCCGACGGTGCGCTGGACGTCCTCGCGGCGGACGTGGACACCGATGGCGATCCCGACCTGATCGTCAGCACCGGGGGCGACAACCGGCTGACGTTCCACGCCAACGACGGGACGGGCAGCTTCGCCTTCGGCCGCGCGTTGGCGCAGAGCATCTCCGACGCGCGTGACCTGCGCTTCGCCGACCTGACCGGCGACGGGCTCCGGGACCTGATCTTCACGCAGACGGACACGGACGTGCTGGCCTACCTGCCGGCGACGGGCCCGGCCACGTTCGCGGCGGCCGTCGTCGTCAGCCGGCTCGGCGACGAGCCCTGGTCCGTGGACGCGGCGGATCTGGACGGCGATCTGGACCTGGACCTGATCATGGGCTCCTTCCGGGACGACGAGCTCTCCGCCTTTTTCAACACGGGCAACGGCACCTTCGGCGCGCAGGTGGTGCTTCAGAACCTGGCCGACGGCGCTCGCTGCGTCCGCGCGCTGGACCTGGACGGAGACGGGAGGCCGGACGTGGCCTTCGCCTCGGGCAACGACGACACCGTGGGCTGGCATCGCACGCTGCCCAACGGCGCTTTCGGCCCGGAGACGGGCGTCTCCGTCCCGGCGCCGGGCGCCAGCCTGGTCGCGACGGAGGACCTGGATCTCGACGGCGACGCGGACCTGGTCTGGGCGTCCGCGGCCGACGACCGCGTGCTGGTGCAGCTCGCCGAGGGCGACGGCTTCGGGCGACCGGCCCTCATCACGACGGACGGCGACGCGCCGAGCGCTCTGCTCCTCGGGTTCGTGGACGCGGACGCGCTCCCGGATCTCGTCGTCGCCTCCCTGACCGACGACGAGGTCGCCGTGCACCGGGGCCTCGGCGACGGCACCTTCGGCCCCCGCAGCGTGGTCACGCTCGTCGGCGACGGACCGACCGCGCTGGCCCTCGGTGACCTCAACGGGGACACCGTCGCCGACCTCGTGGTCGGCTCGAGCCTGGACGACGAGGTCCACTGGCTGCCCGGCACCGGGGACGGCACGTTCGGGGCCGCGGTCCTCGTCTCCAACCGGGGGGACGACGTGCGCGCGGTCCAGGCCGTGGACGCCGAGGGGGACGGCGATCTGGACCTCGTGGTCGCCTCGTTCCGCGACGACGAGGTGTCCATCTACGACAACAACGGCCTCGGCGTCTTCGCCGCCCAACGCATCGTCAACACCGGGGGGGACGGCCTCACCGGGCTGGCCGCCGCCGACCTGGATGCCGACGGGGACCTGGACCTGGCGACCTCGTCGTCGAACGACGACGAGATCGCGACGCTGCGCCGCAACCCGGACGGTACCTACCTGCGGACGATCGTCTCGGCGCGCGCCGAGCTCGCCCGGGGCGTACACTTTGCCGATCTCGACGCCGACGGCGATCCGGACCTGCTGGCCGTGGGCAATGGCAACGACGAGCTGACGTGGTACCCGAACGACGGCGCCGGCAACCTCGGCCCGGAGCGAGTGGTCGGCACTCGAAACGACGGGCCGCTCGGCGTCGCCGTGGCGGACGTCGACGCCGACGGACGGGACGACGTGCTGGCCGTCTCCAGTGTGGACGGCGAGGTCGCCTGGTACCACAACGACGGCTACGGGCGAAGCGAGGCGCCCCGGGTCATCACGCAGGCCGCGGATGGCGCCTACGACGTCCAGTTCGCCGATCTGGACGACGACGGCTTGCTCGACGCGATCTCGGCCTCCGAGCTCGACGACGAGATCGCCTGGTACCCCGGCGAGGGTGGGGGACGCTTCGGCGCGCAACGCGTCGTGACGAACCAGGCCAACGGCGCGCGGGCCGTCCGCGCGGTGGACCTGGACCGCGACGGCGATCTCGACCTGGTCTTCGCCAGCTTTGCGGCCAACGAGGTGGCCTGGATGCGCAACGACGGCGGCGCCCAGTTCGCCGTCGAGCGCACCCTGATCACCAGTCAGGCCGTCGGGGTGAACAGCCTCGAGGTCGCCGACTTCGACGCCGACGGAGACCCGGACGTCGTGGCGCCGGCCTTCACCGCGGACCGCGTCTACTGGTATCGCAACGACGGCCGCGGCAACTTCGGCCCGCCCCTGACCATCTCGGCGACGGCCAACGGCCCGACCGCCGCGCTCCCCGCGGACGTGGACGGCGACGGGACGCTCGACCTCTTCGTCGCGTCCTCCGTGGACGACAAGATCGCCTGGTACCCGAACGACGGGCGCGGCGGCTGGGGTGGGGAGCGGGTTCTCTCCCGCACCTTCGACGGCACGGCCGACATCGCCGTGGGCGACATCGACGCGAACGGGCGCCCGGACGTCGTCGTCGCCGCGACCGTCGGCGACCAGATCGGCTGGTACCCCAACAACGGCCCCAACGGCTTCGGGCTCGGCCGCCTCATCGCCACGCGGCTCAACGGGCCGACGCGCGTTCAAGTCGCCGACCTCGACCTCGACGGTGATCCCGACATCGTGTCCACGGCGGCGGTGGCGGGTGTCGTCGGCTGGTCGGAGAACACCGGCGGCGCCGTCTACGCCCCCTACCGGGTCATCTCCCGGCGGGTGGCCGAGCCCATCGGCGTGCGTGTCGTCGACCTCGACGGCGACGGGGTGCCCGATGTCGCCGCGACGGGTCACACGTCGGACGACGTCGTATGGTTCCGCGCCGAGTCGACCTGCGAATCACCCTGATCCTGTTCACTCGAATCGACCCCTGACGCTACACTCCCCGGGTCTTCCACGAAGTCGCAACGCAGGAAGGGCCAAGTTGGCGTCGAGGTTTCGAGGCAGGCGTGGGGGGTGGGTGGTCGCCCTGGGCATCGCCGCGCCCGGGGTCGCGGCTGCCGAGGGCTTTCAGCTCGACGCGTTCGAGACCCGCGCCGACGGCACGGGCCGCCTGGGCGCCCCCCTGGCCCCCGCGCTGCCCCCGGGCGGCTTCTCCGTCTCGCTGACCGGGCTGGGCGTGGGCCGCCCCCTGGTGTTCCAGCCCGCCGCGGCCGCGGATCCGCGCGTCGAGGCCGCCGTGATCGAGCAGCGCATCTCGGCGACGCTGGCCGCCGCGTTCGCGCCCTGGCGATTCCTGGCGCTGCACGGCGCGCTGCCGTTGACGCTGCACACGGGCCTCGGCGACTACGGCGACACCCACGATGCGCTCGCAGCGCGTTCGACGGGGGACGCGCGCCTCGGCCTGACGCTGAGCCTGCTGCGCATCTTCGGGCTCGACCGCCCGCTCGGGCTCGACCTGGCCGTCGACGCGACGACGTGGCTCCCCACGGGCGACGAGGCGGCGCTCACGGGCGAGGGGCAGGTCCGGGTTCAGCCCACGCTCATCCTCGACGGCCGGTGGGGCGGTCTCGGCGTGTCCGCGAGCGCCGGCTGGCACGTCCGCGAGGTGCGCGCGGCGTACAATCAGCGCTTGGACGACGAGCTCCGGGTCGCGCTGTCGGCCGAGGTCGGGCTGCCCCTGGGCTTCGCGC
Organism: uncultured Myxococcales bacterium; assembly: GCA_903847385.1. Taxonomy (GTDB): domain Bacteria; phylum Myxococcota_A; class Bradymonadia; order UBA7976; family UBA1532; genus CAINDO01. The sequence continues at coordinate 4,995 of CAINDO010000562.1, forward strand.
TTCAGGGCGCCGCGCACGGCGTTTTGCCGACGACGACGCAGCCGGATCCCCTGGACCCGACGCGCTCACTCTCCGCGGACGCCATCGGCGACGCGGTCGCCGAGGGCCTGGCGGGGCTGGGCTGGCGCAGCGACGCGGGCCTCGTGCTCGCCGTCGCCGGCGGTCGCGGCGTGACGGAGACCCCCGGGTCGCCGGCCTGGCGGGGCCTCTTCACCGTCGGGTACACGAGCCCCGAGGCCGTCGACGCGCCCGACCCCGGGCCGGACCGCGACGCCGACGGCGTGCTCGATGCCGACGACGACTGTCCCTACGAGGCCGAAGATCTCGACGGCGAGCGCGACGCCGACGGCTGCCCCGAGGGTCCGCCCGCCGGATACGCGGCGGCGGCCGGGGCCAACGCAGGCCCACCCCTGGCGCCGCTGCCGCCCCTTTCGCCCCTGACCGACACCGACGGCGACGGCCGCACGGACGCCGTGGACGCCTGCCCGACCGCCCCCGAGGACCCCGACGGGTTCGCCGACGCCGACGGCTGCCCGGAGCCCGACGACGACGCCGACGGCGTGCTCGACGCCGCCGACCGCTGCCCCGCCGAGGCCGAGATCGTCAACGGGACGCTCGACGCCGACGGCTGCCCGGACGTGGGCGCCGACGCCGACGCCGACGGCGTCGAGGACCTGATCGACGCCTGCCCGCTGCTGCCCGAGACCCCCAACGCCATCCGCGACGAGGACGGCTGCCCCGAGGCGGACACCGCGCCGCTGCCCGCGCTCCCGCCGCTGCCCCTGGGCGCGGACCTGGACCACGACCGGTTGCCCGACGCCGAGGACGCCTGCCCGGCGGCCCCCGAGGACGTGGACGGCCTGGCCGACGCCGACGGCTGCCCGGACCCCGACGACGACGGCGACGGCGTGCTCGACGCGTCCGACAAGTGCCCGCGCGTGGCCGAGAGCCTCGACGGCTTCGAGGACGCGGACGGCTGCCCCGACCTGGGCCCCGACGCCGACCAGGATGGGGTCGCCGACGCGACGGACGCCTGCCCGGGCCTGCCCGAGACCCTCGACGGCGTGCGCGATGACGACGGCTGCCCCGAGACGCTGCCCGCGGGCGCTCAGGCGCTCGTGGCGTTGCCGCCGTTGCCCGTCGAGGGCGATCCGGACGCCGACGGCCAGATCGGCGTGGAGGACGCGTGCCCCCTGGCCGCCGAGGACGTCGACGGCTTCGCCGACCTGGACGGCTGCCCCGATCCCGACGACGACGGCGACGGCCTGGCCGACGGCCGAGACACGTGCCCCCACGAGGCCGAGACCCAGAACGCCTGGCTCGACGAGGACGGCTGCGCCGACGCGATCCCCGAGGCCATGGCCGGCCTCGTCGGCAACGTGGGCGGCGTGCAGTTCGTGATCAAGCAGGCCACGCTGACGCCCGCCTCGCTGCCGGTGCTCGAGCGCGTGGCCGTCACGCTGGGCGAGCACCCGACCTGGCGGCTGGCCATCGAGGGCCACACGGACGACGCGGGCGAGCGCGCCGAGAACATCGACCTCTCGGGCCGCCGCGCCCAGGCCGTCCGCGACGCCCTGGTGAGCCGCGGCGTGAGCCCGGATCGCCTCATCGTTCAGGGCTTCGGCCCCGACCGCCCCATCGCCTCGAACCGCACGCGCGCCGGCCGCTCGGCCAATCGGCGCGTCGAGCTGCACTACCTCGCGCCGGAGACGACCCCATGACCCGCACCGCCCGTCGACTCGCCGCCGCCACGCTCGCGCTCTCGTTCGTGGCCGCCGCCGCGCCGGCCCTGGCCGCGCCCGACCCCTGCGAGGGTCTCCTGCTGCAGGACGGCGAGGTGCGCTCCGCCCGGCGCCTGCTGGCCCGGGACGACCTGCCGCCCCCCGACCAGGCCTGCGTGCAGGCCATCGGCGCCGCGCTGGCCGGGCAGGGGGGCGTGCGCAGCGTAACGGTGTCCGTGCGCCTGGCGGACGCGCAGCGGGCCGCCGGCCTGGGACCCAAGGTCGGCGCCGCGTACACGAAGCTGCTGGTGGCCGGGGGCGTGCCCGAGGCGCGCATCTCCGCCGTCGTGCCCGCGGCGGCCCACGGTCAGGAGGGCCAGGTCTCGATCGCCTACGTCGAGCGGCGCGGTGACCGCCCGGTCGCCCGGCTCGACGCCGTGGACGGCGCCGTGCGAAGCGGCGCCGCCGAGAACGCACAGCAGCCCGCGCGGCGCGGCGATCAGCTCAACCCCGAGACATGGGTCAGCACGGGCGCCGGCGCCTCGACGTGGCTCGAGCTGGCCGATGGCAGCCGCCTGCGCCTGGGCCCGAACGGCCTGCTCTTCATCGGGCGTCTGTACCTGAACGAGCAGCTTCGGCGGGTGGTCAAGCTCGAGCTGAAGCGGGGTCAGGTCGAGGCGGACGTGAAGGCCGGCGGGCAGGGCAGCGCCTTCGAGATCTCGACCAAATCGACCGTCGCCGGCGTCCGCGGCACCCGGTTCCGCTTGACCGCCGACGAAAAGGGCAGCCGGCTGGAGACGCTCCAGGGTCTCGTGACGCTCACGGGGACCGCCGGCGACGTGTCCGTGCCGGCCGGGCAGGGGGCGCAGGTCGGCGGCGACCAGGCTGCGGCCGCCGCGACGCTCCTGGACGCGCCGCAGGTCGAGGCGCCCCTCACCGGGCCGATCACCGCCGGTGCGCCGCTCAAATTCAGCGCCATCTCCGGCGCGCTCAAGTACCGCGTCGAGCTCGCCCGGGACGCCGAGTTCACCTACGACCTGCGCGGGCTCGACTTTGCCGCCCCGGGCAGCCCGCTGCCGCCCAACCTGCCGGCGGGGCGCTGGTTCTGGCGCGTGGCTGCGGTGGACACGGCCGGCCTGCAGGGCAAGCCGTCGCGCGTCCACGCGTTCGAGCAGCCGGGGAGCCCGTGAGGCGAGGGGCGTCCCAGGGCGCCGGCCCCCCGGGCACACCGCGCTGGACGGAGCTTCTGGCCGTGGTGCTGGTCGTGCTCGCCGCGGCCTGGGCCACCGTATCGAGCACACGCCGGGGCCCGTTCCTGCCCGGCGAGGCCGCGCTGCACGACCTGGCGCAGCGGCACCTGTCGCCCCCCGCCGGCGAGGCGCCCCCCGTCACCGTGGTGCTCGTCGACGACGAGAGCCTCGCGCGGCTGGGCGAGCGCTGGCCGCTGGACCGCCGCACCTGGGCGCGATTCCTGGAGACGCTGGCGCCGCTCGGCCCGACGGCCGTGCTGATGGACGCCTGGTTCGAAAGCCCCGCACCCCGGACCGAGGCCGACCTCGCGCTGGACCTGGCGGACGCCCTCCGGGACGGTCCGCTGGGTGAGAACGCGGACGCCACGCGGCTGGCCGACACCCTGGAGAAACGCGCCGCGACGCTGGACGCGGATCGGCGCCTGGGCGCGGCGCTCGCGGGCGCGGTCCACACGGTCCTGGGCGTGACCTGTCTGCCGGCCAGCGGCGACACGGCCGCCGGCGACGCGCCCCCGGAGGTGCGGGCCCTGTCGAACCTGGGCCGCGTGCCCGCCGGTGTGCTGGGCTGCGGGCGGCTCACCTCCAGCCACGCCGCGCTGGCTTCGTCGGCCACCGCGCAGGCGGGGCTGAGCATCGAGGCCGATCCGGACGGCGTGGTGCGGCGCTACCCCTACTTCTTTGGCTTCGGCGACACGATCTACCCGTCCTTGGGGCTCGAGGGCTGCCGACAACAGCGCGGCGAGCGCGCCGAGATGTGCGAGACCACCGCGCTGGCCCAGGACGAGGGCCGGCCAGGCCTGTATTTCCGTACATTGCACGACATTCAGACCGTCCGCTTCAGCGACGTGCTGGAGGCCGCCGCCGGGGACTCTGCGACCGTGCCCCCGGCCCTGGCCGCGGCCGTGCGCGGGCGCCTGGTCTTCGCCGGCGTCAGCGCGCAGGGCACGCTCGACCAGATCCGCACGCCCCTGGGCGAGAGCGTGCCCGGGGTCTTTCTGCACGCCGCCGCGGCCGCCGCGCTGCTCTCCGGCCAGTTCCTGGTGTCGGACACCCCGGGCGCGCACCGGCTGGCGTGGATGGGCTTGGGGCTGTTGGCGCTGCTGGCCGCCGCGACGCTGCGGGTGGAGTCGCTGCCGCTCCTCATCGGCGCCACGCTGGTGGCGGCGGCCGCCCACCTCGGGCTCGGCGCGCGGGGGTTCCAGGAGGGTCTGCACGGCGCTCTGGTGCCCGCGCTCGGCGGCTTCGGCGCGTTCGCCGGCGTGCGGGTGATCTTTGCGCTCCGGCGGGCCGCGGCGTCCCGGAGGCAGGCCCGCGCCATTCGACATGCGTTCCAGCACTACGTTTCGCCCAACGTGGTCGAGGCGCTGGTGCGTGACCCGCACCGCCTCCGCCTCGGCGGCGAGCGCCGCACCATCACGGCCTTCTTCAGCGACGTGCAGGGGTTCACGACCATCGCCGAGCAGATGGACCCGCCTGCCCTGGTGGCGCTGCTCAACGACGTCCTGGGCTCGATGACCGAGTGCCTGCTGAACCAGGGCGGCAACATCGACAAGTACATCGGCGACGCCATCGTCGCGATGTTCGGCGCCCCCCTCGACAGGCCCGACCACGCAGCGCAGGCCTGCCGCGGCGCGCTGCGCTGCCAGGCGGTGCTGTCCGACCTGCGCCGGACGCTGGCCGAGCGGGGGCTGCCCGAGGTCAACGTGCGCATCGGCCTGAACACCGGCGAGGCGCTGGTGGGCAACATGGGCTCGGCGCGCCGCTTCGAGTACACGATGATCGGCGACGCCGTGAACCTCGCCGCCCGCCTGGAGGGCATCAACTCCCAATACGGCACGCGCATCCTGGTGGGCGAGGAGACGGCCCGTCAGGCGGGCGACGCGCTCGTGTTCCGCGAGGTCGACGCCGTGCGACCGAAGGGCAAGCGGCAGCCCGTCCGCATCTTCGAGCTGGTCGGCGAGGCGGGCCACGTGGACGCCCCGACGCTCGCGCGCCTCGAGCGCTTCGCAGAGGGCCTCGCCGCCTATCGCGCGCAGCGCTTCGAGGCCGCCGCGGCCCACTTCGCCCCCCTGGCCGAGGCCGGGGACCCGCCGGCGCAGATCTTCCTGGAGCGCATCGCCGGATTCCGCGAGGCGCCGCCCCCCGAACAATGGGACGCCGTCCACACCCTGACGAGCAAGTGAGGCACGCCATGGCCCGGCCACGCCCCCGACCACAGACCACCGGCCTCGTTCTCGCGACGCTCTTCGCGCTCACGACCGCACCGGTCGCCGCGCGCGCCTCGTGCTGGGACGCCGACGTCGACCAGACGCCGGACGTGTACGACAATTGCCCCGATGTGGGGAACGACGACCAGGCGGACACCGACCAGGACGGCGCCGGCGACGCGTGCGACTGCAACGGCCTCGACCCGACCTTTCACCCCGGTGCGCCGGACCTGGTCCCCGACGGCGAGGACCAGGACTGCGACCTGGTGCCGGACGACGGCGCCGACACCGACGGCGACCTCATCGAGGACACGTTCGACAACTGCCCATTCCTCGCCAACCCCGACCAGGTGGACCTGGACCTGGACGGGCAGGGGGACGCCTGCAAGATCCTGCAGGTGGTCGACGTGTGGCCGCCGGCCTACTGCGAGGGCGTGCCGGAGAGCACACCGCTCCGCGTTCGCTTCAATCGGCCGCTGGATGCCGCCGCCGTTGCGCTCTCGCCGTCCGTGCGGGTCCGGGGCGAGCTGCAGGGGCCGCTCGACGCCCGCACCGTCATCGCCCCGGACGGCGCAGCTCTGTGGGTCGGGGTCGATACGCCGCCCCACGCGGGCGAACGGGTGCATGCCCTGATCGGGCGCGACTTCGGCCTCCTCTTCGGACATCAGTGGCGCTTCACCAGCGCAGTCCAACCCAGCGACGCCGTCTTCGAGACCGTGAACCTCGACGGCCTCGGCGCGTTCGGTCTCGCCGCGGGCGATCTCGACGGCGACGGCGCACCGGACCTCGTCCTCTGCGGTTTCCCGGTGCAGACCCTGCGCGTCCTCTTCAACCGGGGCGCGGGCGCCTTCGTCGCAGGCCCCGCGGGCCCGGAGTACGGCGCCTGTGCGGCGATCCAGATCGCCGATCTGGATGCCGACGGCGACAACGACGTCGTGCTTCAGGACCTGTCGGCCAAGGTGCGGGTGCTGCGCAACGACGGTCTGGGTGGTTTGACCCCGGACGCGATGGTCGTCCTCAGCGACGGGGCGCCCTTCGATCTCGGCGACTTCGACGCCGACGGCGCCCTGGACCTGCTCGGCCCGCGCAGCTCCCTGGACAATCAGGGTCGGGTGCGGCGCAACGTGGGCGGCGCGTTCGGACCCGGGATCGGCGGCATGGGTGGGTTCGTCGCGTCGGGCTCGCGGATGTTCGACTTCGAGCCGGACGGCGATCTGGACATCCTGCTCCAGAACGGCAGCGAACCGCGGGGCCTCACGGCCGGCCGCAACCTGGGCATCCTCGGTGTCCAGAACCTCGGGCGCATCACCGGGAACGAGCTCGACGCCGGCGGGACGGCCATCGACGTCGCCGACGTCGATGGCGACGGGCACCCGGAGTTCGCCGTGTCCGCTTATGGCCCCGCCAGCCAGCTCTACCGGTTCGACCCTCAGGGCGCGCTCCAGATCGCCCAAGCGCTGCCCGATACGCAGGGGGCCGCCCTGCACTGGGCCGATCTCGAGGGCGATGGCGACCCCGATCTCTGGTACCAGTCGAGCGTCGACGACCTGCGGGTGCATCGCAACGACGGCGGCGTCCTCGTGGACAGCGGCCTGCGCCTCGCTCCGCGAGAGCTCCCGCCGAGCCCCAACCAGACGTTCTACGGCTTCCGCGTGGTGGACGTGGACGCCGACGGGGATCTCGACGCGGTCATCGACGGCTCGAACCCGCGGGTGCTCTTGCAGCGGCCCGACGACTGCCCCAACGACCCGGCCAAGCTCGATCCGGGCCTGTGCGGTTGCGGTGTGCCGGATGTCGACGCCGACGCCGATCAGGTGCCCAACTGCGAGGATCTCTGCCCGTTCGACCCGACACCCGTGGTCGGCGATCTGGACGCCGACGGCCTCGGAGATCCCTGCGACCCGGACGACGATGAGGACGGGGTGCCCGACTTCGGCGACGCCGACCCCGCGGACCCCGCGCGCTGCGAGGACACGGACGCCGATCGCTGCGACGATTGCGCGGGGAACGCGACCGGGTTCGCGCCGGGGCCGAACACCGATCCGAGCAACGACGGGGTCGATCGCGATCACGACGGCGTCTGCGAGCTCACGGACAATTGTCCTTTCGCCCCGAATCCCGACCAGGCGGACGGCGATCAGGACGGACAGGGCGACCCCTGTGACCCTTGCCCTGCGAGCCCGCTCAACGTCCTGGGGTGTGGAGCGCTGGCCGACATGGACGTCATCGTGGACGTCGGCGCCCCGCCCGACGCCGCCCTGCCGGTCGACGCCGGCGAACATCGGCTCGACCTGCGCGTGGCGGCGGACGCCGGGGTGAACCTGGACGCAGCGGGCGCCGTCGACGCAGCGTCGGCGGCAGTGGATCTCGGCGAGATCCGCCCGGACGCGATCGCGATGCCCGTGCTGGACCAGGGACACATCGTCGACGCTGCGCCGCCGCCCGGCC
>CAINDO010000563.1 GCA_903847385.1 uncultured Myxococcales bacterium
CGGCGGCGGTCGCGGCGGCGGCGAGCCCGAGGACCAGGCGCGAGCGACCGGGTCGCGGCGCGGGCAGGAGGGGCGCGGAGGGCTCCGCCAGGGCGGCCGAGGCCGGCGTCGGGACCGGCGCCAGGGTCTGCGAGTCCGGCGCGGCGATGGCCGACCGGAAGGCCGCAGCCAGGGCGAGCGGCGTCTCCCAGCGGGCGTCCGGGGTCTTGGCCAGCGCGCGCCGCACGACCTCTTCGACCACGGCCATGTCCGGCGCCACGCCGAGCGAGGCGAAGCTCGGCACCGGATCGCCGACCTGCATCTGCAGCACGACCATCGGCAGGTCGTGCACGAACGGCGGGCGCCCGGCGATCAGCTCGAACAGCATGATCCCCAGCGCGTACACGTCCACGCGGCCGTCCAGATCGGACAGCGAGCGCGCCTGCTCGGGGGCCATGTAGCGCGGTGTCCCGGAGATCATGCCGGACTCGCTGCGCGCGGCGTCCTCGACGCGGGCGATCCCGAAGTCGATGACCTTGGCCAGCGCGCGGCCCTGGAAGTCGCGCGTCATCAGCACGTTCGAGGGCTTGAGGTCGCGGTGGACGATGCCGTTGGCGTGGGCCTCGGCGAGGGACTCGGCCACGTCGTCGACCAGGTCGGCCATCTGGGCCAGAGACAGGGGTGTCTTGGCGTGAAAGAGGTTCAGCGGCTGGCCGTCGATGAGCTCCATCACCAGGTACGGCAGGTTCCGCGTCGCGGGGGTCACGTCGCGACACACCCCGAAGTCGAGCAGCCGGACGGTGTGCTCGCTGCGCAGCCGGGCCAGCGACAGCGCCTCGCGCTCGAAGCGGTCGCGCACGACCTTCTTGGTGAAGCTCGTGCCGAGCAGCACCTTCACGGCGACGGGGCGATTCAACGGGAGCTGCAGCCCGCCATAGACCGCGCCGAACCCGCCGGCGCCCACCACCGAGGTGAGCGCGTACTTGTCGTCGAGCACGTGGCCGAGGAGGGGGTGATCGTCCCGGTGCGCGGCCTCGGCGGGGGCGATCAGGTAGAGATCGTGCGTCGGACATCGCCGCCCCCCGTCCGACGGCGGGGGCGTCGCGGGGCCGCATTCCGGGCAGTGGACCTGGGACGGGGAACTCACCGTTTCGGCATAACACAGCGGTTGCGCGCAAAGAAGCGCAGGTCCGTGCACTCCGGGCCGCGTGTCGATTCGTTGGCGCCGACCGGCCGCCTGGGCTAGTCTGGGCGGCGATGTTCCGTCTTCTCTGGCTCTGCACGCTCTTGTTGTTCCTCGGTCAGACGACCGGGGTGATGACCGCGTTGGACGCCGGGGATGCCCAGAACGCCACCGACTGCGCGGACGACTGCGCCGACGACTGCCCCGACGAGCACTGCCCCCCGCAGTGCCACGACTGCCTGTGCGGCGTGACGCTCGCCATCGAGATGCCGCACATGACGCTCGGCGCGCCGAAGTGGCGGCTTCCCGAGCCCGACGGCCCGCCGCCGCCGCCCTTCGCGCGGCGCCTGCCCGGTTTCCCCGATCCCCGCGAGATCCTGCGGGTGCCCCGGACGAACACGCTGGTCGCCTGACCTGCCGGCGCGCGGCCGACGCCGCCCGTCGCGCATCCCCGTGTCCAGTGTTCGGAATCATCGGAAAACCACCATGAAATCAGTGCTTTGCGTGGCCATGGCCACGCTCGCGTTCGCCTGCGACCGCGGCGTCCCCGCGACCTCTGCCCCCGCCGCGCCCGTCACGAACGCCGCGTCCGCGGCCCCGACGCTCGCCGCCACGGCCAGCGCCCACGCGGCGGCCACCGCCAAACCCGGCTCCCACGAGGACTGGTGCGGCGAACACCAGGTGCCCGAGTCGCAGTGCACACGCTGCAACCCGGACCTCGTGCCCGCCTTCAAGGCCACGAACGACTGGTGCGCCGAGCACGGCCTGCCCGAGTCGCAGTGCCTGAAGTGCAACCCCAACCTGAAGATCGTGCGGCCGCCCCCGGGCACGCCGTGAGCGCGCTGAGAATCATCCGAGCGTCGGTCCTGCTGCTGGGACTCGTCGGCTGCACCCCCGCGCCCGCGCCCCCGGCCGGCCCGGCGCCTGCCACGGCGAAGCCCGAAGCGCCCGCGCCCGCCGCCGGTCGCTGCGAACACGGCGTGGTGCAGGCCGTGTGCCCCAAGTGCAACCCGCGCCTCGCGCCCGTGTTTCAGGCCAAGGGCGACTGGTGCGCGGAGCACGGTTTCCCCGAGTCGTTCTGCCCGATCTGCCACCCCGACAAGAACGGCGCGCCGGCGGCCCCCGTCGCCTCGGACGGCGCCCCGGAGAACGGGACGGTCGTGCGCCTGAAGACGCCCGAGGACGACGCCGTCGCCGGGCTCCGCACGGTCGCGGTCACGGCCGCGCCGGGCGGCGCGCGGCTGGTGGCCAACGCCACGCTGGCCTTCGATGCGACGCGCCGGGCCGAGGTCAACGTGCGCACCCCCGCCGTGCTGCGCGCGGTGCTGGTGGACGTGGGCGAACACGTCCGCGCAGGGCAGCCCCTGGCGCAGGTGGAGAGCGCCGCGGCGTCGGCGGATCAGGGTCGCCGGCTGGCGGCGGAGGCGCGCCTGCGGGTGGCCGAGGCGAACTTCGAGCGCGAGTCGAAGCTCGCGGAGACGGGCGCCGCGCCCCGGCAGGTCGCGCAGGCCGCCGAGGCCGAGCTCGCCGCGGCCCGGGCCGAGGTCGCCGCCCTGCGCGCCGGTCTGGGTCTGATGGGCACGCCCCAGGCCGGCGGGCGCACGGCCCTGACCTCACCCATCGAGGGCACGGTGCTGCGCCGCGAGGCCGCCCCGGGCCGCCTGGTGGGCCCCGAGACGGTGCTCTTCGAGATCGTGGACCCGAGCGTGCTGCAGGCCGAGATCGACCTGCCCGAGCGCGACGCCGCCCAGGTCCGCGTCGGTCAGGCGGTCACGCTGCGCTTCGGCGAGGGCGTGGACCTGCCCGTCGCCGAGGGCCAGGTGCGCTTCGTCTCGCCCGAGGTCGACGTGCACACCCGCACGGTTCGGGCCCGCGCGGCGGTGCCCAACCCCGAGGGGCGCCTGCGCGCCCACATGTTCGTGCGGGCCGAGATCGCCCTGGGCGACGCCGCGCCGGCCGTCCGCCTGCCGCGCGCCGCGGCCCAACGGGCGCAGAACGTCGACTTCGTGTTCGTGCGCACCGGGCCGCAGGTCTACGAGGTCCGCCGCGTCACGCTCGCCGGCGCCGACCCGGGGGATCCGGACGCGCTGCTCGTCCGCAACGGCCTGCGCCCGGGCGACGACGTCGTGACCGAGGGCAGCTTCCTGCTCAAGACGGAGACGCTCAAGAGCAGCATCGGCGCCGGGTGCTGCGATGACGACTGACCGTGCCCCATGTTGAACGCCGTGCTCACGTGGTCGCTGCGGCACCGCGTCGTGGTGCTGCTGCTGTGGCTCGGCGTGGCGCTCGCCGGCGTCGCGGCCTTCCGGCGCCTGCCCATCGACGCCTTCCCGGACACCACGCCCATTCAGGTGCAGGTGAACACGGTCGCGCCCGCGCTCTCGCCCCTGGAGATCGAACACCGCATCACCGCCCGCGTGGAGCAGGGGCTCGCCGGCCTGCCGGGGCTGACCGAGGTCCGGTCGATTTCACGCTTCGGCTTCTCGCAGGTGAACGTGACCTTCGCCGAGGGCACGGACCTGTACCGCGCCCGGCAGATGGTCGCCGAGCGGGTGGCCGAGGTCGAGCTGCCGCCCGAGGTCGCCCGCCCCAGCCTCGGCCCCGTGGCGACGGGCCTGGGCGAGGTCTTTCACTACGTCGTGCACGGCGAGGGCCGCTCTCTGGCCGAGCTGCGCACCGCGCAGGACCGCATCGTGGCGCCGCAGTTGCGCACCGTGCCGGGCGTGGCCGAGGTCAACGCCTGGGGCGGTGACGAGCGCCGCGTCGAGGTCGTCTTCGACCCGGCCGCGCTTCGGCGATACGACCTCACGCTGCCCGACCTGGTCGAGGCCATCTCGGCCAACAACCTGAACGTGGGCGGCGGCACCCTGGAGCAGGCCGGCGAGGCGCGCGCGGTGGTGGGCGAGGCCACGCTCGCCGATCCGGCGGCGCTGGCCGAGGTCGTGGTGGCGGCGCGCGAGGGCGTGCCCGTGCGGGTCCGCGACCTGGGCCGCGTGGTCGAAGGCCGTGAGCTGCGGCGCGGCGCGGCGACCGCCCAGGGCAAGGGCGAGGTCGTGCTCGGCCTGGGGTTCATGCTCATCGGGGAGAACAGCCACACGGTCACGCGGGCGCTCTCGGCACGGCTGCAGGAGGTCCGCAAGACGCTGCCCCCGGGCATCGACGTGCAGGCCGTCTACACGCGCACGGACCTGGTGGACCACGTGCTGACCACCGTCCGCACGAACCTGCTCGAGGGCGCGCTGCTGGTGGTCGCGGTGCTCTTCGCGCTGATGGGCAGCCTGCGCGCGGGGCTGATCGTGGCGCTGGCCATCCCGTTGTCGATGCTCTTCGCCTTCGACCTGATGCTGCGCTTCGGCGTGGCCGGCACGCTGATGAGCCTGGGCGCCATCGACTTCGGGCTGGTCGTGGACAGCTCGGTGATCCTGGTCGAGAACGCGGTGCGGCGCCTGGGACAGGCCGCGGCGGATCCCGGCGATCAGCGGTCGCGCCTGGAGATCGTACGCGACGCCGCGCTCGAGGTCCGCAAGCCCACGCTCTTCGGCGAGCTGATCATCCTGGTGGTGTACCTGCCGATCCTGGCGCTCGAGGGCATCGAGGGGCAGCTCTTCCGGCCCATGGCGCTGACCATCGTGTTCGCGCTGCTCGGCTCGATGCTCATGTCGCTGACGCTCATGCCCGTGCTGGCGAGCCTCCTGCTGCCCCGGCACGGGCGCGCGCATCGGCCCAACCGGCTCGTTCGGGCCCTCTCGGCGGCCTACGCGCGTGTGCTCCGGGCGGCCCTGCGCGCCCCCGTCGCGGTCCTCGGGCTGGCGGCGCTGGTGATGCTGAACGGCCTGTTCCTGGCCACCCGCCTGGGCACGGAGTTCGTGCCGCAACTGCGCGAGGGCGCGCTGGTCATCAACACCGTGCGCCTCTCCGGGGTCTCGCTCGACGAGTCCGTGCGCTACGGCCTGCGCATCGAACAACTGCTGCTGGAGAAGTTCCCCGACGAGATCGAACACATCTGGACGCGCACGGGCACGGCCGAGATCGCCACGGACCCCATGGGGCCCGAGCTCTCGGACATCTTCATCACGCTGCGACACGCGGACGCGTGGACCCGCGCGGAGACGCAGGAGGGCCTCGTCGAGCAGATGGAGCGGGCGCTCGCCGGCCTGCCGGGCATGCGCCTGAGCTTCAGCCAGCCCATCGAGATGCGCATCGACGAGATGGACGCCGGCCTGCGCGCGGACGTGGGCGTGAAGCTCTTCGCCGACGACCTGGACCTGCTGAAGGCCAAGGCCGCCGAGGTCGACCGCCTGCTGCGCAGCATCCCCGGCGCCCAGGACGTGGTCACCGAGCAGGTCACGGGCGCGCCCACGGTGCGGGTGGAGGTGGACCGCGAGGCCGCCGGGCGGCACGGCATCCCGGCCCGCGAGATCCTGGCCTACGTGGAGGCGCTGGCCGGCATCCCCGCCGGCGAACTCCGGGAGGCCGAGCGGCGCGTGCCCATCGCCGTGCGCCTGGACGACACCCACCGGCTCGACGCCGAGGCGCTCGGGCGCGTGCTGGTGACCACCCACGGCGGCGCGCAGTTGCCCCTGTCGGCGCTGACCCGGGTGCGGTCGCTCGAAGGCCCGGCGGTGGTCAACCGCGAGTGGGGCAAGCGGCGCATCGTGGTGCAGGCCAACGTGCGCGGGCGCGACGTGGGCTCCTTCGTGGCCGAGGCCCGCGCGCGCATCGACGCGGAGGTCGACCTGCCCCCGGGCGGCTTCGTGCGCTACGGCGGGCAGTTCGAGCACCTGGCCGACGCCACGGAGCGCCTGATGCTCGTGGTGCCCGGCGCGCTGCTGCTGATCCTGGTGCTGCTCTACTTCACCTACGGCCGCCTCGTGGACGCCGCCCGCGTGTTCACGGGGGTGCCCTTCGCGGTGGTCGGCGGCGTCGTGGCCCTGTGGGCGCGCGGCATCCCGTTCAGCATCTCGGCGGGCGTGGGGTTCGTGGCGCTCTCGGGCGTGTCCGTCCTGGGCGACATGGTGCTCGTGTCCACCATCCGGCAGAACCTGGACGCCGGCCGTCCCCTGCGCGAGGCCGTGCTCGAGGCCGCCGACCAGCGCCTGCGGCCCGTGCTGATGACCGCCCTGGTGGCCGGCCTGGGCTTCGTGCCCATGGCCCTGAACACGGGGCTGGGGGCCGAGGTCCAGCGCCCGCTGGCCACGGTGGTCATCGGTGGCATCGCGTCGTCGACGATGCTCACCCTGATCGTGCTCCCGGTGCTGTATCTGGTGTTCCACCGCGCGCACCGGAGTGCCGAGCCATGACCGACGGCGACCAGACGAAGAACCCGCCCCGACGCCGCTGGCTGTGGCTCGTGGCCGCCGCCGTGCTGCTCCAGCTCGCCGCCTACGTGGCCTACCGCGCCGTCGAGGGCGCGCGCGCGCCGCGTCTCGAGATCGAGTCGCCGGGGGGCGAGTTCCGCGACGCCCTCGGCCCTGGCCGCCCGCGTCTGCTGCACTTCTGGGCCACGTGGTGCGCGCCCTGCCGCGATGAGCTGCCCGCCTTGCTGCGCGCCGCGCGCCGCTTCGAGCCCACCATCGAGGTCCTGCTCGTCAGCGTGGACGGCGACTGGGCGCCGGTCCGGGCGTTCTTCCCGCACGGGCCGCCCCCGGGTGTGTTCCGGGCGGACGCGCGCGAGGTCAACATCGCCTTGGGGGTGGGCGCCCTGCCGGACACGCGGGTGCTCGACGCCGCGGGCCGCACGGTCCTCGAGCTCGATGGCGTGCAGGATTGGGCGCGCCCGGCCATGGAGGCGCGCGTGCGGGCCGCGCTGGGCGGCGGGTCGCCTTGACATCGAACCGGGTCCCCGATCTACGATGTTGCGTCGTAGACGAGGTCCGCCCCTCGGGAGTAGTCGAAATGACCTTTCATCTCAAGCACTTGAGGCCCGGAGAGGCCGGCGCCCGCAGCGCGCTGTACGACCTCGAGGCCACGATCATGGAGCTGGTCTGGAGCCGGTTCCCGGGGGAGTTCACCGTCCGGGACGTCCTGGCGGCGCTCGAGCGTGAGCGCGACATCGCCTACACGACCGTCATGACGGTCGTCGACCGGCTGGCCAAGAAGTCGCTGCTCGCGCAGGAGAAGGCCGGAAAGACCTACGTGTACCGAGCGCTGGTCGGGCGCGAGGCCTTCATGAACAGCGTCCTGGAGCAGCTCGTGCACGGCCTCCCCGCGGACTACCGGCAGTCGGCGATCTCGGCGCTGCTCGAGAGCGCCGGCGAGTCCGACCCGGCCGAGCTCGACCGCCTGCAGGCCCTGATCGACGCGCGCCGCAAGTCGCTGGAGAAGCCATGAGCGGGGGGGCGGAACCATGACCCTCGTCGTTGCCATGGTGGTTTGCAGCGCGGTCTTCCTCGTGCTCGAGCGGACGGCGTCCATCCTCCTGCGCCGCTGCGAGGCACCGGTCCACCGCCGCATCGACGCGCTGCCGCTCGCCCGGCGGGCGTCCTGGCGCCTCGTGTTCCTGCTCTTGCCGGCGACCATCGCCTTCGCGCTGATCGTGCCCCTGCTGGTCGAGCTCGGCCGCGGGCGAGCCTCGTCCCTGGTGGCGCTCTGCGAGCGGATGCACGCGCACTGCGACCTCTTCCTGGGCTCGGATCTGGCCGGCGAGACCCTGGCCTACGGCGTGGCCGGGCTGGCGTTGGCGCTGCTCTGGTCGCGCCTCTTCGGGCGCATCGTCTGGCCGGCGCTCCGGGTGCGGCTGGGCGCGCGCCCCGTGACGCGCGACGCCGCGGCCGTCGACGCCATCGCCGCGCGGGTGCTCGCCGCCACGGGCGTGTTTCCGCAGGTCCGGGTGATGCCGGGAATCGACGCCGCCGTCTCCACTGGCCTCCGGCGCCCGGTCGTGGTCTTCGAGCCGCGGTTTCTGAGCGGGCTCTCCCCGGACGAGGTGCACGCGGTTCTCCTGCACGAGGTCGCGCACTTCCGGGCTTGGGACGCCACGCGCAACGCGCTCCTGGCCCTGGCGGGCGCCTTCTCGCCCCGGGGCGGCGAGAGCGCGCGGCGGCGTCAGTACTTCCTCGAGCGCGAGCTCACCTCGGACCTGCACGCGGTCGCCCGTGGCGCCGATCCGCTCGCCCTGGCCTCGGCCCTCGTCCAGGCCGGGCGCCTGCAACTCCGCGCTGCGTCTCGGGGCGGGGCGCTCCCGGCGTTGCCCGGCGAAGGGCGCGGCGCCCTGACGCTCCGGATCGAGCGCCTCGTGGCGCTGGCGGGCCACCCCGCTCCCGTCGCGCCCCAAGCCGAGCGCGGTCTCGAGGCCGCCCTGGGCGCGCTGCTGGTGGCCGGCGCGCTGCTCGTCGGCGCCGGTGTGTGGGGGCAGTGGGGCGCGGCGCTCCACTGCCTCGTCGAGGATCTGGTCCACACGCTGTCCTGACGCGGCCCCGATCGGGCATGTGCCGGCCGCTTCGGGCGGTTGTGTCCCTGGAACTACTATGCTGAATCGTAGATTGACACCCCTCTCGGCTCTTCTCGCGCTCCTCCTCGGCGGCCTGGGACCGCGCGCCCGCGCCGAGACCCTCACGCTCGACGCGGCGCTGCGCCGGGCGCTCTCGGCCAGCCCGGAGGTGGCCGCCGCCGAGGCCGACCTCGCCGCCGCGGGCGGCCGCCGGGTGACGGCGGACGCGTTCCCCCACGACCCGGAGCTGAGCGGCGAGGCCGGCGCCCGCTTCGGCCCCGAGGGCACCACGCTGGACTGGTCCGTCGGCCTCGAGCAGACCTTCGCGCTCGGCGGCCGCGTCGGGCACGCGCGGACGGCGGCCCGGGCCGAGCTCGCCGCGGCCCGCGTGCGGGTCGAGGACGCCCGCCGTGGCGTCGCGACCCGTGTGCGCGTCGCCTTCGTGGAGGCGCTGCGGGCCCGGGATCTCCTGGCCGTGGAGGCCGCCCAGATCGACCTGGCGCGCGGCCTCCTGGACGTGGCGACGAAGCGCTTCGAGGCGGGAGCCTCGACCCGCCTGGACGTCAACCTCGCCCGGGTCGAGGTCGGTCGCGCCGAGGGTCGCCACCATGTGGCCGGGGCGCGCGCCGAGGTCGCCGGCGCGCTGCTGGCCGAGGCCCTGGGCGACGCGCTCACCCCGGGGCTCACGCCCGAGGGCACCCTCGACGCCCCGCCGGAGAGCGCCCTGCCCGAGGCGATCCCCCTGCTCGAGTCTGCGCGTGCGCACCGGGTCGATCTCGTCGCCGCCGGCGAGGCGCGTCGGGCCGCTCGGGCGCGCGTGGAGCAGGCCGCCGCCGAGTCCGTGCCCGATCTGAGCGTCTCCGGCTTCTTCCGGCGCGAGGCCGGGACGGAATCCATCGTGGGGCTGGGGCTCGCGCTCCCGCTGCCCGTGACCGATCGCGCCTCCGGCGGCCTCGCCGAGGCCGAGGCCGAGGCCCGCCGGCTCGACGCCGAGGGCCGCGCGCTCGCCGCCCGGGTGGATCGCGAGGTCCTCGTGGCCCTGGCCGAACTGCGGGCCGCCCATGCCACGGCCGCGGCTCTGCAGGCCCAGATCGTCGGCTCTCTGGGCGAGAACCTGGCGCTGCTCCAGTCGGCCTTCGAGGCCGGCAAGATCGCGGGCGCCGAGCTCCTGGTCTTCCGGCAGCAGTTCCGTGAGAGCCACGTGGAGCTCGTCGAGGCGCGGGCCGCCGAAGCCCTCGCCCGCATCCAGCTCGAAGCGGCCCTCGGCCGCGCCCTCGAACCGAAGCCCGCGGCGGGCGCCGCCCAGGAGTCCCCGTGAAGTTCCAGACTCGGCGCCGGTGGGGCGCGCTGTGCCTCGCTCTGCTCACGCTCGGCTGCCAGGCCGCCCCCGCGCCCGGTGAGCCCCACGGCCACGAGGCCGCGCGCGAAGAGGGCCACGAAGACGGCCACGACGACGACCACGACGACGACCGCGTGGTGCTCGCCCCCGGCGCCGCGGCCCGGGTGACGATCTCGACCACGCCCGTCGTGCGCCGCGACCTGCTCGCCGAGATTTCGACGACGGCCGAGGTGGGCTACGACGAGGACCACCTGGCCCACGTCACGCCCCGGATCTCGGGCCGCGTCCACGAGGTGCGCGCGTCGCTCGGCCAGGACGTGAAGACCGGCCAGGTGCTGGCGATCGTCGACTCGACGGAGCTCGGCCACGCCAAAGCCGAGTTCCTGCAATCTCGGGCGCGCGCCGCGCTCGCCCGTGACACGCTCACCCGCGAGGCGCGCCTGGCGGCGGATCAGATCGCCGCCCAGAGCGAGCTGGCCGCCGCCCGCGCCGCCCAGGCCGAGGCCGAGTCCACGCTCTACACGGCGCAGGAGACGCTGCGTCTGTACGGCCTCTCGCCCGGACAGATCGAGGGCGTGCGCCCGGGCGATCCGCGCGCCGCGCTGTACGAGCTGCGCGCGCCGGTCGACGGGCGGGTCGTCGACAAGCACCTCACGCGCGGCGAGATCGTCGAGCCCAAGGACCCCCTGTTCACCGTCGCGGACCTGCGCCGGGTCTGGATCTGGATCGACGTCTACGAGCGCGACCTGGCGCGGGTCCACGCCGGCGACGCCGCCGAGGTGCGCACGGACGCCTTCCCCGAGCGGGTCTTCCACGGACGCGTCTCCTACGTGGGCGACCGGGTGGAGGCGGCCACCCGCGTCGTGCGCTCCCGCATCGAGGTCGACAACGCCGACGGCATCTTGCGCCCCGGGATGTTCGCCCGTGTTCGCCTGACGGCCGCGGGCAGCGCCGCCGCGGGTCCGGCCGGCGGCACCCTGGTGGTGCCCGTCGGGGCCATCCAGCGCAGCGGCGAGGGGTTCGTCGCGTTCGTGAAGGTCGCCGAGAACACCTACCTCCGGCGCGCCCTCAGACTCGGGCGCCGGACCTCGGACTCCGTCGAGATCGTCGACGGCCTGTCCGCCGGCGAGGCGGTCGTCTCCCAGGGCGCCTTCATCCTCAAGTCCGAGGCCGCCAAGGCCTCCATGGGCGGCGGGCACGAGCACTGACCCATGACTCAGCGCATCGTCGACTTCTCCCTGAACAACCGCGCCCTCGTCCTCCTGGGGTGGCTCCTGGTGGCCGTCATCGGCGTGGACTCGCTGCGCAAGCTGCCCATCGACGCCGTGCCGGACGTGACCAACACGCAGGTCCAGATCCTCACGAACAGTCCAGGGCTGGCGCCCGAGGAGGTCGAGCGCCTCATCACCTCGCCCGTCGAGATGTCCATGAGCGGCCTGCCGGATGTCGAGGAGATCCGCTCCGTCTCGAAGTTCGGTCTGTCGGTCGTGACCGTGGCCTTCGCCGAGGGCACGGACATCTATTGGGCCCGGCAGGTCGTGGGCGAGCGTCTGGTGAGCGCCCGCGAAGACATCCCCGAGGGCTACGGCGAGCCGGAGATGGGGCCCATCTCCAGCGGCCTGGGGGAGATCTATCAGTTCGAGATCCGGGGCGAGCCGATGTGTTCGCCGGGCGGGCCCGACACGGACGCCTGCTACACGGCCATGGAGCTGCGGACCCTCCTCGACTGGCTGGTGATCCCGAAGCTGCGCGCCGTGCCCGGCATCGTCGAGGTCAACGCATTCGGCGGCGAGCTGAAGACCTGGCAGGTGACCGTCGACCCCGAGCGGCTGCTGGCGCGGGGGTTGTCGATCAGTGCGGTCTATTCGGCGCTGGCGGCCAACAACCGCAACGTGGGCGGCGGCTACATCGCCCACCAGGGCGAGCAGTATCTCGTGCGCGGCGAGGGTCTGGTTCAAGACATGGAGGACCTGCGCGAGGTCGTCCTGTCCCAGGATCGGACCGGGGCGCCCGTCCTCGTGAGGGACGTGGCGAACGTCGAGCTCGCGCCGATGATCCGGCAAGGCGCCGTCACCCGCGACGGCCGCGGCGAGGCGGTCACGGGCATCGTGATGATGCTCATGGGGGCCAACGCCCGCGTCGTCGTCCAGGGCGTCAAGGACAAGGTCGAGGCGCTGGCGTCGACACTGCCGCCGGGGGTCACCATCGACGCCTTCTACGACCGGACCGAGCTCGTGGACCGCACCATCCACACCGTGGCCAAGAACCTGCTCGAGGGCGGCGCGCTGGTGATCCTGGTGCTGCTGCTCGTGCTCGGCGACCTGCGCGGCGGGCTCATCGTGGCGCTGTCGATCCCGCTCTCGATGCTCGTCGCCTTCACGGCCATGCGCGCCGCCGGTCTGTCCGGCAATCTGATGAGCCTCGGCGCCATCGACTTCGGGCTCGTGGTCGATGGCTCCGTCGTGATGATCGAGAACATCGTGCGGGTGCTGCACGAGCGCTCGACGGACCCGACGGCGACGCATCTGGAGCGCGTGCGGCACGCGGCCCGCCAGGTCGCGCGGCCGGTGGTCTTCGCGGTCGGCATCATCGCCCTGGTGTATCTCCCGATCCTGGCGCTGCGCGGGGTCGAGGGCAAGATGTTCGGGCCCATGGCCCTGACGGTGGTCTTCGCGCTGCTGGGCTCGCTGGTGTGTGCGCTGACCCTGATGCCGGCGCTGGCCAGTCTGTTGCTCACCCGGGTCCATGAAGCCGAGCCGAGACTCTTCCGCGCGGTCCGGAGTCTGTACCTGCCGATGCTCGCGGGGGCCATGCGCCGCAAGCGCCTGACCATCGGGTGTGCGGTCGCGCTCTTCGCCGGCAGCCTGGGCCTCGTGCCGTACCTGGGCGCCGAGTTCATGCCGCGCCTGGAAGAGGGCGCCATCGCCCTCCAGATCTGGCGGCTGCCGAGCGTCTCGCTCGAACAGTCCAACGAGATCTCCACCCTCGCCGAGCGTGTGTTGTTGGAGCGTTTCCCCGCCGAGATCCGCACGGTCGTCTCACGCACGGGGCGCGCCGAGATCGCGACGGATCCCATGGGCGTGGAGATCAGCGATGTGTTCATCATGCTCCACCCCCCGGACACGTGGCGATTCCCCGACAAGGACGCCCTGCTCGCGGCCATCGACGACGCGCTGCAGGACAACGTGCCGGCGGCCATCTTCAGCTACTCCCAGCCCATCGAGCTGCGCGTCTCCGAGCTGATCTCCGGCGTGCGATCGGACGTCGCCGTGCACCTCTACGGCGACGATCTGGACCTGATGAAACAGAAGGCCGACGAGGTCGTCCGCGCGCTGCAGAAGATCCCCGGCGCCGCGGAAGCCAAGGCGGAGCAGACCGTGGGGTTGCCCACGCTCCGCATCCGCATCGACCGGCGCGCCATCGCCCGCCATGGTCTGAACGCCGACGACGTGCTCGCCGTGATCGAAGGGATCGGCGGCAAGGTGGTCGGCACCGTGCTCGAGGGGCAGAAGCGCTTCGACCTGCAGGTGCGGTTCGGCCCGGAGATCCGCCGTGATCCCGAGGCCCTGCGCGACCTGCGCGTGGCGGCCCCCGGCCCGGCCGGCGAGCCGCCGCGCTTCATCCCCCTCTCGCAGTTGGCGGCCATCGACCTCGAGGACGGCCCTGCGCAGATCAGCCGCGATGCCATCAGCCGGCGCATCAACGTCGAGGTCAACGTGCGCGGGCGCGACCTGGCGTCGTTCGTGGCCGACGCGAGAGTGGCCGTGGCGCGCGACGTGGACCTGCCCGCCGGCTGGCTCGTCGACTGGGGTGGACAGTTCGAGAACCTGGCGGCCGCCTCGGAGCGCCTGGCGCTCCTCGTCCCCGCGGTGCTGGTGCTGATCTTCGTCCTGCTCCACACGGCCTTCGGCTCGGCGCGCCTCGCGATGCTGGTCTTCATGAACGTGCCGTTGGCGATCACGGGCGGGCTCGTGGCCCTCGCCGTGCGCGGCTACCCCTTCTCGATCTCGGCGGGCGTGGGTTTCATCGCGCTCTTCGGGGTCGCCGTGCTCAACGGCGTGGTGCTCGTCTCCGACATCGACCAGCGGCGGCAGGCCGGTCTCGACCCCGAGGACGCCGCGCGCGAGGGGGCGCGAGTGCGCCTCCGGCCCGTGTTGATGACCGCCCTCGTCGCGGCCCTCGGCTTCATCCCGATGGCCCTCGCCACGAGCGCCGGCGCCGAGGTGCAGCGCCCCCTGGCCACCGTGGTCATCGGTGGGCTGCTCACTTCGACGCTTCTGACCCTGCTCGTGCTCCCGACGCTGTATGCCCGCTTCGCGTTGCGCCGCCCATAGCCCCCGCCCCCGAGGCTGGCGTACCTTGGGCGGATGAAGACATCGTTCCTGCACGTGCTCCTGGCCGCCGCCCTCGCCACCGCCTGCGCGCCGGGCCTCGAGGTCGGCTGCAAATCCAACGACGACTGCGCCCCCGGTCGCCTCTGCGCCGCGGGGCGCTGCGTGGGCGAGGCCGTGGTCGCAGACGCCGGCGCGGGCGGGGCCCGGGGAGACGCCGCCACGGGCGGGAGTTCCGGCGGCTCGGGCGGCGTGACGGGTGGCTCGGGCGGCGTGACGGGTGGCTCGGGCGGCGTGACGGGTGGCTCGGGCGGGGCGACCGGCGGCAGCGGCGGGGCGACCGGCGGCAACGGCGGCACCG
>CAINDO010000564.1 GCA_903847385.1 uncultured Myxococcales bacterium
GCCCCCACGCCGCAGCGCAGCTCGCCCGTGTCCTCGTCGACGGCGGCGTCGCAGTCGTCGTCCAGGCCGTTGCAGACCTCGGGCGAGTCCGGGGCGCCTTCCTCGCAGCGCGTCGCGCGCCCGTCGACGCAGGCGGGGCGCTCGAACGCGCAGGCGCCCAGCACGCAGCGCAGCGGCGGCAGGTCCTCGTCGGTCTGGCCGTCGCAGTCGTCGTCCAGGCCATTGCAGACCTCGGGGGCCTCCACGGCCGCGGGCGTGCACGCCGCCGGCGCGCCGTCGACGCAGGCGGGCCCCGCGACGGCGCAGGCGCCCACGCCGCAGCGGACCTCGCCCTGCCCCTCGTCCGTGGCGGCGTCGCAGTCGTCGTCCAGACCGTTGCAGACCTCGCCCTCGGGCGGGGCCGGCGCACCGGGCACGCAGGGGTCGGCCACCACGCCGAACCGGCACGTCTCGACGACCCGCGCGCAGGCGCCCACGCCGCAACGGGCGGCGGGCTGGTCCTCGTCGGTCGCGCCGTCGCAGTCGTCGTCGAGGCCGTTGCAGGCCTCGAGGCCCGGGGCGCCCGGGGCGCAGGCGTCCTCGCCGCGCAGGCCGTCGGGGCCGCAGGCGCGCAGGCTGCGCTGGCAAAGGCCGAGGCCGCAGCTGAACTCGTCCTCGGGCACGGGCGCCTCGTCCACGGCGCCGTCCTGGTCGTCGTCCAGGCCGTTGCAGCGCTCGGGCTCGGCGGCGGCGCCGGCGAGCACGCGCCGGGCCTCGAGGCGGGCGACCTCGAACACGGCCTCGGGCGCGGCGTCCAGGGCGGCCAGCAGGGCCGCGCCGGTCTGGTCGAGCCGGTTCTCGGCGGCCAGTCGCGCGGCGTAGGCCGGGGTCACGGGCTCGTAGAGCAGGCGGGCCACGATGCGCAGGGGGCCGGCCTCGGGCGGGGCGGCGGGGAGCCGAAACGTGTACGGGGCGGCGTCGTACGCGCGCATGCGGCCCGTCGCCGGGTCCGTGTAGTCGCGGCCTACGGGCGCCTGCTCGGGCAGAGGGGCCAGGCCCGCCGGGGGGATGCGCGTGTCGGACACGATCACGTCCGCGCGCAGGGCGTAGGCCTCCGGGCCGCCGTCCGTGCGGGCGAGCCGCACCTCGTAGGTCCGCGCCTGGGGGTCGTCCGGGCCGGCGTCCGAGGTGAAGAACGGCGGCGCGTCGCCGAGCGCGGCGGTCACCTCGAGGAACATGCGCCGGCCCTCGGGCCAGCCCGTCGGGAGCTTGTGGCCCGTGCGGTTCTCCACGCGCACCTGAAACGCCAGCGGAGCGTCGGCGGCGACGACGGTCGGCAGGTCGACGAAACTCAGCGTCGCGGCGCTCTGCAGCCGTTCGAGCGTCCGCTCGCGGGCGGCCGCGCGCTCCGTGGGGTCGCCGGGAGAGCTCTGATCGAGCAGGTCGAGCAAGCGTACATTTCCGCCGGTGAGCGTATGATCTCTTACATCCCCGCGCAGGGGGGCGTCGTCCGCGGCGCTCGTGCGCGCAGCGCCCGTCGGCGCGTGGCAGTCCACGCAGCCCACTCGCCGCGAGGGCCAGTCCGAGAGCGCCCACTCCTCGTAGGTCTGGATGAGGGGGAAGTACGGCCCCAGGAGCGCCCCCTCGGGGTCCGCCGGGTCGACGAAGGGCTGGATGGGGTTGCGCAGCGAGTGGCACCCGGCGCACGCCGCGCTGTCGGCGAGGAAGTCCGACGTCCGCGCCCGGTGGGCGTCCACGGGGCTGAAGGCGGCGGCGCGGGGCCCCAGGTAGACCTTCTCGTCCACCAGATACCAGCCGCCGTTGCCCACCAGGGGGCCGGGGTCCACGGGGCGGTCGTCGCCGCGCTCGAGCCGATGGCAGAAAGCACAGGTCACGCCCTCGAGATCCTCGGCGGTCAGCGCGCTGCCGTCGGCGGGTGTGGCGCGGCCGGCGAGCCACCCGGCGGGCGCGTGGCAGCGCCAGCAGAACGTGCCGGCGTCGATGAGATCCTGGTTGGCCAGCGTGACGGCCGCGCGGAAGACCGGGTCGACGGCCGCGCCGGCGTGGGCGCTCGAGGCCCATTGACCGCCCACGGAGGGCGCCGGGGCCCGGTGACAGCCCAGGCATCGCGCGCTCGGCTCCAGCGGGCGCTCCAGCGTGCTCGGGTCGTTGCCCGGCCAGCCGAAGGGGTCGCCGGGGGCGTGGGCGTGGGCCGTGGCCGCGAGCGTGAGCAGCGCACCCCCGAGCGCGGCGCCCCTCATGGTGCCCAGACCGCAAAGTCGGCGACGGGGAAGATGCCGAGCGACGCCGCGCCGCCCGCCAGATACACGCGGCCGTCGACCTCGGCCGCGCCGAAGGCCCGGCGGGGGACGGGGAGGGGCGCGAGGGCCGTGAAGGCGTCTCGTGCGGGGTCGTAGACCTCGACGGCGTCGAAGGCCCCGGCGGGGCTGGCGCCCGGGCCCAGACCCTCACCCCCGAGGAGATACAGGCGGTCGTCGAGCACCGCGGCGCCCGCAACCCCCCGCGCGACGCCCAAAGGCCCCCGCGGACGCCACGCGGCGGCCGCCTCGTCCAGGGCCCAGGTCGTGGCCAGCGTGCCCTCGGGCACACCCGTGGTGCCGCCGGCGACGAGCAGCTCCCCTGCGACGAAACGCGCGGCCAGATGGTCCCGGGGCTCCGGCAGGTCGGGCAGGGTCGTCCACTCGCCCGTCGCCGGGTCCAGTCGGTCGCACAGCGCCACGGCCCGCACGGCGGACCCGCCCAGCACATAGACCCGGCCGTCCCGGGTCGCCACGCCGCTGCCCCCGCGGACGCGCCCCGCCGGCAGACGCGGCCCCGCCGACCAGGTGCCCGCGGGGGGATCGAAGACGTAGCCCCGCGGGTCGGGCGCAGACCGGCGTCCCAGGAACCCGAGCACGTACAGTCGACCCCCGAACTCGACCGCGTTGGCATGGCTCATGGGCACGGGCAGCGGCGCACCCGCCCGCCACGCGCCCGTGAGCGTGTCGTAGATCTCCACCCGCGCGAGCAGGCGCTCCGTCTCGTCCAGGCCGCCGAGGACGTACACATCCGTGCCGAGCGCGGCCACGCCGACCTCTTGCCGGGGGCCGCCGGGCAGGGGCGGCAGGGCGCGCAGGCCGTGCAGCGCGGGGGGGCCGGCGTCCGGCGCGGACTCCGCGGCGTCCGGCTTGGCGTCGGGC
>CAINDO010000565.1 GCA_903847385.1 uncultured Myxococcales bacterium
CCCACGGGGGACGCCCGCCCGCCCTCGACGGACGCGATCGCGGCACCCGCCGGGGACGCGGTCGTCGGACCTGCCGGGGACGCCGGAGAGCGCCCGGACGCCGTCGGGCCCGCCGCGGATGTCGGCGCGCCCCCGGCCGACGCCGCCGCGCCCTGCACGCCGGAGGCTCCGTGCGAGGCCGCCTGCGACCGCGACCTGACCAACGCGGCCTGGGTGCACCTGGCCGCCGATCCGCTGATGAACGCCCGCCCCGAGGTCGTGACCGGCACGCTGCTCTCGGACGCGCGCATGCCCGGCGGCGTGGGGCGGCGCTTCGAGCTCGCGCTGGACGACGGCACGGTGCGTGGTTTCGTGTACGTGATCCCGGCGCCGTCGACGCTGCCCTTCGCGCTCGGAGAGACCGTGCGCTTCGAGGCCACGGGGCTCCAGGAGCCGGGGATCGACGGCCACGCGACGCTCTCCGGGCCCGAGGGGGTGCGGCTGGCGGTGATCAACCGGCGCGGCGGCGAGCCCACGACGACGCTCGGGCTGCCGCTGGACATCGAGGATCTGGGCTGCGGCCCCACGCTGGTGGGCAACTGTCTGCTGGCGATGCCGGCCACGCTGATCGTCCACGCGGCGGGGAGCCCGCCCGTCATCGCGCACACGGGCGACACCTTCGCGTTCGGGGGCTGGGACGTCCACGTGGCGCGGGTCTACCGGGACGCCAACGCTTGCGAGCCGGCCCTCCACGACCTGTACGCCAACCTGCTGCTCACGCGGGGGCGACCGTGAGGCCGTCGGCGGGCCTCGTGTCGACGATCGTCTTCTCCTTGCCGCGCAAAGCGGCGGCCTGCCGCCTATGAACCCGCAGAGCTCCGAGCCCGGGACGGACGAACCCGCGGCCCTGGTGCACGCCCACGCGGCCGAGGTGGTCCGCGTGCTGCGCGCGGGGTTCACCTGGCGGAAGAAGACGAATCAGGGTGTGCAGCATGCCGTACATCGCGTGGACAGCGTGTTCGAGGCCGAGGACGTGTGCCACGAGGCCATCGCCATCGTGCTCCGGCAGATGCGCAACGGGCGCTTCGACCGCACCCGGCCCGTGCGCCCGTATCTCATGCGCATCGCCACGAACCTGGCCCTGCGGCGGGCCCGCCTCGCCGCGCGCGAGGTCCCCACGGAGGTCGTTCTGCTCGAGGGGCGACCCGTCGAGAGCGGCCCGGCGCCCGATCCGCTGGTGGACGCCGAGCGGGACGCGCTGGTGCGCGACTTCGTCGGGCAGCTCGACACGGGGGAGCGCGCCGTGTTGCGGTTGACCTTCGAGGCGGGCGAGAGTCAGGCCGCGGCCGCGGGCGCGCTGGGCCTGTCGCGGGATCAGGTCTACCGCACGATGGTGCGCATCCGGACGGCCGCGCTGCGGTTCTTCCGGGAGCGGGGGCATCTCGATGACGCATGACGACTGCCGGGCGCTGCTGGGGCGCCACTTCACCGAGGGCGACCTGTCGGGCCTGCAGCAGCAGGCGATGCGGAGCCACCTGCGCGGCTGTGGCGACTGCCGCACGGCGTTCGACGCCCACGCCGAGGCCGAGGCGAACCTGGGCCCCCACGCGGCGGCGGAGCGCATGGCCCGGGAGCATGCCCATTGGCGCCCCCCTGCCGAGCCCGGGCGGCTGAAGCGGCGCCTGCTCACCTTCGGGACCGCGGGTCTGCTGGCCGCGGGGCTGGCCTTCGCGCTGGGGCGGACCGCGAGCGCGCCGCCCCCTGCGGACGACGAGGTTCGGGCGCGGGGCGGCGTGAGCGGTCCGGACGCGATGGCCTGGGTGGCGCTCCACCGGCAGCGCGGCGACGCCATGGAGCCGCTCGGACGGACCATGGCGCCCGACGACGCCCTGCTCGTGGCCTACACCAACCGCGCCGAGAGCACGGCGACCTTCCTGGCCGTCGCCGCCCGCGACGCCGCCGGTCACATCCACTGGCTGTACCCGGCCTGGGAGGACCCCGCGGCCGCGCCCAAGAGCGTGTCCATCGCGCAGGGCGTGGCCGACGAGGAGCTGCCCGACGCCGTGATGCCCCGCCCCCCGGCCGGTCCCCTGGAGATCTGCGCGCTGTTCACCCGCGCGCCGCTGGACGTGCCCAAGGTCGACGCCGCGCTGGAGAAGGGCGGCGAGTGGCCCGCCGCCGAGGCCATCGACTGCCACATGGTCCGGGTGGAGCCGTGACGCGCACCCTCGCGTTCGCGCTGTCGACGCTGGCGCTCTCGGCCGGCGCCGCGCGGGCCGAGCCGGACGTGGCGCGGTTCGTCGTGGCGGTGGGCTTCAACGAGGCGCCGGAGCGGGACTCGCTGCGCTACGCGGACGACGACGCCGCCCGGGTCTTCGAGCTGCTGGGGCCCGGGGCCGAGGGCGCGGCCCTGCACGCGGCCTTCGACGCCGAGTCGCAGGCGCTGTTCGCCGGCATGACCGCCGAGGCGCGCCCGCCCACGCTGGCGGCGCTCACGGCCACGCTCGCGCAGATGAACGCGCGGGTGGCCGAGGCGCGAAGGGCCGGGCGCCGGACGGAGCTGTTCTTCTTCTACGCCGGCCACGGAGACGTCGACGACGGCCGCGGGCGCGTCTACCTGGCGGACGGCGCGCTCGACCGGGCGTTTCTCGAGCAGTCGCTGCTGGACGTGCCCGGGCGCGCGGACCGGGTGCACGTGGCCGTCGACGCCTGCAAGAGCTACTTCCTGGTGGCGGGGCGCGGGCCCGGTGGCGCGCGGCGGCCCGTGGCGGGGCCCTTCGCCGGCCCCGTGCGGCGGCCGGGCGTGGGTTACCTGCTCTCGACCTCGACGGACGCGGACGCCCACGAGTGGGGCGCCATCGGCGGCGGCGTGTTCTCGCACCTGCTGCGCTCGGCGATGCTGGGCGCCGCGGACATCGACACGGACGGGCAGGTCACCTACGAGGAGGTCGGCGCGTTCATGGGCGCGGCGACGGAGGGGGTGACGGCGGGCCCGTTCCGGCCGAACGTGTTCGTGCGCGCCCCCCCGGAGGACGCCCGGGCCTCGCTGCTGCGGCTCGCCACGGTCGCGTTCACGCCGCTGCGCATCGAGTCCGCCAGCGCCGGCCGCCTGACCATCGTGGACCAGCGCGGGCTGCGCTGGGCCGAGGCGCACAAGGCCGGCGGCGCCCCCCTGGTGATGCACCTGCTCTCCGGGCGTCGGTACGAGGTCCGCATGCCCCCCCGGCGCGCCGAGGTCGAGGCCGCGGGCGCGCCCGTGGAGCTGGCCGCCCTGCCCGAGGCGGGCGCGACGCTGGTGGCCACGCGCGGCGAGGCCCACCGCGCGCTCGAGGGCCTGTATGGCGCGCCCTTCTCCCCGGACGTCGTGCGCGGGTATCGACTCGGCAACTCCGACGGCGCGCGGCTGGCGGCCGACGCCGTCGTGCCCGAGGGGCGCGGCGTTCCCCCGGACGAGACCCCCTGGATGAACCCGACGCTGCTCGGCGTGGGCGCGGCGGGCCTCGTGGCCGGCGGGGTGCTGGCCGTCTTCGCCGCCGATGCCCACGCCGACGCCGCGGACGCACCGCAGAACCGCCGCGCGGATCTGACCGACCGGGGCAACGCCCTGACCTACGGCGCGGGCGGGGCGTTCGCGGTCGGCGCCGCGGCGTTGGGCTGGGCGGCCGCGCGCCTGTGGACCGCGCCGTGAGGCGAGGCGGCTCGGCGCTCCTGCTCGTCGCGCTGGCGGTCCACGGCTGCATCCGTGGCACGCCCTCGCTCGACGCCGCGCCCTGCCCCTGCGTGGACGACTACGTGTGCTGCGAGGCGCTCGATCGCTGCCTGCGCGCGGACGAGGTCTGCCCGGGACTCGCGCCGGACGCGTCGCCCGACGCCTCGACGACGCGCGACGCTTCGCCGGCGCCGGACGCTGCGCCCCGCCCCGACGCCGCAGCCGCCCCGGACGCCGCCGACGCCGGCCTCGCGGTCGTCTCCCTGACCCCCGCCGAGGGGCCCCGCGAGGGCGGGACCACCGTCGACCTCGTCGGCGCGGGGTTCGGCGAGGCCCCCGAGGTCCGGTTCGGGCTGCGCCCGGCCGCCTCCGTGGAGCGCCTGGACGACCGCCGCCTGCGCGTCGTCACGCCCCCCGGCCCCTGGGACGTCTCCGCCGTCGACGTGGTCGTGATGCAGGGCGACGCGGCCGTCGTGGTGGCGGGCGCGTACCGCTACGTGCTGCCGGCGCTCGTCGACGCGACGGAGGCCAGCGGGCTGAGCGGCGGGCGGGGCATCTCCGTGACCGTGTTCGACGCCGACGGCGATGGTCACCGCGATCTGTTCACGGCGCGCACGACGCCGGACTCGCCGCCCGAGTGGCGGGGCGCGCCGGGGCTGAGCTTCACGCCCGCGGCGGAGGGCGCGGCCTGGGCGGCGGTGCCGTACTTCGAGTCCGCGGTGCCGGTGGATCTGGACGCGCGCGACCCCCTGGAGCTGGTGGTGCTGCGGGCCTGGACGCCGGTGCTGGAGCGCCCCTACGTGGTCGACCGTTTCGACGCCCCCGAGGCGAGCCTCACCTCGATGCCCGTGGTCGACGCGGCCTCGTCCTGGGACGGCCTCTGCCCCCTGGACCTGGACGGCGACGGCGACACGGACCTGGCCGGCGTGCGCATCGCCCCGCTGGGCGAGGCGGTCGTGAAGACCTCGGCATCGGTTTTCCTGAATGAGAACGGTGATTTGCGGGCCGCGCCGCCAGGGTTCGATCTGGCGCTCCCCGGTGTGGCGACGGACGCACCGACCTCGGGGGCGCTGGCGGTCGACTTCGACGCCGACGGTTGGGTGGATCTGACCCTCGTCCTGGGGGGCGTGCCCTGGCTGTGGCGGGGCACCCCCGAGGGCCTGCGCCTGGTGCCGGACGCGTTCCCGACGCTGCCGCCGGGCGTCTTCTTCGGCGCTCCGCTGGCCGGCGACCTCGACGCCGACGGCGCCCTGGACCTCCTGTTCTGGAACGCCGCCGTCGGGCCCGAGTCGTGGTTCAGGGGCGGCACGTTCGTCTACCGCGGGCACGGCGCGCGCTTCACGCTCGAGGCCCCCTGGCGTTGGCCCGGACCGCCCACGGTCTGCCCGGACGAACTCGACCCGTCGGCGACGCTCCCCTCGGGTTTCGGTGGCGGGGCGCTGGCCGATCTGGACCTGGACGGAGACCTGGACCTCGTCCTGCCCGCGCCGAGCGATCCCTGCCCGGTACCCGCGCGCTGGGCGGAGAGCGGCCGGGTGGACACCGGCGAGGCCTTCGTCGCCGTCCACGACATCGGCGCCGACCTGCCGCGCCGAATGGCCGGCACCCTGGCCGACGACCTCGACGCGGACGGCGACGTGGACCTGGTCGCCAACGCCTGGTTCTACAGCGACCGCACCCGCCTGTACCGCAACAACACGGTCGAGAACCGGGGCACGACGGGGGCGGCGGCGGGGGGCTTTCTGCGGGTCACCGTGAAGAATCGGCAGGGCTTCGTGCCCTTCGGCGCGCGCGTGGAGCTGGATCTGGACGGCCCGGCCGACGCCCCCGATTGGGCGCCCGGGCCGGGCCGGCTGGCGGTGCGGGTGGTGGGCGGCGGGGGGAACGAGGCCTACGGCGACGGCGTCGTCAGCTTCGGCACGGGCACGGCGCGGGGGCCGTTCCATCTGCGCGTCCTGCTGCCGGACGGGCCCCTGGCGGTACGGGTCGAGGGATTCGACCGGACGGTCGCGCTCGGACCGTGAGGCCGGCGCGACGCGGGCTCACCAGGTCGCCAGGGCGGCGCGGATCTGCTCGCGGAGCGTCTCCGAGCCGGCCGCGATGATGTCGTCCGGGTTGAGCGTCGTGGCCGAGTCGATGAACGCGCCGTGCACGTACTCCCGGGGGGTGACGACGCCGGCGACCTTGAAGGGCAGGCGGGTCTCGGCGAAGTAGCTGCGCCACTGGACACCGTTCCAGCCGTAGCTGCCGCCCTTCCAGGTGTTGCGGACCTGGGCGCGGAAGGCGTTGATCGTGGCGGCGGACTTGCCGAGCGCGGCGCCCTCGGCGTTGACGATGGCGGTGAACTGCGCGCTGCCGTTGGACATCAGGTTGTAGAACGTCGTCCGGTTGGCCGGGTTCAGCAGGCCGGCCGCGACGTCCTCGTGGAGCTCGCCGAGGTCCGAGAGGCTGGTGCGGTTGTGGTTGGCCACCATGTCCGCGCCGCAGCCGATGGTGTGCCGGATCGCCGTCGCGTCCAGGCCGAGGTCGGTCGCCGTGCCGTTGATGTTGGCCTGGCCGAGGAACTCGCGCATGGCCTGCGTGGCCCGGTTGTCCGATTGCTGCATCATGGGCTGGAGCACGGTCTGCAGCGTCTTGTTCTGGACGGTCGTGCAGGCCGCGATGGTGTTGGGGCAGCTCGTGGCCACGCCGTCCATGCACATGGGCACGATGCTGTTGAGGCCCAGCGTGCCGGCCTGGACGCGCTCCATGGCCGTCAGGTGATGGAGGACCTTGATGGAGCTGGCCGGCTCGAAGGCGAAGTTCTCGTTGACGCCGCCGAGCACGGCGCCACCGACCTGCTTGGCGAACATGCCGAGCTGGCCGTTGGTCTGGGCGCGGAGCAGCGCGCTCACGCGCTTCTCCAGGGCGTTGCCGTTGTTCATCATCAGCGAGACGTAGCGGGTCGCGCCGTTGACCGTGTAGGGCTCGACGTCGAACACGCGGGCCTTGTTGCGCCCGGCCGTGAAGTTCACGTCGTCCATGCTCTGGCCGTAGTACCACCACCAGGTCTCACCGGCGCTGGCGTTCATCACCACGGAGTAGGCGTCGTTGCCGAGGCGCTCGATGTCCGTGAGGCGGGCGCCGTTGGCCGTGAGCTGCTGGCCGATGAAGGCGGCGTTGACGTTGTAGTAGTGCCACCAGGCCTTCTGGTCGGCCCCGGCGTTGCGGATCATGATGGCCGCGTACTTGCGCACGCCGCCTTCGACGTAGCTGCTGAGGTGCGTGACGCGCGCGCCGTTGGCGGTGGCGTTGGCGGCCACCTGGGCCGAGGTCAGGCCGTAGTACCACCACCAGGCCTTGGCCTGGGCGCCCGTGTTGGGGACCATCACGGCGGCGACCTTGCGCACGCCGTTGATGAAGTAGACCTCGAGGTCGACGAGGCGGGCGTTGTTGGCCGTCAGGAGCTGGCTGACCTCGGCCTCGGTCTTGCCGTAGTACCACCAGAAGCCGC
This sequence comes from uncultured Myxococcales bacterium, assembly GCA_903847385.1. Taxonomy (GTDB): domain Bacteria; phylum Myxococcota_A; class Bradymonadia; order UBA7976; family UBA1532; genus CAINDO01. Next base: position 7,182 of record CAINDO010000565.1, read on the forward strand.
TCTGGTAGACGCCGGCGTTGGACACGAAGGCCGCGGCGAAGCGGGCCGGCGACGCCTGCTCGACTTCGATGTCGACCAGGCGATAGCCCTGGTTGATCTTGGCGGTCACGGTGGCGGCGTCCACGCCGGTCAGCCAGTACCAGCCCGTGGTGGCGGTCTGGTCGCGCTCCTGGGCCTGGGCCTCGGAGGCCCCGGCGAAGGTGCACAGGGCGGCGGCGGTGGTGGCGACGGCGGCGGCGGCGTGGCGAACGATGCGGCTGAGGGTCTTCATGGTCCTGCTCCTGAAGTGTCTCGGGTGGATTCCCGTTGCTTCAGTGAGGCGACGCCCCCGGGCCGGCCACGACAGGCGCTATCTTTTTTTTTTCGGGGCCCGCGGACGGCATACTGCGCGCCACCGATGTCCGTGCACGTGTCATGTCCGTAACCCGCACGCTCTCTGCCGTGCTGGGGGTCTCGACCGAGGAGTGGCCGCTCGTGCGTTCGCTGGGCGGGCTGTTCCTGCTCGCGTCCGCCGCCGCGACGCTCACGGCCAGCGCCTCGAAGGCCATGTTCCTCTCGGCCAACCCGCTCTCGGCCCTGGCCTGGGTGCTCATGGCGCAGGCGGCCTGGGGGCTCGGCATCGCCCTGGTCTACGCCCGGGCCACGGCCCGCTACGACGTCACGCGGCGCTTTCTCACCCTCATCGGCCTGTCGCTCGTCTCGTTCACCGGCCTGTGGGCGCTCTTCGGCGTGGCGCCGGAGCCGGCCTCGCTGGTGGCGGCCATCTGGGCACCCGGGCTGGTGCAGCTCGTGACCATCCAGACGTGGAGCCTGCCGACGACCTTCCTGCCCGGGCGCACGGCCAAGCGGCTGATCCCGGTGCTGGCGGCCATCGCCACGTTCGGTGCGGCCTTCGGCGGCGCGCTGACCCGCGTGACGGGCGAGATCGTCGACACCGAGGCGCTGCTGCTGCTCTCCGGCGGGCTGCTCGGGGGCATGGGCCTGTTCATGCCCGCGGTCGTCCGCAGCCTGCGGGACCAGGCGGGCGAGTCGCCGCCGCGCACCCGGCAGGCCGCGCGCTCCGTGCGCTCGGGCCTGTTCGACGTCGTCCACTCGCCCCTGCTCGGGCGCCTGGCCGCCGTGGTGTTCCTCACGCAGTTCGCGTCGGTGCTGGTGGAGTACCAGCTCAGCGGCGAGCTCAAGGCGCGCTACGACAAGGCGTCGATGAGCGCGTTTCTGGGCACGTTCTATACGGTGGGCAACCTGATGGTGCTCGGCGTGAGCCTGCTGGCGACGCAGCGGCTCGTGCGGTTCCTGGGCCTGGGCATCTGCGTGTCCGCCGTGGCGATGCTCGTGGGCGCCGGCAGCGGGGCGTACCTCTTCGGGGCGCTCTCGGGGGCGTTCCCGGCGTTCTATGCGCTGGTGGGCACCGCGGCGGCCGAGCGGGTGGGGCAGTTCGCGCTCTCGCGCAACGCCGCGCAGATGCTGCTGTCGCCCCTGGACTCGCGCACGGTCGAGCACGCCCGCACGCTCATCGACGGCGTCGTCTATCGCGGCGCCTCGCTGATCGCCTCCGTCGCGCTGCTCGGCGTGGCGGCCCTGCCGCTCTGGGGTCTGACCATTCCGGTGGTGCTGGGCTGCATCGCCGTGGTGATCATCGGCCTGAGCATCGAGCCCCACTACCGCCGCGCGCTCTACGAGTCGTTGGGCACGGGCGACGCGAAGGTCGGCGGTGCCGGCGGGCGCGTGGTGCTGGACGCCTCCGCCGAGGACGGGATCACGCGGGCCTTGGCCTCGGACGACGAGGCCGAGATCGTGCGCGGCCTGGAGCTGGTGCAGGCCGTGGGCGTCGCGCCGGACATCCGCCGCATCGAGGCCCTGGCGGCCGACGGCAACGAGGTCGTGTCGCCGGTGGCGCTGGAGACGCTCCGGGTGCTCGAGGTGCCCGTGTCCTGGGCGCTCCTGCAGGGGCTGCTGTCGCCGGATCGGCCCGCGCCGGTGCTGCGCGCGGCGCTCTCGGCGCTGGGCGGCACGGACCCGCCGGAGCTGGCGGCGGCGGTGCAGAGCCTGCGCAGCCACTCGGACGCCACGGTGGCCGCGTTGGCCCATGCGACTTCGCCCATCCCCGGCTTGGTGCCCGTGCCGCTGGTGCCCACCGCGCCCCTGGGTGACCTGGCCACGCTCATGAACAGCTCCGAGCTGGACGTGCGCCGCAGCCTGGTCGAGCTGTTGGGGCAGGGTGGCGTCGACGCGGGCCTGCCGCCGCTCTTGCGCTCGCTGGAGGATCATCAGGTGCGCGACCAGGCCGTGGTCTCGCTGTCCCGCTACGGCGCCCGCCTGGTGCCCGCCGCCGCGGAGGCCCTGGCCGCCAACCGGCTCAGCGAGACGGCGCAGGTGGCGCTGCTGCACGCCGTGGCCCGCACGCGCGCCCCCGCCGCCCGCGACCTGCTGATGAGCATGTCGCACATGCGGGCCTCGGCCCTGCGCAACGCCGCCGTCCGCGGGCTGTGGCGCATGGCCGCGGACGAGGAGCTCAAGCCCGATCCGGAGTGGCTCGTGGCCGTCGCCCGGCGTGAGATCGAGCTGGAGAGCGCGCTGATCGGCGCCGCCACGCTCGTCGAGGGCGACGACCGCCACGAGTTCCTGCGGTCGGAGCTGCGCGAGCAGGCCCGCATGGCCGAGCGGCGGGTGTTCGGGTTCCTGGGTCTGCTTTACGGGCGCGCCGAGCTGCACCGCACGCAGTGCCACCTGCGCAGCGAGAACCCCCGGTCGCGCTCCAACGCCATCGAGCTGCTCGACCAGAAGCTGCGCCACGCCGCGCTGCGCTCCTTCATCGACCTGGTCGAGGGCCGCGCGGCGCCCGCGTTGCCCGGTGGCTTCGACCTGCGGCGCGTGGACGCCTGCCCCATCATCCTGCTGCGCATGGAGCGGTGGCTGCACGGCCGCGAGGACACGGCCCTCGACCGCGCGCACCAGCTCCGACGGGCGGACCTGTTCGCCGAGGCGTCGGCCGAGGCCATCACGGCGCTCGCCCGCGACACCGTGCTGCAGACGCTGCCGGACGCCCGGCGCATCTCGCTGAACGGCACCGTGGTGGTGCTGCTGGCGGGGCAGGCGCGCGTGGTCTCCGACGGGCGGCTGATGCGGCTCGGCGACACGGCGGGCGCGCTCGAGGCCCTGGCCGGCGAGGTCCTCACGGACGCGCTCGAGGCCGTGGGGCCGGCGCGGGTGGCCTTGATGCCCGCCGCCACGCTGGAGGAACATCTGACCAACCACCCCGCGCTGGTGCGGGCGCTCTTGCGCAAGTTCGGGCGCAAGCTGCGCGACCTGAACCAGAGGAGCTGAGACATGGCCAAGTCGTCGCTGGCGTACGAGTACCACGGCGCCGTCATCGAGACGGCCCTGGCCATGACCCAGGTGCCCCTCTTCGCGGGCATGACCGCCGAGGCCCTGCTGCCCCTGGCCAGCGTGGTGCAGAAGCGGGCGCTCCCCAAGGGCGAGATCCTCTGCGACGAGGGGGACGTGGGGCAGGCGCTCTACGTGGTCATCCGCGGCCGGCTCGAGGTCATCGTGGGCGACGAGGTCCGCGGCCACATCGGCGCGGGCGAGGTGGCCGGCGAGATGGCCCTGCTCGACGGCGGGCCGCGCAGCGCCACGCTCCGCACCGCCGAGGCCATGGAGATCTACGAGATGGACCGCGAGGATCTGCTGGAGACGCTCGACGCCCACCCGCGCCTGGCCATGACGCTCCTGCGCACTCTGGCGCGGCGCATCCTGGCCGCGGAGAACCCGCGCCGCATCGACGGCGACCGCACGCCCGGGCGCGACCTGAAGTTCGTGTCCTAGGCGGACCGGTTGCGGCGTCGGCGGCGGACGCCGGCCAGCGCGAGCGCCGCGACGACGCTCGGGAGCGCGCCGCCGGACGGACCGGGGACCGCGCTGCAGCCCGCGCTGCCCTGGTAGCTGACCTTGCGGGGCGTGGGGCCGAACGCCGTGGCGACGCTGGTCGGCACGCGCCCGCCGCCCGCGCCCTCGAAGCCGTCCTCGGCCGCGTCCGGGCCGTCGGGGGGCTCGACCGGATCGGCGCCACCGTCGCCGAGGCCGGGTTTGTCGCCGGCGTCGCCGAAACCGGGGGCGCCGGTCCCGTCCGGCGGATCGACCGCGGTGCCGGCGTCCGTCGGCGGCGCGGTGTCCGCGTCGGCCACGGGCGCGGCGTCGGGCTCCGGCGGCACGAAGGGGGTCAGCCGCACGGCGTCCGCCAGGATGTGCTGGTCGGCGGGCACGTCCCCGGCGAAGTCGTCGTACACGTCCACGAACTGGTCGCCGCCGGCCTCGAAGTGGAACACACCCAGGGACTGCCAGCCCTCGACGGCGGACTGGTCGACCATGATGGCCTCCGTCGCGCCGGCGTGGCCCACGCCGTAGCGGGTCTGCGACCACAGGCCGTAGGGGCCGCCCGTGAGCACGGAGACCTCGTAGTCACCGGCGGCGGCGAGGTCGAGCTTCCAGCGCGCCCAGTTGTCCGGGTTGTCCGAGGTGAAGGCGTTGGTCCAGTGCAGGCCGCCCTCGTTGCCCTGGTCATTGACCTTGCGCCAGTACTGCGAGGGGCCGTGCATGCGGAAGCACGGCCCGCCGTCGTCCACCACGCCGCCCTCGGCGGGCAGCACGGGGCAGGGGATGCCCAGGCACGGTCCACCGCCGGGCCCGCCGCCCCACCACTCCCAGTGCCAGTCCTCGCTGGGCACCGTGCGCTCGAAGCCGTAGTCGCCGCCGTGGGCGTTGAGCCAGCGCAGCACGCCGCCGGCGGCGGTGTTCAGGTCCAGCGCGTGGCCGCTCTGGTGGTTGCTGTAGCCCGGGCGGGCCGCCAGGTTGCAGTTGTTGCAGTTGCAGTTGGTGTAGCAGGCGTAGAGCTCTTCCTGCTCGGCCATGGTGCGGAAGCCGCTGACGATGCGGATGCCCACGCCGTCGGCGGCCGCGGCGTCCTGCATCACGATGTAGGCGTTGGCCGTCTCGCGCTCCACGGGCTCGCCGTCCACCGTGACCACGGTGATCGCGAACGGGTCGCCCTGCACGTAGCCGCGATCCTGCCGTTCGCTGCAGTCGTAGGCGGCCTGCTCGGCCCACTCCAGGGCCGGCGGACCCTCGTCCGGTGCGGGGGCCTCGATCTGGCAGCCGGCGAGCGCCGCACCGATCAAGGCGACGTGGCCGGGGAGAATGCGCGCGACTTTGCGGGACATGGGGTGAGAGCGTAGCAGAGGCGGGCCGCGGCGTCGCACACTGCGCGACCGGAGCGGTTCGAGCGGAGGGGACGATGCGCGCGTTTTGTGGAACCTGGAGCCTGGCGGTGGCCGTGCAGTTTGCCGCCTGCGACGCGGACACGGCCACGACGCCGGACGCGTCTGCGCCGGACGCCGCCCCGGCGGACGCGATGCCGGTCGACGCCGCGGCGGGCGGCGCGAGCGGGACCGGCGGGACCGCCGACCCCGGTGGGACTCCGGCTGCGCCCGGCGGCAGCTTCGGCGGCCTGGGCGGCTCGGTCACGGGCGTCGAGCGCCCCGTCGGGGCCTGCGCGCTCGACTGCAGTTGCAGCACGTGGTTCGTCGCGCCGCCCTACCCGCCGGACCCGGTTCTGCTCTTCGAGACGGCCTGCGCCAACGAGGGCGGAACGCCCATCGACGCCTGCCCGGAGGCCGACCTGCGCGGCGTCTGCGAGCGGGCGGTCGAGTTCTTCGTCGTGCGGCGCGCGCACCCCGCCCGCGCCCAGGATGGCGCCCAGTGCCCCGCCTCGACGGAGGACCTGCGCGCCGCCTGCGAGGCCGAGGGCGGTGTTTGGGAGTGAGCCGCGGGCCCGCCCCGGTCACTGCGCGGGCGGCGCCGCGACCTCGACGTGCCAGCGGCCGTCGCCCAGATCCCGCCGGCTCACGCGCGACCCCAACGAAGGGAAGAGCGTGAGCGTCTCGACCTGCGTGGTGAAGTGCAGGCTCGGCTCGGTGGTGGTGAACACGCCGCCCGCCCGCAGCGCCAGCGGCAGCAGGAGCTGATCGGCCAGGTGCTCGCCCACGGCGGCGCCCGTGCGCTCGAACGCGGCGATCTGGTCGGCGAGCCGCGCGGCGACCTCCTCGGCGCGCACGCCCTTCTCGCCCAACGCGGTGAAGACCTCCGTGCCGTGCGTGTTCTCCAGGAACGCCGTCAGGGCGTTGCCCTGCCCGGGCCCGCCGAGCACCTGCACCTCGCCGGAGCCGTGCGGCCAGCCGAGCCGATCCGCGAGCGTGTCGACCTCGCGCCGACCGACGTGCTCGGGCACGTTGGCCACCAGCGCCCGCGCGCGCCGCCGGACGCTCGGCCCGGGCTCCGTCAGGTTCAGGGCGCTGGCCGGCCCGTGCGGCTCGATCTCGACCTCGACGCGACCGCCGCCCGCCGGGTAGAAGCCGGCGCGCAGCAGGCGGGCCTTCACGTGCAGGCCCAGGCGGGCGAGCAGGGGCAGGAACGCCGACTCGATGAATTCGAAGGGCGGCGCCATCGGGTTGTGGGTGCCGCCCACGAGCGTGAGACGGGCCGTCGCGCCGGAGAGGGCCAGGGGCAGCAGCACGGTCTGCAGCACCAGCGAGGTGCTGCCGGCCGAGCCGATGTCGAACACGTGCTCGCCGCCCCGCAGCGCGCCGGGCGTGAACGTGAACGCCGTCGCGCCCACCCGCGCGCCCTCGACGTCGGCGTCGCAGATGGCCGCCGCGGCGGTCACGGCCATCAGGTGCTGCCGCTGCAGGCCCGGGCGGGCCCGGCCGGCGCGCACGTTCACGAACGACACGGGCTGGCCGGTCAGCACGGACAGCGTGAGCGAGGTGCGGAGGATCTGCCCCCCGCCCTCGCCGCGCGCGCCGTCGATCTGCATGAAATCACGCATGATTCACCCGTTTCACCCCTTCACGCACACGACCTGCTTGAGCTCGTACACGATCTCCACCAGGTCCTTCTGCGCTTCCATCACCGCGTCGATGGGCTTGTAGGCCGCCGGCGTCTCGTCGATCACGTCCGCGTCCTTGCGGCACTCCACGCCCTCGGTCGCCCGCGCGTGGTCCTCGAGCGTGAAGCGGCGCTTCGCCTCGGTGCGGCTCATCACGCGGCCCGCGCCGTGGCTGCACGAGTGGAACGACTCCTCGTTGCCCTTCCCGCGGACGATGTACGAACGCGCCCCCATGCTGCCGGGGATGATCCCCAGCTCACCGGGGCCCGCGCGCACGGCGCCCTTTCGGGTCACCCACACGCGCTCGCCGTAGTGCTTCTCCTTCGCGATGTAGTTGTGGTGACAGTTCACCGCCTCGAGGCGGGCCTCGAACGGGGGCAGCTCACCCTTCGCCACCAGGCCGCGCAGCGCGCCGAGCACCGCCTCCATCATCAGCTCGCGGTTCGTCGCCGCGAACTCCTGCGCCCACCCCACGGCCACGCGGTAGTCGTCGAAGTGGGTGCTCCCCTCGGGCAGGTACGCCAGATCCTTCTCGGGCAGGTGCACGAACCAGCGCTCCATCTCGTACTTGGCCTTCTCGATGAAGTACGAGCCGATGCGGTTCCCCACCCCGCGCGACCCGGAGTGCAGCATCACCCACACGTGCTGCTCGGCGTCCAGGCAGACCTCGATGAAGTGGTTCCCCGTGCCGAGCGTCCCGAGGTGCTGCTCCGTGGACCCGCGCTTCAGCTTGGGGTGCTTCTCGCAGATCGCGTCGAAGGCGGGCAGCAGCGTGGTCCAGGCCGCGGCGTGGGGCTCGGGCAGCGTATCGAAGGCGCCCTTGTCGCCAGGGCGGCCGTCGTTCGTCCGCCCGTGGGGCACCGCCGCCTCGATGGCCGTACGCACGCCGTGCAGGTCGTCGGGCAGGTCCGAGGCCTTCAGGCTCGTGCGCACCGCCATCATCCCGCAGCCGATGTCCACGCCCACCGCGGCCGGGATGATCGCGCCCTTCGTCGGGATCACGCTCCCCACCGTCGCGCCGAGGCCGGCGTGCACGTCCGGCATCACGGCGACCCACTTGTAGATGAAGGGCATCGAGGCGGCGCGGCGCACCTGCTGCTTCGCCTTGTCGTCGAACGCGACGCCCCGCGTCCACGCCTTCACCAGGCCCTGGCCGGCGTCGCCCTGGAAGATCTCGATGTCGTTGCGGGTCGTCATGGATTCGCTCCCTTCGGTGTCTCGATGTCTGGTCACCGTGGGGTATAGCAGGGGGCGTGCCAACCGCGCGGGCGCATGTCTCCGTGCGGTGTCCGTGCCATCACGATACGTCTGTATCGTCGACGAGATCAGCGCGCGACGCGGTACAGCGTGGCGTCCGGCGCCTCGAACACGGGCACGAGCCAGTCCGGGGCGCCGTGTGCGTCCACGTCCAGCCAGAAGCGCGGGATGTGCGCGACGGGGGAGAGCCCGCGCACCCGCACCGCCCAGCGGACGTCGTAGTGCGCCAGCGCGGTGCGGACCTCGACGGCGTCCCAGGCGCGGCCGCTGTAGGCGGCGCCGATCGGCCCGAGGACCGGGTGGTCGAGCTCGAAGCCGAGCGCGTGGCCGGGCTCCGCGAGCAGGGGGGCGCCCGGGGGCACCTGCGCGGCGATCACCTGCCGCAGCGTGCGGCCGTCGGTGGCCGGGGCGTCCAGGTGGGCGGCGATGCGGCGGGCGGGGTTGCCCTCCAGGTAGGTCGCCCGCATGGCCGGCAGGTACGACCACCCGCCGGCGATCAGCCCGGTCAGCGTGGCGGCGCCGACGAGCGCGCCGTGCCGGACGGGCAGGGCTCCGGCGGCGATCAGGCCCCCGAGCGCGCGCCCGGCGACGATCAGCAACGGCGGCAGAATCGGGAGCAGGTAGCGCGGCAACAGCACGATGGAGTTGCGCGTGTGGCTCAGATAGAGCAGCGACGCCAGATACAGGCCCATGAACACGACACACAGGCGCACCAGCGGGTCCGTCGCCCAGGCGCCCGCGGCGGCGCGGGTCGGCCCCGGCGCCCGCAGCACGGCGCGCGCCACGAGCCCGAGGGCCAGGACGAAGGCGCCGAGCTCGAGCCAGAACGCGGCGGTGTCGGGCGTGGCCACGCCGAAGAGCGTCACGCCGCCCCAGAAGAACTCCGAGAGCACGGCGGACCACGGCCGGACGAAGTCGTCCAGGGCGCCGCCGTCGGCGTCCCCGCTCAGCACCAGGTTGCGCAGGAACAGCGCCCCCATGACCACGGCGCCCGGCAGCCCGACGGCGACGGCGTCCAGAAAGTGCGCGCGCGTGCGGGCCCGCAGCCAGCGCACGCCGAAGTACACGCCCACCGCGCCGAGCAGGAACGTGCCGGCGAAGCGGCAGGCGAAGGCCGCGCCGGCCAGCGCGCCCCCTTGCCACAGCGCAGGCCGGTCGTTCGCGCCCAGCCCCGCCCCGAGCCGGACGAGCGCGCCCGTGGCCAGCGCCGTGAAGACGACGTCGCTCGCGATGACCGTGGTGAGGATGGTGCCGTGCAGGTTCAGCAGCACGAGCAGCGCCGCCCAGGCCCCCATCCACCCGCCGAGCGCGCGGAAGAGCAGCGCGGCCGTGCACAGGCCCCCGGCCAGCGAGACCAGCAGCCCGGCCAGCGGGGGCGAGCACCCCAGCGTGATCCCCAGGGCGATCAGCAGCGGGTAGCCTGGCGGGAACGTGGTCTGGCTCGTCGGCAGCGCGCCCGAGGTGAAGTTCGGGTCGTAGATCAGGATCGACGTGCCGAAGCCCTCGCCGCGGGCCAGCGTCCGCGCGCCCTCGAGGTACTGGATGCCGTCGTTCGACACGAGGTCCGGCGCGTGGGCGCTCCACGTATGGAAGACGTACACCGCGGCGCCGAGGAGCGCGGCCACCAGGGGGCCCAGACGTGCGCGGTTGCCGAGACCAGACATGAGACCCGCAACATCGACAGGTTGCGGGCCAGGGTCAAGGTTTGCCGGACGCGGCGCACGTCCCGGCGCGCTATGTTGGCCCCATGAAGACCTGCCTCGCTCCGATCCTGGCCACGGCGGTGTGTGCTCTCACCGGCGCGGCCCACGCCGCCGACGCTCCGGCGCTCCACATGGCCGTGCTCTCGACCGGAGAGCCGCTGCCCTCCGAGGCCAAGGCGCTCACGCGGGTCGAGCAGGCCCTCGCGCGGCCGGGCAAAGGGCGGCGCTTCACGGTCACGCGCGGCCCGGCCACGGCCGACGAGCAGCGCCTGGCCGCGGCGTATCTGGGGCCCGTGCCGCCGGCGTCCCCACCGCCGCTGCCCGGGGACTGGAGCGGGCGGGCGGCGGTTCTGGTGCTCGAGCTTCGCCCGCCCACGAGCGCGGGAGATGCCCGCCTCAGCGGCGGGCTGGGCGCGGTGCTCGTGTTCCACCCGCCCGCGCCCGAGCCGACGCTGGTCTACGTGCCCGACGGCCTGCCCGGGGTGAGTCTGTCGCGCGCCTGGTCCGAGGCCGTGGGCCCCTGGCTGGTGCAGGCCCTCGCGCTGACGCCGGAGGCCCCGTGATGCGCCACGCCCCGCTCCTCGTGGCGTTGACGCTGGCGGCTGCCCGCGCCCAGGCCGGCGACCCCGGGCCGCTGCCCACGACCTTCACGAACATGACGCCCGACGCCGAGTCGACGCCGGCGTCGCGGGCCTGCGTGGCCGATCTGGCCGCCCGCCTCGCCGGCGCCTACACCGAGGTCCGCAAGCTCGGCGAGACGCCGCTGCGCGAGAAGGCCGGCATGACCGCCGGGCAGCCGTTCCTCTCCTGGCCGGTGGAGGCGCTGGACAAGGTGCGCCGGCAACCCGAGGCGCGGGACGGCGCCGTGGCGCTCGTGCTGGTGGATTGCCGCCCCCAGGCCCGCCGGCTGGACGTGCGCGTGCTCCCCAAGGCCGGCGGCTCGTTCCGCATCCAGTCCCGGGGCGTGCCCTTGAAGTCCCGGACCCTCGACTGGGTCTTCACGGGGCTGCTGCACCATCTCCACGACGGTCACGAGCCGTAGCCGGGACCACCACCCACTCCGGCGTGATGCGCCACAGGGTCGGGTCGTCCGGGGCGAACCAGCGGTGGTACACGCGGGGGCGCTCGGCCAGGTGGGCCAGGATCTCCGAGGGCGCAACCAGGGGCGCGTCCGGCGGGATCTGCGCGGCGGCGGCGCGGGCGGCCGCGGTGTCCGCGTCGGGGAAGAGCGCGCGCAGCCGCGTCCAGGGCCAGGGGCGGGCGCACAGCACGAACGCGAGCGCGAAGACCCAGGCGAGGCGGCGGGCCGCGCGGGGCGCCTCGGGCAGCGTGCCCGCGCCGACCACGGCGGCGGCGTAAAGGAACGGCGTCGCGGCCGTGAGGTAGTGGCTGTCCAGGTCGCGCACGCCGTCGAAACCCGAGAGCAGGTTCACGCCGATGATGGGCAGCGCGCCGCCGAGCAGGCGGGGGGCGCGCAGCGGCAGCAGGGCCGTGGTGGCCAGCAGGGCCGGCAGGTAGAGCAGGCGGTCGAGCGTGGCCAGGTGCCGCATGACCGCGCCGGGCTGCGCCGCCAGGCCGGCGAGCAGGGCGGGCAGGCCCGCGTCCACGGGCACGCCCAGCATGCCGAAGTGCTGCGCCAGGCTGCTGCGCGGGTGCCCATGGGCGAAGGCCGGCTGGATCAGGGCCGCGTAGGCGCCGAACCACAGGAGCCCCGCCCCGGCGAAGGCCAGCCGCGCCCGCAGCCCCAGACCGGGGAACAGCAGGGCCGCCGCCGCCCCCTGCAGGCCGACGTCCTCGCGACAGGTCAGCGCCAGGGCGAACCACAGCGCCGCCGCGCGGGTGCGCCCCGCGTCCAGCGCGTTCACGAAGGCCAGCAGCGGCCAGACGGCCAGCGTGTTCGGGTGGAAGTCGAAGTCCAGGTTGCGGCCGAAGGCCGGCACCAGGAACACACACAGGGCCACGGGCAGGGCGTGCGCGGGCAGGTGGCGCCGGGCGAGGGCATGGGCCGGGAAGATCGCCGCCGCGCCGGCCAGCGCCTGCACGCACAGCAAAAGCGGCGTCGCGGGCAGTCCCAGTCGAGAGAGCGCGGCGAACGGCAGAAGAATCGGCTCGAAGTGAAGACCGAGCAGGTGGGGCGCGTCGATGACGGGCTGGCTCGGATCGCCGTGTCCGAGCCCCCACACCAGGCGGGCGTAGTAGGCCATGTCCAGCGTGTGGGCGTGCCAGGACACATGCCGGGAGAGGCCGATGACGGTGAACAGGGCGGCGAGCGCCGCGAAAGCGCGCCCGGTCGGCGAGTACGTGGGCATTCACCGCATCTTGCCCGCGGCGAAATGCGGTGGCCACCGCGCGCTGGATCTGCTACGGCCGCGGCAATCATCGTCCGACCTCTGGAGACGCCCCTTGCGCCCTGCCTACCGGAAGCTGCCCCTCGCCCTGCTGACCCTGCTCGCCGCCTGCGGTGGCGCCCCGGAGACCACCCCGGGCCCGGTCGTCGCCGCGCCCGCCGCGGTGCAGCGCATCGACCCGCCGGATCTCGTGACGACCTGGGCCCCCGAGGCCCTGACCACCGCCTGCGACCAGGCCGAGAAGGACCTGGACGCCGCGCTGGCCCGGGTCGTGGCGACGCCCCCCGCGCAGATGACCTTCGCCAACACGTTCGGCCTCTGCGAGGACGCGTCCACGGTCTACACCGAGGTCGTGTCCCGGCTGCACTTCATGAAGGACGTGCACCAGGACCCCAAGGTGCGCGAGGTCTCGGCCGCCTGCGAGGAGCGCTCCGGCAAGTACGTGGTGGCCGTCGGCGCCCGCAAGGATCTGTACGACGCGATGAAGGCGTACCTGGCGAACGCCGGCAAGACGGAGACCCTGGACGCCGAGCAGAAGCGCCTGATCGACATCACGATGCGCGACTTTCAGCGCAACGGCCTGGACCTGCCCGAGGCCCAGCGCGAGAAGCTCGTCGAGATCCGCAAGCGCCTGGCCGAGCTCGAGACCCGCTATCACCAGCGCATGGGCGAGGACAAAACGAAGTTCGAGGTGGCCATCGCCGATCTCGAGGGCCTGCCCGCCGACTTCATCGCCCGCCACGAGAAGTCCGCCGACGGCACGAAGATCACGCTGACGGTGCAGTACCCCGACTACTTCCCGGTCATGGAGAACTGCAAGAAGGAGTCGGTGCGGCGCCAGATGCTGCACGCCTTCAACAACCGCGGCGGCATCGAGAACGTCAAGCTGCTGGACGAGGCCACCAAGCTGCGCGCCGAGGCCGCCCGCATGCTCGGCTTCGCCACCCACTCGGACTACGTGGCGCAGCCCAACATGGCCAGGTCGGCCAAGACGATCCGCGACTTCCTGACGCGCATGCAGACGGGCCTGAAGCCCGGCCTCGAGGCCTTCAAACAGAAGATGCTCGCGCTCAAGCAGGCGGACACTAAGGACGCCAAGACCGTCGTGAACGCCTGGGACACGCGCTACTACCTCAACGAGATCCGCAAGCGCGAGTTCGCCGTGGACGACGAGGCCGTGCGCGCCTACTTCCCGGCACCGAAGGTGCTCGAGGGCCTGTTCGGCGTGTACGCGCGCATCTTCGACGTGAAATTCACCGAGGTCGTCGGCGCCAAGGTCTGGGCCGAGGGCGTGAAGCTCTACGAGGTGCGCGACGGGCAGACCAACGCGCTGACGGCCCGGTTCTACGTGGACATGTACCCCCGCGAGGGCAAGTACGGCCACGCCGCCGAGTTCAACATGGCCGCCGGCCACGCCGTGCCCGAGGGCTACCGCGTGCCGCTGTCCGTGCTGGTGGTGAACTTCGAGCCCCCCGCCGGTGGCAAGGTCGCCCACCTGTCCGTGGACGAGATCGAGACGCTCTTCCACGAGTTCGGCCACGTGATGCACGAGTCGCTGACCACGGCCCGCTACGCCTCGCTGGCCGGCACCAACACCGCCCGGGACTTCGTCGAGGCGCCGTCGCAGATGCTGGAGAACTGGGTCTACCGGCCCGAGGTGCTCGAGCTGCTCTCCGAGGACCCGGCCAAGCCGGGCTCGCCCATGCCCCGCGAGCTGATGGACAAGATCATCCACGCCCGCAACTACGACGCCGGCGTGGCCTACACCCGGCAGGTCTACCTGGGCCTTTTCGACCAGACCATCCACACCGAGGACGCCGCCGACGCGGACGCCACGGCCAAGCGCCTGTGGACCGAGATCGCCGGTTTCCCCGAGGACCAGGACACGCACTTCGCCGCGGCCTTCGGTCACATGATGGGCGGCTACGACGGCGGCTACTACGGCTACCTGTGGAGCCTCGTCTTCGCGGCGGACATGTTCACGCGTTTCCAGACCGAGGGCGTGCTCAACCCGACGACGGGTCGGGCCTACCGCGAGCAGGTGCTCGCCCGCGGCCGCACCGAGGACGCCGACGTGCTCCTGCGCAATTTCCTGGGACGCGAACCCAACGAGAAGGCGTTCCTGGAGCAACTCGGCATTCGATGAGCCGGTAAATGTCGAACGCTCGAGCCGGACGGCGTAAAACCCGAGGACGATGTCCGTGAGCCTACCCCCCTTCGACGAGAACGATCCCCCGCCCCCGACCGACGACGCGCCGGTGCCGGCCCCGCGCAAGAAGCGCAAGTGGCTGCGACGCCTCGTCAAGTGGAGCCTCGGGGGCATCTTCGGCCTCATCGGCCTCGTGCTGCTGCTGCTGATCTTCCTGCCGCTCGACTGGGCGGTGCACAGCATCGCGCTGCCCAAGGCGCGCGAGATGTTCGATCAGGAGAACATCGAGGTCGGCGACGTCCAGTGGTCGCTGACGGGCGGCTTCGAGTTCCACGACATCCGCGTGGGGCCGCCGAAGGGCTACACGAAGGACATCCTCACGCTGAAGCGCATGGCCGTTCACTACGACCTCTTCAGCATCGTGGGCGGCGACTTCCAGCTGCGCGAGGTCTCCCTCGACGCGCCGCACGTGTTCATGGAGCTCAAGGACGGCAAACCCGCCGTCGTGGCCATGCTGGAGAAGCTGCCCCCGTCCGAGCCCCCGCCCCCCGAGGAGCCCGCCGGCCCGCCGCCCAAGATCAACGTGATCCTCCACAAGATCGCGGTCACGGACTTCCGCGCCGGCTTCGACGACGGCAACGCCAAGGCCGAGTTCGGCGCCGTGGACGTGGGCATCGACGGCAACTTCAGCTTCGAGAAGAGCCACATTCGCCTGAAAGTGGGCGTGGGCGGCACGCCGGACGGTCAGCCCAACATCCACGTGAAGCTGGCGCAGCCCAACCCGACGACCGCCGAGCTCGAGATGAAGACGGCGCTCGAGGTCAACGTGGACATCGGCGCCGAGCTGGACAAGCCGAAGGTCGACATCGACCTGAACCTGTTCATGGTCTCGACGAAGCTGGACGCGCCGGGCCTGGACCTGCCGCCCATCAAGCTCACCGCCCGCACGACCGCCCAGGCGGACGTGAAGGCCGACACCGCGGGCATCAAGCTCCTGACCGCCGAGTTCAACGGCGAGGAGATCCTGCGGATGAAGGCCAACCTCGAGGGCCTGAAGAAGCAGAACATCGTCGCGCAGATCGAGAAGGTCCGCCTCCCGTTCCCCGCCTTCGTACCCTACGTGCGGCCGTTCCTCCCGCCGGGCAGCAAGTTCGAGCTGTTCGGCGAGGCGGGGCTCGAGAACTTCCTGATCGAGGGCGACGGCGAGAAGCTCGCCGCGGACGGCCTGCCGAGCGTGACCGGGCGCCTGTTCGTGCGCGGCTTCGGCGTGGACGTGGACACCACGCAGGCCCCCGCGCCGGGCCCGGACGCGCCCAAGCCCCTCGTGGTCATCCCGCCCATCGCCGCGTTGGTGAAGGACATCGGCGTCGAGATCGACGTGGGCGTGAACCCCGCGGCCCCGGCGTTGGACGCCGCCGGCCTGCAGACGGCCTTCACGGCCGGCTTCACCGCCCCGCCCGAGGGTCGGCCGTCGGCGATGCTCAAGGGCACGGTGGGTGTGGGCCTGGTCGATGGCTTCGGCGCCAAGGTCGAGCGCCTGGCCCTGAACCTGGCCGCCGGCGCCACGCTGAGCGGCCGCGCCCCCACGGACGTCGGCGCCGCGCTGGACCTGCAGATCCCGGTGATCCAGGCGGACGTGCCCGGCCAGGGCAAGGTCGCGATGTCCTTCGGCACGGCGCTGCAGGCCGGCGGCAACCTGCGCGAGAACAGCTTCTCGCTGGACCGGCTGACGGTGAACGTGTCCGACACGATCAAGGTCGGCGTGGACGCCTTCGTGAAGAACATGGGGCAGGGCGGCTTCGCCTTCAACACGCGGGTCGAGCCCATCTCCATCCCCCGCGCGCTCGGCCTGGCGCCCCCCGGCGCCCGCGCCAAGATGCCCGCCGGCATGGCGCTCGGCGGCAGCGTGGACACGACGATTCACGTGTCCGGCGAGCTGCCCCCGCTCGAAGAGCTGAAGACCCTCGGGGGCGATCTGGCCAAGGTCTTCGCGCTCCCGGTGAAGTTCGAGATCACGCAGGGCTTCAACGGGCTGTCCGTCGGCATGCCCGGCGCGCGCCTGGGCGTGGCCGGGCTGGACGGCGCCGTGCGCGTGTCCGGCACCCCCGCCGACATCCTGATCGAAGCCCCCGCGAACCGGCCCCTGGGCATCGGGCGCATCAGCAAGGACGACCTGGGGGTGGTCATCAAGAACCTGGCCATCCCGCTGAAGCTGCGCTTCCAGCCGGGCGTGGCGGGGCAGTCTCTGGAGCTGGACACGGGGCTGCGCATGGCCTTCGAGCCCGGTGGCGCCAAGGGCCCCAAGGCGATGAACCTGCTGGGTGGCATGACCACCGCGCTGCACGTGCAGGGCCGCCTGCCGGCGCTCGACCGCCTGGGCAGCCTGGGCGGCGACATGGGGCGGCTGTTGGCGCTGCCGGTGAACTTCGACCTCACGCAGCGGTTCCAGGGCATGTCCGTGGGCATGCCGGCCAAGGGCCTGAAGATCGAGAACCTCAACGGCACCGTGCGGGTCTCCGGGCGGCCGTCGGACATCACCATCGAGTCGCCCGCGGATGCCGCGCTGGGCATCGGGCGCATCGTGGCCGAGGAGGCCGGCGCCGTGGTCGAGAAGCTCGGCGTGCCCATGAAGCTGCGGCTGCTGCCCGGCGGCGGCGGCCCCGCGGTGGATGGCCACGCCGGCGTGACCGTGGGCCGCGTGACGCAGAAGGCCAAGGGCGTGCGCGTCGAGGGCATCGCCGCGAAGCTCACCCCCCAGATCAAGCTCCCCGTGGCCCGCGCGCTCGGCGGCGGCGCCTTCGACATCGAGAAGATCGACGTCGGCGTGCAGTTCGGCCTCGAGGCCCTGTCGCTGCGGCAGCCGGGCAAGACCATCCGCATCGCCAACAAGGAGAAGGGCGCCCCGGGCACCCGCACCAAGGTCGTGCAGGACCAGCTCCGGCTGACCTACGACCCGGGCGTGGCCGCGGCGGCGGACGGCAACAAGTACCCCCTCTCCATCGGTCACACGATCAAGCTCGGCAACCTGAACATGCGGGAGAGCCGGCTGGACCTGCAGAACCTGGTCGTGGAGCAGCGCATCGACGTCGCCGGCCTGCAGCTCACGGGCCTGAAGCTCTCGCAGCCCGTGCCCGCCTCGAAGCCGCGCTTCGTGCACTTCACCACCCACCTGGTCCCCAACCGGGACGCGGACGCCGAGGGCACGGACGAGCAGCGCCGACTCTCCATCAACGTGGGCGGCACGCCCCTCGACCGCGCCATCGCCGAGAACGAGCTGGAGATCGACATCAAGGCGTCGCTCCCCCGGCTGCGCTACCCGCCCATCGACTCCGAGGTCTACGCCGAGCTCGACCGCCTCGACGTGAAGCGGCTGGAGTTCTTCAACCACTCCCACGGCGTGCACTTCTCGGCCAACGGCGTGGTGAAGAACTTCGTGCTCAACGGCACGGCGATGCCGGCGGTCGACCTGTCCATGTTCGCCGGCATCGACCTGCCCGCCGCGCTGGAGAAGGCCCAGGCCAAACACATGGTCACCCTGGGCAGCGTCGAGACGCACGACAAGCTGTCCGTCTCCATGGCCGGCAAGGTCGGCGTCGAGGCCCGCGTGCGCAACCTGGACGCCCAGTCGCTGGAGCTCAAGGGTGTGCTGGTCGGCGAGAACTGCCACATCTGGTCCGAGAAACACGGCCAGGATCCCAGCCTGCCCGACGGCACCCAGCTCTACACGGTGCAGAACGTGCACCTGAAGAACCTGACGATGCACTCGCCCATGGTGCAGCGCGTCGACCTGGACATGCTCGCGGCCATCGCCGTGGACAAGAACCGCGCCCGCGCGTTCTTCCGCGACGTGACGAAGCTGTGGCCCGCCGCCCGGGACGTCATCGCCGCCGAGCAGAGCCCCCTGCACCACACGATGCAGAGCTACTCCAACGCGGCGGCCAACGTGACCATCGACGGCGTGGACGTCGACAAAGAGGTCACCTACGTCAAGTCCGGGCGCGTGCTGGAGAAGGCACACAGCCCGCTGACCGTCGACCGCGTGGCCCTGAACATGGGCTACGAGAACTGGGTCTTCGACATCGAGCGCCTGTACATCCAGATGATGGGCGGCGACATCGGCGGGCGCGTAGGGCTGCAGCTCAAGGGCCTCGCACCGCCCGACCTGAACCTGGTGATGGAGATGCAGATCGGCGGCATCAACCTGGCCGCCCTGAACCCCCGCCGCGACGTGAAGAAGAAGTACAGCGCCGCGACGGAGGTGAAGGTCGACGCCGACCTGGCCTTCGGCTGGAAGAACCGCGACGTGGACGGCGGGATCAAGATCTCCAAGCTCTCGCTGCGCCAGCTCGACGAGCTCTTGAAGTTCTCCGATCCGGGCGGCCGCAATCAGCAGATCCAGGACCAGCGCACGCTGTTCCAGCGGGTCTCGTTCCTGAACCCATCGGTCCAGTACGTGAACCTCGAGTTCGAGTACGCGAACATGGACCTCGAGACCAAACTCGACGCCATCCCCGGCGTACGCGGCGCCCTGAACGCGTACCTGGACGGCATCAAGGTCGAGGGCCTCGACGCACGTCAGGTCGTCGAGAACTTCATCGCCGAGCTGAACTTCATCCCGCCCGTGCGCGAGCCCCCGGAAATCGGCCCCGCCCCGGACGAGGAAGGCGAGACCGCCGCCGCGGCCGCCGACGGCCCGGCCCCCTGAACCCCCCGAGAACACTCGAGAACAGGTGACGTATGAACGCCTGGAAGCCCCTGCTCCCCGCCCTCTTCGGTCTGGTCGCCGCCCTCGTGGCGCCCGGCTGCGTGAGCGTCCGCCCCAAGGTCGTGTCCGAGAAGACGCAGCTGGAAAACCAGATCCTGGGCAACTTCGACAAGCTGGAGAACGACCTCATCCTGGCGTCGTCCGTGCGCAGCATGGGCGCGCCCGGCACGGAGCTGAGCCCGGCCCATCGCGAGGCGCTCATCGCCGTGATGAACCGGCAGTTCCGCCGCGACGACGTCGAGGAGCTCAAGGGCAAGAAGATCGCCGGTGAGAGCCTGCAGGGCACGCTCGCGCTGCGCGACACGCCCGAGCTGAAGGAGAACGCCCAGCTCAAGCTCCAGGCCACCAAAGTGATCGCCGAGGAGAACCGCGATCGCGACGTGATCATGAAGCGCGTGCTGGACATGTACTCGGGCCTCGGCCCGGAGGACCTGCCCGAGGTGCGCAAGATGATGCACGAGCTCGCGGTCACCCAGAGCCTGCCCGGGACCCCCATCGAGGACCCGGACCAGGGCTGGATCGAGAAGCCCGATCCCAAGCTCGACGAGGCCCGCCGGCAGGCCGAAGCGGAGGCCGAGTAAGGGCCCATGCGAAAACCCGCCCGCACATCGGCCTGGCTCTCCGCCCTGGCGCTCGTGACCGCAGCGGGTTGCGCCAGCCGCCCGCGCGGAGGCGGACCGCCGGCCCCAGAGCTCATCCTCCCGGCGTTTCGCGCGCCGGCCCCCGCCGCCGCCCCCGTCGCCCCCACGACGCTCACGGGTTTCACCGATCACGAGGTCTACGGCCGCCTGAGCCCCTCGGGCGAGATGCTGGCCTACAGCGTCGACGCCGCGGACGACTTCGACATCTGGATGCGCAGCCTGCGCACGGGCGAGCGCACGCAGATCAGCACCCACCCGGCCATGGACACCATGCCGGTCTGGTCGCCGGACGGCGAGTCGCTGGTCTTCGTCTCCATGCGCGACGACGTGAAGGGCGACCTGTACCTGTGGAAGGGCGACCTGGACGAGGACCGCGAGTCCAGCGAGCAGCTCACGGGCCGCAAGCTCGGCGAGCTGTTCCCGGTGTTCTCGCCGGACGGCCGCTTCGTCTACTTCGCGCAGGGCCCCGAGGGTCAGTACCGCATCGCCCGCCTGGACCTCTCGAAGGTCGAGGACAAGAAGGACCGCGACGACCCCGTCGCCGAGACCGTGGTCACGGAGTGGGGCTACTCGCACCCGGCGGTGTCGCCGGACGGCTCGCTCCTGGCGGTCACGCGCTTCAAGAACGGTGAGCCGGCCCAGGTCGCGGTGATCCCCATCGACGATCCCAAGGGCACGCCCAAGTACGGCAAGCCGCGCATCGTCACCCTGGGGCCGTACAGCAAGGGCTTCCCGACGTTCAGCCCGGACGGAAAGACCTTGTATTTCATGGTCTTCCACCACGGCGCGCCGGCGCAGACGGTCACCGGCGACGCCGAGGGCTCCATCTGGAGCATGCCGACGGAGGCCCTGAAGACGGCCACGCCCGCGGACCTGATGGCCCAATCGCGGCAGCTCACGCCCGATCGCGCCGTGTCCATCCTGAGCCAGGCCCACGAATCGGGTCTGGTCTACAGCGGCCTGCGCGGCAACAACTTCGACGTCTTCCTGATGCCGGCCGAGGGCCTGCTGCCTCGCGCGGCGACCGTCGCGGCGCAGATCGCGCTCGCCGACAGCTACGAGGACACCTACGGCAAGGCCTTCGCCCTCAAGGGCCTCGCGGCGTTCCCGCCGACCCCCGAGAGCCAGCGCGGGCTGTACGAGGCGCTGGAGCTCTACGCCGACGCCGGCGAGTTCGAGAAGGCCGCCGAGATCGGCGAGATCCTGGCCGCCCAGAGCGGCGGCGGACCGCTGACGGACGTCGGTCGCTGCCGGGCGGCGTCGGCCTACGCCGAAGCGCTGAAGGCCCGCGAGGCCGAGTCCGGCGTGATCTTCGAGGAGGCCGACGCCCGCGCCGCGCTCGAGCGCGTGCAGGCCGCCGGCGAGGCCGCCCGCTCCCCGGAGGGCAAGGCGCAGTGCCGCGTGCAGGCCGGCGAGGTCCACTTGCTGGCGGGCGACTGGCAGGCGGCGGCGGCGGCGTTCCGCGGCGTGCTCGCCGAGCGGGACGCCACCCCGGCGCAGGCGGCCGCGGCCTACCTGGGCCAGGGGCGCGTGCTCGCGCGCATGCCCGGCGGCGGCGAGAGCGGCGCCGAGTACTTCCTGGGCACCTGGGACCGCTGGCCCGGCGAGACGCGCGCCCACCTGCGGGCCACCCGCGAGGCCCTGCGCGTCGTGGCCGCCGCGTCGCCGGATCCGGCGCTCGAGATCGAGACGCTGCGGTTCCTGATCGACCGCCACGCGAAGAAGTCCGCCTTCGCGGCCAAGGCCCAGTACCGCATGGGCGAGCTCTACGCGGTCTCGGGCCAGAACGCCCTGGCGGCGCAGGCGATGGAGACCCTGCTCGACCGCTGGCCGAACGCCCAGCCCGAGGCCACGCGCGCCGGCTTCAAGGCCGGCCAGTTCGCGGCCTCGCTGGCCGCCGAGCTGCGGGCGCAGGGCCGGTTCAACGAGGCCAGCGCCTACTACGACCGCGCGCTGACCAGCTACGCCGCGGTGATGAAGGCCCACCCGCCGCTCAACCCGCTCCACCGCGAGGCGCGGTCGCACACGGTCGCGCTCTCGCTCCAGCGGGCTTTCCAGGCCGAGCAGGACGGCGACACCGAGAAGGCCCACGGCCTCTACACCCGCCTGCTCGAGTTCGAGCCCGAGGCCGTCGCCGCGCTGCGCAAGGTCATCCAGCACGACCTCAACCAGGGCGTGCCGCCGCCCCCCAACGACGGCATGGACGCCGCCGGCGTCAAGGCGCGCCGCGAGGAGATCCAGGACAAACTCGAAGCGAACTGGAAGGCCCTGCGCGACGACTTCGAAGGGCGCCTCGAGGAGAACGAGGGCGACTTCGGGGCCATGTACGGCCTGGGCTACCTGTGGACCTACGACCCGGACCTGCGCCTGAAGAGCCTGGACGAGGCCGAGGAGTACCTCGAGGCCGCGGCGGACCTGCGCCCGGAGAGCCCGTTCCCGCACATGACCCTGGGCTGGGTCAACCTGATGCGCGAGCAGTACTTCGACAAGGTCAAGGACGCCTTCGTCATCCAGGCCCTGGACCAGTACATGATCGCCGACGGCCTGAACGACCGCGGCATCGACCTGCAGACCGAGGCCGACCTGCTGGTGAGCCACGGCAACGCCTGGGCCGCCCTGGGCAACGGCTGGGCCTACGCCTACGAGAAGTACCAGGCCCGCGAGGCCCTGGTGGCGCTGGGCGCGGGGTTCACCAACCCCGAACAGAAGGCGATGTTCTATTTCAACTTCGCCCAGGCCGCCTACATGACGGACCACTTCCGCGAGGCCGAGGACCACTACGAGACCGCGCGGGCCATCGTGCACGCCCGCGCCGCGATGGTGGATCCCATCCTGGCGGACGGCTACCGCGAGATGGACGCGCAGATCATCGCCCACCTGGCCCTCGTGAATCACTTCATGGGGGACTACGAGGCGTCCAACCGCTACTTCGACCAGACCATCAAGCTCTACACGACGCGGGGCAAGACGCACCTGCTGTCGGCCCTGACGCGCTCGGTGGCCTACAACCTGATCCTGATGGGCGAGTACGGCGAGGCCATCGCCAAGCTCGAAGAGGCGCGCGTGCTCTACGGTCAGCACGGCGGCATGAAGAGCGAGGAGAGCACGCGCATCGCGCTGACGCCCGAGGGGTCGCTGTTCTTCGGCGGCTTCGCCGGCGACGCCGAGCGGCACGTGCAGACGGCCCTCGCCGACCTGATCTACCGGGACAACCACGCGCTCTGGTACGCGTCGCAGCAGGCGGCCCGGCAGCTCGAGCAGCGCGAGGACCTCTACAAAGAGAACGAGAACCCGGACTTCGCGCGGGCCATGTGGATCCTCAAGGGGCGCGTGGCCGCCTCGGCGCTGAAGGCGGGGGACCGGGCCACCTTCGCGCGGGAGCTCGACGCGATCTTCGACGACGCCGTCGAGCTTCAGTGGGACGACGCGCAGGCCGACGGCGAGGAGTTCCAGGGCCGCCCCGAGCTCTTCGTGTTCATGGCCACGGCCATGGTCAACCGCGCCGAGCAGATGCTCGCCGATCTCGCCGTGGGGCGCCGCCTGGAGCCCGACGAGCTGTCGACGCTGGCCAAGCGCCTGCGCAAGATGGAGGACTGGCGGCAGCGCATCGAGGTCACCAACGGCGGCAACCTGATCGCCGACGAGGAGCTCCGCCTCAAGTACCTGAACGCCACGGCGCTGCTGTTCCTGAACTACGGCCGCTCGCTGGCCGCGGACACCGGCCCGGCGGCCTCGGGCGAGGGCAAGAAGAAGACCGGCTGGGGCACCTACTCTCTCTCCGGCAAGTTCGACGCCTGGATGCTGCAGGCGAGCTTCTTCTCGGACGCGGCGGGGCTGCTGCTGCAGGCGGTCACCCGCACGGCGCCGGAGCCCGGACCCTCGGCCCGCCCTGCGCCGGATCTGGGCCGGACCTTCATCGTCGACCGGCTGCGGTGGCACGTCGAGAGCCTGATGAACCTGGCCGAGGTGGCCTCGTACTTCACGGCGCCCGATGCCCTGACGACGGATCGCGGCATGGCCTACCTCGAGCAGGCGCGGCGCATCTGCAACGTGCAGGAGGCCCTCGCCCGCAACGAGGAGCGCGCCGCGGCCGCCGCCGCCGCCGCACAGGCCCAGCCCGAGCCGGAGCCCGAGACGGACGAGGCCCCCGAGGCGCCCCCGGCCCCGCCGACGGCGGCGCTCGGTGACGTCGAGGAGACGCCCATCCCCGTGGTGCTCGACCTCGGCGAGGCCTGCCCCCTGCTCGACATGGAGTTCGCCAGCCGCAAGAACGACCTGGAAGCCGCCCGCGCCGCCGTGAACGCGCTGCCGCCGGCCGGGTTCCTGGGCGAGCGCTACCGCACCCACGGCGCCACCGTGCGCCACCGGATGTTCGGGCGGGCGCGCGAGGTGGCCCTGCGCGTCGGCGACATGCGCGCCGTGCTCGACTTCGCCGAGGATGAAGACCGCCGGATGGTCGCGGACGAGCTCGCGGCGTTCGGTTACGTGTCGCCCTCGGGCCCGCTGCAGGCGGCGCTCGACCCGATCCGGCAGTGGTACGCCTTCTACCAGCGCGCCTGGGCCAACCAGACCATCGAGCCCAAGGGGCGCGAGACCCACGAGGCCGCGCTGGCCGCCATGGCGCGCGCCCGGAACGACGGACTGTGGCGCGACCTCTTCGCCGCCGTGGACCGCCAGAGCGCCGCCGTCGCCGATCTCATCTTCGGCACGCGCGTCGCCGACCAGGGGCTGGCCGAGGCGCTCGGCGACAAGGCCTCCATCGTGTCCGCCGTGGTCGTCGGGCAGGAGGTCGTGTTCTTCAACCTCCGCCGCGATGGCGACCGGCTGGCCGTCAAACACGCGCTCGCCAAGGGGCGCCTCCCGGCGATCCGCGAGGCGGCGTTCTACGGTGAGCAGAACCTGCCCGCCCTGCTGGCGCTCCTGCCGGACGTCGTCGGCAAGTGGGTGGCCAGCGACAAGACCGTGTACTTCGACCTGCTGCGCCTGGGCGCGGAGTTCCCCGTGGACGCCGTGGCGGCGCGGTGGGCGCCGGACGCGCTCCCCGTGCACCTGGCCGGGGTGCTGGAGCTCGGCGACGCCTTCCGCGCGCGCAACCTGTACGTGACGGACGGCCTGGTGCTCTCGTCCGACGCCGTGGAGGGCAACGCCTTCCCCCGCGCCGACATCGAGCGGACGGTCTCCGGCCTCGAGGGCTGGCGGGTGCTGGAAGAAGAGAAGCTGAGCCTGACGCGCACCGCCGGCCACATGATCCAGTCGGGCATGCAGCTCTGGACGCTGCCGCTGCGCGTGGAGGAGGACTCCCTGGCCAACGTGCGCCTCGGCCTCAAGGGTGAGGTCCGCGGCCTGGAGGACTACCGGTTCCCGCTGCGGCTCGGCGACCGGCTCAAGACGAGCTTCGTGGCGGCGGTGGGCGTGAACGATGGCCTGCGCGGCCGCGACGGCCTGGTGATGACCACCCGCTACCTGCACGCGCTGGGCGTGCCGACCATCGCGCTGGCGCCCCAGGGGAACCTGACGTCCGAGGCGATGACGAAGTGGTTCGGCGAGCTGGCCCGCCGCCTCGGCAAGGAGAGCGCGGGTGATGCGTTCCACCGGGTCCCGGTGCCCGCCGCCCGAGTGCCCCTGCGCAAGGGCGAGACGGACGAGGACCCGGAGGGCCGCGACATCGAGCGCTTCGACCGGGTGCGGCTGTACGGCTCGCCCGGGCTCTCCCCGAGCGACGCCGGCGTGGCCGGGCTCGAGGCCGAGCGCATGTTCACCGCCGGCAAGGCCGCCTGGGACGTGGCGCAGTACCGCGTCACGGCGACCAACCTGGAGCCGGCGCTGGCCCTGTGGCGCGCCGCCGGCGACACCGACAGCGCCAAGGTGATCGAGGCCCAGGAGATCCTGGCCCGTGCGCACTTCAACCTGGGGGACACCCGCAGCGCCGTGATCACGCAGCTCTCCACCGTGGAGAAGCTGGAGAAGACCGGCCAGCCGATGACGCGGGTCTACGACGCCTGGCTGCGGGTGCCCGAGTGGCAGACGGCCGGCGGACGCGGGGCGGACGCGATCGAGTCCGTCGCCGCGATCAAGGCCCGCCTGGACAAGGACCTGCCCGCCGCACGCGGGGCGGACGCCGCGGCCCTCACGGGCTTCTCGGCGGCGGCCTGGGGGATCGAGGCGATGGGCCTGGAGTCGCTCCACAAGTACCCCGAGGCCGTGCAGGGCTACGAGAAGGCCGCCGAGCTGGCCAAGAAGAGCCTGTCCGAGGGCGGCGACGCGGCGGCGCAGGCCCGGCGCATCGCGGAGTTCTCGGCGCTGGGCGCCCGGGTGGCGCGCCTGCACCTGTCGGACTCGGCGCGGGCCAAGCGCGGCCTGACGCTCGCCCTGGGCGCCATGCCCAAGGTCGATCGGGCCGAGTACACCGGCCTGGAGGCGACCTACGCCGAGTACGTGAAGCGGCTGGCGGACGCCCCGGGCGACGAGGAGGTCGCGCTCTACTCGAAGGGTGTGCACGACCACACCGTGCAGCTCACCGAGAAGCGGCAGGACGTCCACGCCGCCGCGGTGGTGCTCCGTGAGCTGGCCTACGTGAAGCTCAGCCGCGCCGACGCGGCCGGCGCCGCGGTGGACGCCGAGCAGGCGCTCGCGCTCTCCACGCCGCTCGCCGATCAGTCGCTGGCCCACAGCTGCCGCATCGTGCTCTCCATGGCCCGCCTGGAGCTGGGGGACGCCGTGGACGCCCTGGCGCTCGCCGACGCCGGCCTGAAGGTCTCGCACCTGCTGCCCCAGTGGCACGCGCGCTTCCACGCGGCCCGGGGCCGGGCGCTCACCCACCTCGGCCGGCTGGACGAGGCCCGCACCGCGCTCACCGAGGGCGTGCGGCTCGCCCGCGAGTCCCGGGACGACGAGGGGTACGCCGACACGCTGCGCGACCTCGGCCGCCTGGAGCTCGAGGCCGGGAACCCCGGCAAGGCGGCGACGCAGTTCCGCAGCGCCGAGCTCGAGGACCGCGAGAAGGGCGATCCCGTGCGGATCGCCGACGACCTGGTCAACGCCGGCAAGGTGCTGCGCGTGATGGCGCGGTACGACGACGCCCGCGACCGTTTGAAAGAGGCCCGCGAGCTGGCCAAACCCGCGGATGCCTGGGAGGTCCTGGTGCGGGTCGGTCTGGAGAGCGGGCGCGTGCTCGCCGCCCAGGACGACCACGAGGGCGCGCTGGCGGCCTTCCGCGCGGGCCTGGACGCCGAGCAGCACCTGAGCCTGCCCGGCGTGCGCTGGATGCTGCAGCTCGGCGAGGCGACGGCCCTGGCCGCGCTGCACCGGGAGGCGGACGCCGAGAAGGCGCTGCTCGAGGCGGCGAGCGCCGTGGAGTTGCTGCCCGCGCGGCCGCGGCGGGCGCCGGGTGCTGCGCGGATCGACTTCGAGTTCAAGGACGTCTACGACCAGCTCGTGAAGCTCTACGCCACGCAGAACCGGGCCGCCGACGCCTTCGACGCGGCCGAGCGGTGGCGCAGCCGCGGCTTCGTGGACATGACCGCCCGGAGCGCGGGTGTGTTCAAGCGCGGCAAGGACGCCGTCGCGCGGTACACCGAGCGCCTCAGCGCGCTGCGCGAGGCCGAGGCCGAGGCCGGTGAGGCCGCCCCGGACGACCGGGCCCGGGCCCGCAAGGCCGCCGACGCCGCCCGGACCGCCGCTGACGAGGCCCGCCGCGCGCTCGCCGCCGTGGACGCGCAGCTCCCGGCCTACTTCGCCGTGGACACGGAGCCCTTCGCCACGCTGCAGAAGCGCATCCCCGCGCAGACCACGCTGCTGACCTACTACACCGCGCCCTGGGGCGCCGTGGCCTTCGTGGCCGACGCGCAGGGCCTGAGCCTGCACACGCTGGCCACGGACGCCGCCGCCCTGACCACGGAGATCCGGAACTACCGGCGACACACGGCCGCCTTCGACGCCCTCGAGGTCGACTCGAAGCGGCTGTTCGACGCGCTGCTCGGCCCGGTGCAGGACAAGCTGGCCGCCCGGGTGCTCGTGGTGCCCGAGGGGCCCCTGAACGTGCTGCCCTTCGCCGGCCTCTGGACGGGCAAGGGCTGGGCGGTGGAGCGCTGGAACATCGCGTACCTGCCCTCGGCCAGTCACCTGCGTACGCTCACGGCGCTCGGCGCCCAGAGCCCCCGCGCGCCGATGGCCTTCAACTGGGCGGGCATGGGTCCGGACACCGAGCCGAAGGCCGGGACCAAGAAGTACTTCCGGCGCCTCGAGGAGTGGCGCGGCCTGCGGACGCAATGGCCGCACCTGCCCTTCACCGAGAAGGAGACCTCGGCGTTCAAGGAGAGTTTCCCCGCGGCCACCGTCTTCGCCGGCCGCGAGGCCACCCGCGAGGCGTTCCTGGAGAAGGCGGGCAAGGCCGACCTGCTCGAGATCGCCGCGCACGCGGTCTACGTGCCCGAGAACCCCATGCTGAGCTACCTGCAGTTCGGCGGCATCCCCGCGGGCGACCTTTTCCCGGCCTTCGCCGAGCAGCGGGTCACGCTGTACGACATCCTGGGCCTGGACCTGAGCGCCGCGGTGGCCACGCTCTCGGCCTGCGAGACCGGCCTGGCCGATCCCGAGGGCGGCGACGGCCTGGCGGGCATGCACCGCGCGTTCCTCACGGCCGGCGCCAAGAGTGTCGTGTCGAGCCTTTGGCGCGTGTCGGACCTGACCTCGGGTGTCCTGATGAAGAACTTCCACCGCAACTTGAAGACGCACGACCCGGCGACGGCCCTGCGGGACGCGCAGCTCAAGGTGATGAAGTACTTCCCGCACCCGGCCTACTGGGCGGGCTTCCGGCTGGACGGCGTGGGCCGCTGAGCCCGGGACTATCCCCGGACGCGGCCGTCGACGTAGGGTAGGGCCATGCTTGGCCTCGCCCGTACCGCGCCCCTCGTCGCCGCCGCCCTGCTCGGTCTGTCGGCGTGCGACGCCGCCTCGTCGGACCCGGCCGCGGACGCCTCGACCGCGCCGGACGCTGCGGCGCAACGCCCGGACCGCGTGTGCGAGCCCCCGCCCCCGCGGGATGCCCAGCCTGCGTCGGACGCCCGACCGGCGACCCCGGACGCCCGACCGCCGACGCCGGACGCGGCGACGACCCCCGACGCCGTGCTCTCCGACGCCGTGCTCTCCGACGCCGTGCTCTCCGACGCCGCGCCCCCCGCCGACGCCGCCGCCGTCGAGGCCGACTGCCCCGCGCTCGCCGACGCCGCGATCGGGCCGGACGTGGCCGCCGCCGACGCCGCCCTGCCCCGCGTCTGGAACGTGCGGCGCCTGTTCTCCGACGCCGACGGCCTCTCCGCGCCGGACGGCCTGCACCGCATGGCCGACGGCCGCGTGCTGGTGGCCAACCAGGTCACGGGCGACCTGCAGGTCATCGACCCCGTGGCCAACACCGTGTCGCTGTTCTTCGAGCACTTTCCCGGGCTCTCCAAACCCGAGGAGACGGCCGACGGCCCCGGCGGCGTGGTCTACGTGTCGGACAACGTGTCGCGCGCGGTGCACCGCCTGAACCCGGACGGCACCCACGAGACGGTCCTGCGCCCGGCGGACGGCCTGGTCGAGCCCAAGGGCCTGGCCGTACGGCCGGACGGCACGCTGGTGGTGGCCGACGAAGGGGGCAGCCGCATCGTGGAGTACCCCGCCGGCGCCGAGCCCGTGGTGCTCGTGGACGCGGACACGGGCGCGTCGAGCCCCGAGAGCCTCCAGCTCGCCGCGGACGGCACGCTCTACTGCACGGACGACCACGCGGGCGGGGTGTTGCGCATCGCGCCGGACCGCACCGTGTCTCAGTTCCTGACGCCCCAGCAGGTGCGCTGGGCGGACGCCGTGAGCCTCGCCCCCAATGGCGAGCTCTGGTTCAGCGAGGCCAACCCGAACACCGGCCCGCGGCTTTTGCACTACAACGCCGCGGGCGATCTGCTGGACACCATCCCCGTGCCCGGCCCCGGTCGCATGCTCGGCGTCGCGGCGCTGGCGGACGGCCGCGTGCTCACGGCCTTCTACCAGGCGCCCTACATCGCCAGCGAGATCTGGGTGGCCGAGCCGCCGGCGCCCTGACCGGGCCTCAGGGGAGGTCGGCGTCGGGGCCGGGACTGGCCGCGGGCCAGCAGGGATGGGTGTCCGGGTGGGTCTGCACCCAGGCGGAGATCCGCGCGGCCGCGTCGAGGAGCGGGCGGTCGTCGGGCGGGACGCCGACGTAGGCCAGGGCGGAGAACACGGTGGGCAGCGACACGATCTTCGCCTCCCCCAGGAACGACTCGCCGCCGCCGCAGGTTCGCGTATTGCCGCTGGAGTCCAGGCGCCCCTCGGCGTCGATGCGCGCCGCGAGCCAGTGGGCGGCCGTCCGCAGCCTCTGCGTTGTTGCCGCGTCCGGATCGGCGCCGCCCGCGAGGAGGAAGTTCACGGCCTGCGAGATCCCGACGGCCTGGTAGCTCGTGTCGTGACCACCCCCCTCGATGAAGTACCCGGCCGGGTCGAAGCGGGCGAAGGCGCGCGCGGCGAAGTCCGCCCCGAGGGACCTCCACGCCGGCGTGGCGCCCAGGACGCCGCACGCCTGAAACGTGACGGCGTCGAAGAGCAGGCGGTTCGGGGCGGCGGCGTCCGCGCCCCGGAGGAGGTCGGCCTGGGTGGCGAGCCACCCCGTGGCCCGCACGGCGCGGGAAACGACCTCCGCGCGCTCGGCCGGTGGAACCACGGTGTCCGCGTCGGGGCTGGCCTCGAGCGCCAGCAGGCCCAGGCAGGCGTCGCCCAGGAAGAAGGCGCCCCCGCTCGCCACGTCCGCCGGCGACAGGACCGCCCCCGGGAACTCGGCCTCGGGCAGGCGCTCGGGCAGGTAGCCGTCCTCCGCGACCTCGGACAGTCACGCTCGGATGGCCGCGAAGGCGAGGGACGCCTCGCGCGGGCGTTCGGCGGCCAGCGAAATCCGCAGCGCCGAACCCGCGCCGAGCTGGAATCGTGGGGCGTACATGGCGCCCCAGCGCCGATTGCGACCGATCAGCCCGCCGTTGTCGCTCGGCAGACCGGCGGCGGCGAGGGCCCGGAACTCGGCCGGGAAACGCTGCAGCACCGCCCGGTCGACCGGGGTCGGCGACACGGACGCGGGCCCGGGCACCGTGGCGAAGTCCTCTTCGCGGCGACCATCGCGCAGGGCGTCGGCGGGCAGGGCGTCGGCGGGCAGGGCGTCGGCCAGCGCGGCGTCGACCGCCGCCGACTCACGACCCCCTGCAGCGTCGTCGCACGCCACGAGCGCCGCGACCATGAGGCGCAGGCCAAGGGCGACGCCCCCAGGAATGGGCGAGAGGAGCCGGAGGCGAGCCGGCGGGAGCGTGGACATGCCGGTCAATTTAGGCCGTTCGACCGGAGCCGATCAACGCGCCGGCGCCCTGAACCCCTCGGACCGCCCTCAGGCGCGTCGGGCCAGGAACCGCAGCACGTCCACGATGAACACCGGCTTGCCCACGGGGTCGATCGTGACGCCGAGCAGGCCGTCGATGCGCTCGAGCAGCGGGCCGAGGGGCTTCATCACGGCGTCCTGTTGGCCGACCACGCGGTCGACGGCGAGCACGAACTGGCCCTCCTCGCCGTGGCAGACCACGCCGGGGAACGCGGCCTCGGGGCGGTCACCCGCCTCGGCCCCGGGCAGGCCCAGCAGGTGTCGCAGCGGGAAGAGGCGCAGGCGCGAGCCCTGGTGATCGACGAGGGTCATGCCCCGCTCCTCGGTCCGGGCCGCGGGTTCGAACATCTCGGTGTTGAGGACGCGGGCGAGCGGCAGGCCGAACACCTGGTCGTCCGCCTCCACGAGCAGCAGCTTGCTGATGCCCGGCGTGCGCGGGAGCCGGAGCCGAATGGTGGTGCCGACGCCGGCCTCGCTCTGCATCTCCAGCGTGCCGCCCAGGCCGCTGACCATCTCGCGCACGGCGTCCAGGCCCACGCCGCGGCCGGCGTTCTCGCCCGGCTCGTCCCGACTGGTCAGCCCGGGCAGGCACATCAGCCGCGCCAGATCCCGCTCGGCGAGCTGTTCGGCCCGACCGCGCGTCAGCAGGCCCATCTCCACGGCCCGGTTGGCCAGCTTCTCGCGGTCCACGCCGCCGCCGTCGTCGGAGACCTCGACCACGATCTCGTCGCGCACGCGGGTGCACATCAGCTGAATCGTCCCGCCCGGCCGCTTGCCCCGCGCCTCCCGAATCTCGGGCAGCTCGATGCCGTGTTCCACCGCGTTCGAGAGCAGGTGGGTCAGCGGGGCGTCCAGGCCCTCGATGATGGCGCGGTCCAGGTGCTGATCGTCCCCGCGCGTCACCAGCACGGCGCGTTTGCCCGAGCGGCGGGCCATGTCGCGCACCGCGCGGGGCAGGCGCACGGTCAGCACGGAGAGGGGCGTCATGCGCACGGAGAGCGCGTCCTGGTGCAGGGCGCTGAGCACCCGCGAGAGCTCCGAGAGCGCCTCGGTCATCACCGGATCCGGGCTGTTCTGGTTCCGGTTCCACAGGCGCTGCGCGATGATCAGCAGGTCGCCCGTGCGGTTGAGCACGGCGTCCAGCCAGTCGGTGCGCACGCGCACGGAGCGGGCGGCCCGCGGCGCGCGCACGATGGCGGCCTCGGCCACGCCGGGGGACTCGTCCGGCTCGGGGGCCAGCGCCGGATCGCGGCCCAGGGCGGCCAGATCCGGAGCCTCGAAGGGGGGCAGCGTGGGCGTGTGGGTGGGGGTCGGCAGCGAGAGCACGCCGGACGGCCGCTCCTCGCGGGGGGCCTCGCGGATCGTGTCGCCGAGCAGGTCCTCGAAGTCGAACTCGCTGAAACCGGCCGGGTGCGGGGTGGCGCTCGGCCGCGAGAAGCCGTTGCGGTCCCCGCTGTCCGACTCGGCGATGGACACCGGCGGCTGCTCGCCGAAGTCCTCGGAGAACAACAGCATGGGCTCGTCCGCAACGGGCGGCGACACCTCGGGGGGGAGCGTCGGCGGGTCGACGTGTTCGACCGCGTGCTGGGCCTTCGGCGGGTCCTCGCGGCGCACGTGGACCTGTCGGAGGTCGGGCACCAGGCTCAGGTAACCCTCGATCTGCGACACGTCCAGGCTGCTCGTCAGCACGATCTGCACGGGGCCGTCCAGGCGGCCCTGGCGCAGCTCCGAGGGGTCCGGCCGGGCCGCGCGGATGCGACCCAGGTCGCCGAGCTTCTTGTGCAGCAGGAAACCGCGCAGGCCGGGATCCGGCACGCCGGGGTCCATCTCGGCGGTGATCACGATGTCGCCGGGCTCCACGGCCAGGCCGGTCGTGGGCGGGGCGGCCGGCGGCGACGAGGGCACCGGCGAGAGCGTGTCCGGCAGGCGCCGGCCCGAGGTCGGGGGCGGCGGGGCGACCGGCGCCTCCAGGCGGCCCTCCAGCATCTCCTGAATCCGCCGGTGCAGCGTGGTCGCGGCCACGTCGTTGCGCAGGGGGAGCTGCTCGGCCTCCACGTCCGTCAGCCACTGCCCGATGCGGTCCGCGCCGGCCAGGATCACGTCGATGGCGGCGGTGTGCATGGGCACCTGGAGCCGCCGGAAGCGGTCCATCAGGTCTTCCAGGTGGTGGGCCAGCTCGAACACGGGCGTGTAGCCCATGGTGCCGCTCATGCCCTTGATCGAGTGCACCAGCCGAAAGACCGTGTCGATGGCGCGCCGATCGTTCGGTTTCGTCTCGAGTTCGACCAGGAGCTGGGAGATCTTCTCCAGGTTCTCCTGCGTCTCGCTCACATAGAGCTGCCGATATTTGGAGAGGTCCATCAAAAGGCCTCTTCGATGGCGTCGATGACCCGCTGCAGGTCCAGATGCTGAAACGACAGCTCCGGCGTGCTCAGGGCCTCGGTGATCCAGCTCGCCTGGGCCAGGAACTGCTTGATCTGACCCACCTGGACGGCGTCGCGCGCCTCGACGATGGCCACCTCGCACACACACAGCGCCAGGTTCAGGTCCGCCCGGTCGATGATCACGGCGACGGCGGGCGGCGCCGGGTCGCTGAGCTCCAGGAACCGCCCCAGGTCCACGAGCGTGAGCAGGCGGCCCTGGTGGTTCATCACGCCGCAGACCCAGCGCGGGGCCCAGGGCACCCGCGCCACGGCGGTCATGGGGAGCACCTCGGTGACCTGCGACACGTCGAAGCCGCAGCGCACGGGGTCCTCGGCGGGGGTGGCGCCGCGGCGGTCCGTGGGCCCGAAGGCGGTGACGAGGAAGCGTTCGCGCACGGCAGCGTCGCTCAGAGCCGGAACCGGCGCGTGACCTGCGCCAGCTCGCCCGCCAGCACCGCCAACTGACGCGAAGACGACTCCAGCGCCTGCCCGCGCCGCCGCTGCTCGCCGAACGAGGACTCGACGGAGCGGGTGGACTCTGCGTTGTGGTCGGCGACCCGGCGCACCTCGCCGGCGGCCTGCACGACCTCCTCGGCGAGCTTCAGCTGTCCCACGGCCAGGGTGCTCAGGTCGGCCACCCGGGCGGCCTCGCGGCGCGTGACTTCGACGATCGTATCCAGGGCGTGCGAGATCTCGTCCATGTCGCGGCGGCCGTCGCCCAGGTCGCGGGTCGACTCGCGCATGATGTCCACCACGCTGCGGGTGTGTTCATCGATGCCCTGCACGATGAGCCGGATCTGGGCGGCGCTGCGGGCGCTGGAGTCGGCCAGGCGCCGGATCTCCTCGGCCACCACGGCGAAGCCGCGGCCGGCATCCCCGGCGCGGGCCGCCTCGATGCTGGCGTTCACGCTGAGCAGGTGGGTCTGCTGGGCGATGCGGGTGATGGCCTCGACGATGTCGTGGATCTCGCCGGCGCTCTCCGAGAGTTTGAACACGGCGCCGCCGCTGGCCTCGACGCGCTCGAAGGCGCTGCGCACGCGGCCGAGGGCGTGGCGGGTGGACTCGTTGCCCTGGGCGGCCGCGGTGCTCGTCTCCTGGGTGGAGCGGGCCGTCTCCGTGGCGATGTCCGCCGAGCGCCGCAGGTCGCGTACCATGCGGGTCAGCGCGTCGCTCTGCTCCTCGACCTTGCCCGACTGCAGGTCCGCGCGGCGGGCGATGCCGCCCACCTGCTGCACCACGACCTCGTTCTGGGCGCTCAGGTGGCCGGCCGTCTCGACCAGCTCGCTCGACGAGCGCGCCAGCTTCTCCGAGGCCGACTGCAGGTGCTCCACGAGCACGCGCAGGTTGTCGACCATGATGCCCGTGGACTCGGCCATCACGTCGATCTCGTCCGGGAACAGCGCCGGCCCGGGCATGGGCAGCCGCTCGCTCAGGTCGCCCGTGCCGATGGCCCGCGCCGTGACCGAGAGTGCCCGCAGGTTGCGCGTCAGCCGGTGCGAGATGAGCCAGGCCATGACCATCGCGGGCAGGAACACGGCGATGGAGAGGGCGGTGCGGCTCTCGAACGCGAGCGGCCCGCTGTCCGCCTGCTCCATGTAGAGGACGAGGGCGATCGTGCCGACCACGGTGGCCAGGTGACCCAGGAAAATCTTGGTGGCCAGCGTGAGGCGAACCTCGGACGTGGGGCGGATTCGGTCCTCGGGGGGGCGCGTAGGCATGGCTCGGGCATGGTAATCCGAAACTGTTGACAGGCCCAGTAAAGTGGCTTAGGACCGCGAGACCCTTCAGACCGCCTGCAACCGCGCCGAACATCGGCCGCGGTCATCAGGTCCCTCCGGGCCCCTCCCCGTCGTCAAGCTCAGGAAAAGCCGAATGAATCTGAAAGAGCTCAAGCAGTTGAAGATCGCCGATCTCGCGGCGATGGCTCGGGACATGAACGTCGAGAACTCGGCCGGCCTGCGCAAGCAGGAGCTGATCTTCGCGATGCTCAACGCCCAGGCGGCGAAGAACGAGCCCATCTTCGGCGAGGGCGTGCTCGAAATACTGCCCGACGGCTTCGGTTTCCTCCGGGCCCCCGACTACAACTACATGCCCGGGCCGGACGACATCTATGTGTCTCCGAGCCAGATCCGCCGCTTCGGCCTGCGCACGGGCGACACGATCACCGGTCAGATCCGGCCCCCCAAGGAGTCGGAGCGCTACTTCGCGCTGCTCAAGGTCGAGACGATCAACTTCGAGGAGCCCGAGGCCGCGAAGAACAAGATCCTCTTCGACAACCTGACGCCGCTCTACCCGGACCGGAAGCTCAACCTCGAGTACCACCCGAAGAACTACAGCACGCGCATCGTGGATCTGCTCTGCCCCATCGGCATGGGCCAGCGCGCGCTCATCGTCTCGCCGCCCCGCGCCGGCAAGACGGTGCTGATGCAGAACATCGCCAACGCGATCGTGCACAACCACCCGGACGTCTACCTGATCGTGCTGCTCATCGACGAGCGCCCGGAAGAGGTCACGGACATGGAGCGCTCGGTGCAGGGCGAGGTGGTCAGCTCCACCTTCGACGAGCCCGCCCAGCGCCACGTGCAGGTCGCCGAGATGGTCATCGAGAAGGCCAAGCGCCTCGTCGAGCACAAGCGCGACGTGGTCATCCTCCTCGACTCGATCACCCGCCTCGCCCGCGCCTACAACACGGTCGTGCCCCCCTCGGGCAAGATCCTGAGCGGCGGTGTCGACTCGAACGCGCTGCACAAGCCCAAGCGGTTCTTCGGCGCCGCCCGCAACATCGAAGAGGGTGGCTCGCTCACGATCATCGCCACGGCGCTGATCGACACCGGCAGCCGCATGGACGAGGTCATCTTCGAGGAGTTCAAGGGCACCGGCAACGCCGAGCTCCACCTCGACCGCAAGCTCATGGAGAAGCGCATCTTCCCCTGCCTGGACATCAACAAGTCCGGCACCCGCAAGGAGGAGATGCTCATGCCCGCCAGCACGCTCAACCGCGTGTGGATCCTTCGCCAGCTGCTGCACCCCCTCAACGTGGTCGACTCCATCGAGTTCATGCTCGACAAGATCGCCAAGACGGGGTCCAACGCAGAATTCCTGGACAGCATGGGCGGTTGACGCTAATTTGCTGCGCCCGTTTTCCAACGGGCTGACATGACCGTCCCGGCCCTGCGCCGGGCATACGCGCGGCAGCCGCTGAATTTGCGGTATGTGCGTCGGAGGTTCGACATGAAAGACGGCATCCACCCCAACTACCGCGAAGCCACGATCACCTGCGCCTGCGGGTCCGCCATCCCGACCAAGTCGGTGAACGGCTCCTACAGCGTGGAAATCTGCTCGCAGTGCCACCCGTTCTTCACCGGCAAGAACAAGCTG
Organism: uncultured Myxococcales bacterium; assembly: GCA_903847385.1. Taxonomy (GTDB): domain Bacteria; phylum Myxococcota_A; class Bradymonadia; order UBA7976; family UBA1532; genus CAINDO01. Next base: position 44,196 of record CAINDO010000565.1, read on the forward strand.
ATGGACACGGCCGGCCGCGTCGAGCGCTTCAACAAGAAGTACGGCCGCTGAACGCGGTCGACTCCCGCACCCGGCGCGCCGCGCGCCGACGGGTCTGACCCATGCACGACCGTCTGGAAGACATCGCGCGCCGCTTCGACGAGATGGCCGCGCGGATGGGCGACCCGGCGGTCTACGCCCAGCCCGGCGAGTTCCAGAAACTCGCCAAGGAAGTCGGGCAGCTCGAGCCGCTGGTGAAGGCCTTCCGAGCCCTTCAGCAGTGTGATCAGGGCATCGCGGACGCCCGCGAGATGGCGGACGCCGAGCGCGATCCGGAGCTGCGCGAGCTGGCCCGGGCCGAGGTCGACGCCCTCACGGCGCAGCGCGTGGAGCTGGCCGAGCGGCTGAAGATCCTGCTGTTGCCCAAGGATCCCAACGACGACAAGAACGTCCTGCTGGAGATCCGGGCCGGCACCGGCGGCGAGGAGGCCTCGCTGTTTGCGGCGGACCTTTTCCGCATGTACGGCCGCTATGCCGAGCGCAAGGGCTGGCGGCTCGAGGTGATGGACGCCTCGGAGTCCGAGAGCCGCGGCTTCAAAGAGGTCATCGCGCTGGTGAGCGGGCAGAGCGTGTTCAGCACGCTGAAGTTCGAGGGCGGCGTGCACCGCGTGCAGCGTGTGCCCGAGACGGAGAGCCAGGGGCGGATCCACACCTCGGCCTGCACCGTGGCCATCATGCCCGAGGCCGAGGACGTCGAGCTCGACATCCCGGACAAGGACCTGCGCATCGACGTGTATCGTTCGAGCGGCAACGGCGGGCAGAGCGTGAACACCACGGACAGCGCCGTGCGCATCACCCACCTGCCCACGAACACCGTGGTCTGTTGCCAGGACGAGAAGAGCCAGCACAAGAACAAGGCCAAGGCCATGAAGGTGCTGCGCTCGCGGCTGCTGGACGCCATGCAGGCCGCGCAGCACGCCGAGCGGGCGGACGCGCGGCGGGTCATGGTCGGCAGCGGCGACCGCTCCGAGCGCATCCGCACGTACAACTTCCCGCAGAACCGGGTCACGGACCACCGCATCGGCCTGACGCTCTACGCGCTCGACCAGTTCGTGGCCGGGGACATCGACCCCATCCTGGATCCGCTGCGGGCCGCGCACCAGGCCGAGCTGCTGCAAGCGCAGCAGGGCGAGTGATGCGCCGCGCGGCGCTGCTGCTCTTGCTGTGTTGGGCGCCCCTCGCGTGTGAGGAGGCCGCCCCCGTGCTGCCCACCCCCGGCGCGCCCCCCGCGGCTCCGGATCGGATGCCGCAGCTCGAGGCCCTCTGGCGCGAGAGCGTGCAGCACCGCAGCGCCCACCGGGCCATGGCGGACAACGCCGCCAGCCTGGCCCACGACGTGGAGCGCAGCGCGCGCATGCTGGACACGGTCGAGGCGTTCCGGCGCGTGCCCGTGGTGGCCGCCGCGGACGCCGAGAAAGACGCCGCCGCCGTTCAGGCCGCGGTGCTGGCCTACGCGAAGCGCCTCGGCCTGAAGGTCGAGGTCGAGGTCCGCGTGGCGCCCGCGACAGCCGCCCCCCCCGCCGAGGTCGACGCCGCCGAGGGCCTGCGCTACGAGATCCCGCAGGTGCTCGGCACGCACGGCGTCGAGGTCCGGTTCGGTCAGGGGCTGGAATCCGGCCCCAAGTTCGTCGGCGACCTCAACGCCCTCGGGCGTCTGTTCGAGCCCACGGGCGCGCGCATCGGCAAGGATGGCGAGGGCGTGCTCCGCGGGCAGGTCTACTTCTTCCGGGACCTGCAGCCCGTGAAGTTCGTACGCAAGCCGCCCGCCTTCGCGGCGAAGCTGTCTGAATTCACCGCCCCGACACCCGCCGAGTCGGCCCGGCTGAGCCAGATCCAGGACAACCTCGCCCAGGTCGAGGCCGTCTCGGCCCAGATCGAGCAGGCCTTCGCCCACCAGGCGGTGATGAAGATCTCCACGGCCCGCTTCCGCGCCTACGGCGAGGCCATCGAGCGCTACAACAAGGCCACCTGGGCCACCGCGCTCGCCCGCGGCCTCTGAGCGGGCCGGCCATGCGCTCCCACCCGAGCCCCTGGTACCGCGACGGGCGGTTCCGCAACCTGGACGGCCTGGACGTGCCCGGAGACATGGGCCCCGGCGCCGTGCTGAAGTGGAAGCTGAGCCGCCGCGCCCCGGCCGAGGATCCGCTGGCCCGCGACGTGCCGGCCCTGCCGATCACGCCGGATGCGGCTGCGCTCGCCGCACCGCCGCCATTCCAGATCACCTGGCTCGGCCACGCCACGCTGCTCTGGCAGGTCGACGGCGTGAACCTGGTCACGGACCCGACCTTCGGGCGCATCGGGCACGGCACCACGCCGCGTCTGGCCCCCCCGCCGCTCGCGCCGGACGCGCTGCCGCCCCTGGACGCGCTGCTGGTCACCCACGATCACTACGATCACTGCGACCTGCCCTCGCTCCGCGCGCTGCGCGGCCGCAACCCGCAGGCGCCGCTCATCGTGCCCGAGGGCCTCGGTCCCTGGGGGCGGCGCAACGTGGGCGGGCCGGTGGTCGAGCTGCCCTGGTACGAGGCGCTCGCCGTGGGTCCCGTGCGCGTGACCGCGCTGCCGGCCCAGCACTGGTCCATCCGCGGCCCGCTCGACCGCCACCAGAGCCACTGGGTCGGTTACCACGTGGCCGGGCCGTCGGGGTCGACGCTCTTCTCCGGCGATACGGGCTTCGGGCCGCACTTCGCGCACATCGCCGAGCGGCTGCCCCCGGTGGACGTCGCCTGCCTGCCCGTGGGCGCCTACGCGCCGCGCTGGTTCATGCAGCGGCAGCACATGGGCCCGCAGGAGGCCGTCGACGCGGCGCGGATCCTGGGCGCGCGCGTGCTGCTGCCGGTGCACTGGGGCACCTACCGCCTCACGGACGAGCCGCTGGACGAGCCGCCCCGCCTGACGCTGGCCGCGGCGGCCGAGGTCGGGCTCGATGTGTGCCCGCTGCACCCCGGGGGGCGCTACACGCGGGCCGGGCGCCACGGTCTGTGGCAGCCGCCGGACGGCGTTACCGCCAGGCCAGATCCAGCGTCCAACCGTTGAGCGTGCCGACGTCGGCCTTGGCGAGGTCCTGGACCTTCAGGGTCCATTCGCCGCCGGCGGGCTTGCCGGCCAGCGAGGGCACGTCGAAGGACTTCTTGATGTCGTCCGCGCCGCCGCCGACCTTGTTCTGCAGCACGATGGACTCGCCGTTGCGCACGAGGGTGACGACCACGTCCCCGCTGTAGGGGTGCGTGATGTCCACGGTGACCTTGACGCTCGTGAGCGCGCCGGTGCCGGTCGAGGTCGCCAGGCTGGTGATGCCCGCCCGCTTGTTGTCCGGGATGGCGATGGGCGTGCCCGCGCCGGTGAACTTGCCGGTGGTGGGGGCGGCCGGGGCCGGGGGCGGCATGGCGGCGCCCTCGGTCACGAGCTCCACGGACCAGCCGTTGATCTTGCCCACGTCCTGCGCGGCGCCGTCGAACACGGACAGCGTCCACTCGCCCGTCGAGGCCAGGCCCGCGAGCTGAGGCGCGTCGAAGCTGCGCTTGAGGTCGTCGGCGCTGCCGCCGGCGCGGTCGTGCAGCACGATGCTCTGGCCGGCGTGCTGGAGCACGACGCGCAGATCGCCCACGTAGGGGTGGGTGATGTCGACCTTGACCACGGCGGTCAGGATCTTGCCGCCCTCGGCCACCGTGAGCGTGCTGCTCACGCCGGCGGCGACGTTGTCCGGGATGTCCTTGGGCAGGTCTTTCGCGGTCGTCTCCGTGGAGCCCATGCCCGCCGGGGCGGGAGTGTCGAGAGTCGCCGGGAGGATCTTGCTCTCGACGAGCGCGGCGTACTCGATGTTGGGGTTCTCGTACTTGCGCACGGACGGGCCCTGGCTGAGGGGCTGCCAGGCGAAGTCCGGCCAGGCGTGGTCGTCCTTGGCCATCGCGTTGGACCACACGCCGTCGCCCACCACGCGCGCGGCGGGGTCGTCCGCCGGCTTGTCCAGGTAGAGCGTGTAGGTCAGCGTCCGCATCTCGATCTGGCTGCCCCAGAGGCGGTGCGCCTCGTTCGTGGAGGTGGGGTAGACGTCGTCGAGCACGTTGGCGACCGTGAGCTCCTCGTGGGGCAGGCCGTCCGTGACCCAGTGGAAGCTCGTCGTGACCTGGATGGGGTAGACGTCGATCTCACCGAGGTCGCGCTGCGTGGCGTTGCCCGTGCGGCGGTCGTACTCGGTCTGGGCGACCTTCGTCTTCACGGCGGCGTCCGTGTAGAGCTTCTCGAAGCGCGACACGTAGCTGCGCACGGGCTGGTTCCAGACCTCGCTCCCCGTGAAGCGGTCGATCACGAAGCCCTTGTGCTGCAGGCCGAGCTGCGTGGCGAAGTAGATGTGGAACGCCGCCGGCGTGAGGTCCGCGTAGGCGCTGCCGGTGTTGTCCGGCTCCTCGCTGCGGCTGCCGAAGAAGCTGCTGGCGTGCTCCATCCAGGCCTCGGTCAAGAGGGCCTTGACCTCGCCGGGGGTGAACTCGACCGTCACGCCGTTCTCGGTGACGCTGCCGCGCTTGCGGGGCTCGGCCTCCATGAGCGAGGCGGCGGACCAGGCGTTGCAGTGGCCCCACCAGCCCTGCACGCCGGGCACGCCCTTGCCGTGCTCGAGCTGCTCGAACTCCGTGGCGGTGTCCACCGTGATGGCCGGCAGGCTGGTCTTGGCCATGTCCAGCTCGGTGTTCAGCGCGACGTAGGCCTTGCCGTCGTCCGTCTCGCGCCAGTCCTTGTCCGGGTTGTCGGCGATGTACTTGTTGAGCTTGCGCACCAGCGTGCGGAGCTGGTCCTGCTTGGGGCCGAGCTGCGCCTCGGTGACCTCGTGGTAGGTCTTGATGGCGTCCCACTCGATGCTGGCGGCGCGGCCCTTGAGGACGTCGATCTTCTCGGCGGCGGAAAGGCAGAACGACTTGCCCTGGTCGACGAGGGCCTGCGTGGTCGCGTTGGCGTCCACCCCGCGGCACTCGGGGGCGCTGCTGAGCTTGTGGCGGTGGCTGATGCCGTTGCGGGTGTAGGCCCACCACGAGCCCACCCAGGGGGCGTGGGCCATCTTGCCCTGCAGCGGGAGCTGACCGAAGCGGACCTCGCCGTACACGGTGTTGTCGGCGGCGTGCGCAGTGGAAAAGGAGGACGTGAGGCCCGCGGCGCCGAGGGCGAGCAGGCCGGCGAGGGCGGTCGTGTGTCGGTTCTTCATGGTCTTCACCGCGCCACCAGCACGCCGAGGGCGTTGGGGGTCTCGACGAGGAACGGCCACGGATCACCCGCGGCCCAGTAGACCTGCTCGGACGAGTCCGTGCCGCGGCCGTCGAGGTCGAAGTGGTAGTACTGGACATCGCGGTAGCCAGGGCGGGTGGCCTGCGCGATGGCCGCCAGGGCCTCGGGCAGCTCGGGCAGGGGCTTCTTCTCGGCGTGCAGATAGGCGTTGGGCACGACGTAGGGGAAGCTCGGCTCCAGGCTGCGCACGACCTGCCGCGGGTCGAGCTGCATGGTCAGACCGTTGGGGAAGTCCCCGCGCGGGCCGCTGTACGAGGTCACGCTGACGGGGCGCAGCAGGTCGTCCAGCACCAGCTCCATGCGCTCCACGACCTCGCTCACGGCGAGCTCGTTCTCGGCGGTGATGAGCCGCGAGACGCTGCCCTGGGCGCGGCCCTGCGTGATGGCCAGCGTGGCGGTCTCGCGCTCGCGGCCGCCGATCGACGCCGTGCCGCGGGCCTGCACCTTGAAGTCGAGGACCACGAAGCCCGCGTCCGCGAGCGTGCCCGGGACCTCGGCCTGCAGCGGCAGGTCCTGCATCTGCACGCGGGTGTCCGAGCGCATCAGGTAGGCCACCTGCCAGCGGTCGTTCACTTTCCAGAACTCGCCCCGCAGGCCGAGCTGAGTCAGGGCGTTGGGGCCGTCCGGGTCGCAGTCGATGCAGTCGGCCTTGTAGCCGGCCGAGGAGAGCAGGTCCTTCGAGCCGGGATCGGCGGCTTCGCCGGCGGCCTTGTCGTCGCCGGCGGGGGTGCCGCCGGTGCTCTCGGCGGTCGTCGGGGTGGCCTCGTCGCAGGCGAAGAGCGCGGCGGCGAGAAACAGCGGTCCGAGGGGACGCATGGGGGGCTCCTGTCGAGGTTCGCGCGGCGCTCATGCAAGCGGCGCGCCTCGACTTTGGCAAGTGGATCTGCCCCCAAAAGCGCCGAACGCGGAATCGTCCGTCAGGGAAGACCCCGAACCGTGAACGACGGGCGGGCCCGATAGCCCCCCTGCGCCGTCAGGAAGTACCGATGATCCACGTACACGAGCAGGCCCGAGGTGTTGGCCCCGGGCTGCACCTGCACGGCCTCGTCGTTCGTCAGGCGTTCGAGGGTGCCCTCGACCACGTTCAGGCGCATGATCTCGGCCTGCAGCGCCAACAGCGTGTCCGCGAAGACGAGCCGATTGGGCGGCGACAGCACGGTGCGGCCGAGCCCGAGGCCGGCGACGTCGCCGCGCTGGTAGAGCAGGGTGTACTCGTCGGCCCCGCCGCCCAGCACGTTGCCCGGGGGCGTGCTCAGGCGCAGGAGCGGCTGGGTCAGGCCGGCGCCGCCGCCGAGGGCCGACTCGAGCACCACCGTGCGCTCGTCGATCAGGAACACCTCGCTGGCCGTGCCGTTTCCGAGCAGGCCCAGCCGGGCCGCCGCGTTGTCGGCGAAGAGCGTGGGGGTGATCGCCGCGCTGTTCCAGTTCGTCGCCTGACTGGCCCGGACCAGCAGACGGAACTCCCAGGTGGCGTTCGCGAGGCGGTTCAGGCAGCCGATCCGGTCCTCCACGGCGTTGCCGACGACTCGGCTCGCGAAGCCGACCGCGTCGCACTGGGTCAGTCGGTTGCTGGCGGCCCCGGCGCCCAGGAGCTGCGTCTCCGAGTCCACGCTGGAGTGGGTGCGGTTGTTGGCGAAGTCGCGCAGGAAGTACTGCAAGGCCGTTCCGCCCAGGGCGCGGGTCGCGTGGAGCATGACTTGCGAGCCGTTCACGGCGACGTCGACCGGGGTGCGCCCGGCGATCATCGCCTGGGGCGCGCCGCCCAGGGCGATGGTCTCCGCCGAGATTTGCTTGAAGTCGCGGCAGGTCAGGTTGTCCGCAGTGCAGGCCCGGTAGGGCGTGCAGGCGGCATCCCCGGCGGCGCAGAGCACGCCCGTGTCGATCACCGTCAGCCGGAAGCGGGGCGCGTTGTTCGCCGCGGCCGTAAGCACCTCGACCCAGGCCAGGACGGTGCCGAACGTCGCGAAGCCCCGGCCCTCGGTCCAGGGCTGCACGTCGCCGGCGTGGGCCTGGGCGTGGGCGGGCAGGGCGAGCGCGAAGGTCACGGGGCTGCCGGCCACGTCGTTGCCGAACAGCGCCAGACCGGGGCGCCCGTTGGCCCGCGGGGCGACGTGGGCCGTCCAGCCGCCCAGGGGCCGCGGGTGGTTGCGCTCGGCGAGCACCTCGGGATCCAGGCCGCGCCAGGTCAGGTCCGTGGGGTCGATGCGCAGCAGCCGGGGCGTGCCGCTCGTCTCGTCCACCGTCATGAGGCGGTCGAAGTTCACGATGGTATCGTGCAGGGGGCCGGGGCGCTCCACGAGGCGCCGCGGCGAGGTGCCGGGCCCGGTGGAGAGCAGGACCCGGTCGTAATCCAGGCCCTCCCGGGTCGTCGTCACGACCGCCGCAAGCAGGCCGCCGTCCGTCGTCAACGCCTTGGGCGTGCCGCAGTGCTGGTCGTTCGGCTCGGTGCAGACCAGGTTCGGCAAGCCGCCCGCGGGGCGCACCAGGTCGAAACACACGCCCTTGAAACAGCCTTGCTGGGCGTTGCACGTGTTGGCCGCGCACACCCCCGCCGCCTGGGCGCTCCGGAAGTCGAGGCTGTTGACCTGGAACAGGCGCCGCTCCGAGGGCGCGGCGGTGGGCGTCAGGATGCCGGCGAGGCCGGTGCTGGTCGCCGTCAGGAAGGGCACCGAGCCGGCGAAGTCGGCGGGCAGCGTGATGTTCGCCAGGATCGCGCCTGCGCCCGACAGGAGCTTCACCCACGCCCGCGGGGCGGCGTTCGCGGTGAAGAGCAGGGTGTCGCCCGCCAGCGAGAAGTTCGCGGCCACGTCTGCGGGCGCGCCGGACAGATTGGCGTTCTGATACAGCGTCTGGGTGGTCACCGACTGCGCGGGGCTGTTCGGGCCCGAGACCTGGTCGACGTTCAGCGGCAGGGCGTAGGCCTTCCAGGTGCCGACGTTGTTGGACACGGAGAACCGGACCCACACGACCATCCGGTCGCTCGCCCCGAGCCAGACCACCGCGGTGTTCGTGTCCACGGCCTGACCGGGCAGCGCGCAGCAGTCGTCGGCGAGGTCGGCGTCGTCCGCGGTCCCGGGCTCGCCGTCCGCTCCCGAGGGCAGTGCCCGGATCTCATGGGTGCCGCGGGGGTTCTGCGCCGTCGCCTCCTGGTACTGCGTGTAGAACAGCCCGAAGCTCGACTGCACCATCAGGGGCGCGACCCCGGCCCCGGGCAGGCAGTCGCGGAAGCAGCCCTCGGCGGTGCCGATCTGATGGGTCCCCTCGTGCTGCGAGCCGTCGTCCTGCGCCATCAGATTGTAATGGCAGCGCCGCCCCTGCCCGAGCGCGTCGCAGCCCCGGGGGTTGGCCCAGGTGGTGCGCCCGCCGGCGAAGTCCGCCGAGTAGGCGATGCCGGCCGGCGTCTCGTCCACGGCGCCGTAGCTCGTCTCGTCCATGTAGACGGTGCTGGCCTCGCTCGTGTTGCCGGCGTAGTCCACCGCGCGCAGGGAGAGCCCGTTCTCCTGTCCGGGCGCGAGGTCGAACGCGAAGCTGCCGGCGGCCGCTTCCTCGGGACGCGCGCGGGTCCACTGCGCGTTCACGCCGGCCAGCTTCTTCTCGAAGTGGGAGATGTTGGCGTCGAACCTCTCCATGGCCTGGAGCGTGAAGATCGTCACGCTGTCCGCGCGGACCTCGATCTCGTTGGGGAAGAGATCCGGGGCGGTGGGCTGCACGGAGTCCTCTTCGATCAGCATGCAGGTCGGGGCCGAGGCCAGGCCGCCCCGGTCGTAGGTCCGAACGCAGTGGAACGTCTTGCTGTTCTCGTCGGGGAACACGGTCACGTACTGCGTGGCCGAGGGATAGCAGTCGGCGGAGCCCGGCGACCACGCCAGGGCCGCGGTGTCCAGGCAGAACCCGGCGTGGCAGGTGCCCCGCCCCGCGCAGTCCCCGTCGGCGGTGCAGGTCTGCGCCGGGGCGTTCACGCTCTGCACGAAGTAGCACCCGAAGCTCTTGTCGGCGAGGCCCGCCGGCTGGATGGGGATGTTCACGGCGTCCGCGTTGACCACGCAGCGGCGGGTCCCGGGCAGCGCGCTCGTCGCGAAGCAGCCCGTGATGGGCTCGCGCAGCGTCGGCGCGCTCGGTGGCACGTCGTCGATGGCCATCACCGCCAGCTCCGCGGCCTCGCCCGCATTGCCCTCGGCGTCCACCGCGCGCAAGGCGATGGTCGTCACCTTGTCGATCAGCACGGGGATGGAGAACGGGGGGGTCGGCGCGGCGAGGGGCACCCAGTCGGCCACGGCCGAGGTGCGCATCTGCCACTGCCCCAGGCCGCGCTCGGGGTCGAAGTTCGCGTCCGTGTCCCGGGGGTCCACGCCCTCGGCGTCGAAGCCGATCTGCACGCGGCCGCCCCGAAGGCCGGGCGCGGCCTCGGGGTTGAGCACCGCGACGGCCTGCACCGCCGGCACCTCCGGCAGGCCCGAGAGGGGGCTGAACGCCGGCACCAGGGCCAGCGTGGGGGCGGCCGGGGCCTTCAGGTCGGTCAGGACGACGTCCCCCGCGTCGGCGTCGCCGCCCGCGCCGACCACGAGCCCCTGCACCTGCGCCGGGGCGTAGTCCGCGAGGGTCACCGAGAGGCTGTAGACGCCGGCCTTGAGGCCATCGAGCGCGAAGGTGCCGTCCTCGGAGGGGTTCACCTGGGCGGTGCCCGCGGGCAGGATCTCCACCAGGGCCGTCGTCGTCGAGACCGAGGGATCGTGATCGCCCAGCACGATCCGACCCACGATGCGGCCCGGGTTCACCGCGAGCCGGAGCGTGCCGACGTCCGTCTCGGCGTCCTCGGACACGACGGCGTTGGTGTCCTCGCTCGCGTAGGCCTCGCGCTCTGCGGTCACGAGCCAGTTTCCGGCCCGGACCTCCGCCAACTGCCAGGCGCCGGCCGCGTCCGTCACGGTCGTCTCGACCACGCCGCTCTCGTGCGCCGCGGTCACGACCACCCCGGCCGGGCTCGCGCCGTCCCCCAGCTCGACCACGCCGTACAGCCCGCCCGTGGCGTAGGCGAGCGCGATGGTCCCGATGTCCGTCGTGAGGCCGGCCGTCACGCCGATGCTCGGCAGCGTCGTGGCGGCGTAACCGGCGCGGGTGAAGGTCACGGCGTAGCTGCCCTCGCGCAGCCCGCCCGCCAGGAAGGCACCCACGGGCGCGGCGGCGTTCGTCGTCGTCGGCGCGCCGCCGGCGGGGGTCACGGTCACGCCGGCGAGGGGCGCGGCGTCCGGCCCGACGACCGTGCCGGCGATCTGACCGGGCAGGATGGCCAGCAGCACGGAGTCCACGGCCACGGCGTCGCCGTCCACGTCCAGCGTGACCTCCTGTGCGCTCGGGGCGTAGTCCTCGCGCTCGACGGTCAGCGTGTAGGCGTCCACCGGGACCGAGGGGAACTCGATGCGGGCGCAGGGCCGCCCCCCGGGGAGGCAGTCGGGCACCAGGTAGGCGTTGGCCTCGAGCCGCGTGCTCTCGCCGGGCGTGCGCGAGCCGAGCCGGCCCACGACCGCGCCGTAGACGAGCGCCAGGGCCTCGGCGTCCAGCCGGGCGGCGTCCTCCACCGTCACGTCGACCGTCACGGCGCCCGTCGCCCGCGAGAGCTCGACGGTGCCCACGTCCACGTCGCCGCCGGCGGGCACGAGCACGTTGGGCACCGAGCCCACGCGGAACCGCGCGTCGCCGGGGCGGGAGACCTCCAGCGCGTAGGTGCCCGCCCGGATGTTCTCCAGCGCGAACGTCCCGGGCAGGACGACGGGCTCCACGCCCGGCGCGGAGCCCTCGTCCGTGGTGTCCTCGATGGCCGTGCCGGCGATGCTGACCCGCGTCCCCGCCGCCGTGCCGCCGCCCTCGGGCAGCACGCGGCCGCGCACCCGGCCGGGGAAGAGCGCGAGCCGGAGGTCCTCGACGGGCGAGACCCGGTCGCGCAGGATCGCCACGGTCCGCTGCTGGGACTCGAAGCCGGGCAGCGAGGCCGTCAGGACCGCCGTGGGATCCGCGCGCACGCCGAAGAAGCTGTAGCTGCCGTCCGCGCCGGTGTAGGCGACGGCCGAAGACCGGCCCGCCAGCGTGATGATCGCGTTCTCCGGCGACTCGCCCTCGGGCACCAGGATCCGGCCCGTGAGCCCGCCCGTGGCGTAGGGCAGCGACTGCTCGCCCAGCTCCACGGCGCCGCCGGGGGAGAGCGTGACCGTGGGCACGATGAGCACGCCGTAGTCGTCGCCGCCGGAGAGCCGCAGCGCGTAGGTGCCCGGCCGCAGGCCGCTCAGCACGACCTCGCCGTGGCAGTCGGGGTGCCCGACGCCCTCCGTCCCCAGCAGCGCCGCCTCCAGCGAGGCGAAGGGCGCGCCGTTCTGCGCGTCACACGGCGAATCGGCGTCCACGGGCACCAGGCCCTCGGCGCTGAGCGTGAGGCGCAGCGTCGCCGGGTTCACGGCGAGCGCGATCTCCAGCGCGGGCGCGCCGACCGCCGCGGGCACCGTGACCCGCTCGGTCTGCGCGATGTAGTCGTCGGACGTGACGAAGAGATCGTAGTCGCCCACGGGCAGCGCCGGGAAGTCGAACACACCCGCGCGCTCGCAGCGCCCGTCCGGCTGGGCGCCGGGCACGTTGGCGATGACGAGCTGCGTCCCGTGGGGCCCCGTGGCCACCACGGAGACGAGCACGGGGTGGGGCGGACAGTCGGCGAGCACCACGCTCCCCGAGAGGGCGGCGCGGGCGTAGTCCAGACGCAGCTCGCCCAGATCCGTCGGGGTCGCCGCGTCGTCGGAGACGCTCACGTTGAACCGCTGCAGCGTCTCGTACCCCGGGCGCACGACCTCGACGCTGTGGAAACCCGCCCGGGGCTCGACGCGGAAGTAGCCGTCGGCCTGGAGCGTAGCCTCGAGCGCGCCGCTGGTGGGCACGCGGACGTGGGCGTCGGGCAGAGTGCCGGCGGCGGGGTCCAGGGGCGGGCAGCCGGCCGTGTCCGGTGTCGGGGCGGGCGCCTCCCCGGGCTCCGGGGGGAACGAGACGCGGCCGCAGAGCACGCCGGGGCGCACCGCCAGTGCGAGGCTCAGGTCCGTCACGGGGGCGCCGTCGGCGACGACGACCTCGGGCGGGGCGCCGACCTGCGTGTAGCCGAACGCCGTCGCGCTCAGGGTGTAGGTGCCGGCGCGCACGGCCGCGAACTCGAACTCGCCCGTGGCCGAGGCCAGGGCGGGGTACTGGCGGTCGGCGTTGCCCAGGGCGAGCCGCACGGCGGCGGCGTCCCCGCCGTCGGCCAGGGTGACCCGCCCGGCGACGCGCTCGAAGGCCCAGGCCAGCGGCACGTCGCCCAGGTCGGCGACGACCGTGTCGTCCGCCGAGGGTGGCACCGTGAGCGGCGTGGTCACGGTCCGGTAGCCGGGCACGGCGGCCACGAAGGTCGCCGGCCCCTGGGGCACCGCCAGCGAGAACGCGCCGTCGGCCGCGGTGCGGGCCTCGACGACCTCGCCCCCGAAGGCCCGCACGGTCACGCCCAGGCCCTCCACGGGCCCCGGATCACCGGCGGGCAGCGCGAGCCTTCCGGCGACGCGGCCCGGCAGCGGCACGAGCACCAGCGGCTCGGGCAGGTCGAGGGCCTCGCCGGCGCGGACCTCGAGGCCCGTCGCGGTGGCGGGCGTGTAGCCATAGGCCACGGCCGTCACGGTCTGCCCGGCGCAGGCGCGGGCGTCCGTGAGGGTGAAGTGCCCGGCATCGTCGGGCCGCGTACCGGCGCCGCCCCCGGGCTGGAAAACGGAGACCTCGGCCAGGCGCCCCCCGGGGCCGCCGGCGAAGCTCACCGTGCCGCGGAGCGTGCCCGTGGCCACCTCGAGCTGAAGGTCCGGCTGGGTGTGTTCGTCGCCGATCCCGAAGGCCGCCGTCGCGACGGCGACGCTCCGATGGCAGTCCAGGGCCACCGTCAGCAGGTGCGACCCTTCGGGGACCTCGGTGAGCGTGAACCGCCCCTCGGCGTCCGTCGTCGCCGAGACGGAGGTGTCCGCGAGGCCCACGGCCGCGCCCGCCGCCGGCGAGGCGTCCGGCCGCAGCACCCGCCCGTGCAGTGTGCCCAGCGCCTTGACGCTCGCCGGGGCGCCCGGGTCGTAGGGGTTGGTGGCCTCGACGTCCGTGCAGGCCTGGAGGGCCAGCAGAAGCAGTGCAAAGTACGACGGCAAGCGGCGCATACGATCCCCCGAAAGACACGACCTGTCTGTAGTCGGCATACGCCGCGCGCCGCTCCAGTCTGACGCCGGCGAGGGAGATTGATGCCGGCCGAGCGTGGGTGTAGACCCTGCCCATGCGCATCTTCATCGCCGACAAACTCGCCAGTTTCGCCGCCGGACGCCTTCAGGACCTCGGCGGCACGATCACCACCGAGACGGGCCTCGCGGGCCCGGCCCTGACCGCGCGCCTGGCGGCCCTCGACCCCGAGGTCCTGGTCGTGCGCAGCACCAAGGTCACCGCCGCGGACATCGCCGCCGCGCCCTCGCTCGCCCTGGTCATCCGCGCGGGCTCCGGCGTGAACACCATCGACCTCGCCGCCGCCAGCGCGCGGGGTGTGTACGTGACCAACTGCCCGGGCAAGAACGCCGCCGCGGTGGCCGAGCTCGCGCTGGCCCACCTGCTGAACCTGGACCGCCGCGTCTCGGACAACGTGCAGTCGCTGCGCAGCGGGCGCTGGAACAAGAAGGAGCTCGGCGCCGGCCGGGGCCTGCGCGACCGCCGCCTGGCCATCATCGGCCTGGGACAGATCGGCGGCGAGGTCGCCCGCCTGGCCCAGGCCTTCGGCATGCACATCACCGCCAGCTCCTACGAGCTCACGCCCGAGAGCGCCGAGGCCCAGGGCGTGACCTACGCCGCCACGCCGGAGCAGGCCGTGGTGGGCGCGGACGCCGTGAGCGTGCACCTGGCCCTGGTGCCCGAGACGAAGCGCCGCATCGGCGCGAGCGTGTTCGAGGCCATGAAGAACGGCGCATACTTCATCAACACCTCGCGCGCCGAGGTCGTGGACCACGAGGCGCTCGCCCGGGCCATCGCGGAGAAGAACCTGCGCGCCGGCCTGGACGTGTTCGACGCCGAGCCCTCGAGCGGGCAGGCCGAGTTCACGGACGCCCTGAAGGACAACCCGGGCGTGTACGGCACCTGCCACGTGGGCGCCAGCACGCAGCAGGCCGAGGACGCCGTGGCCGAGGAGGTCGTGCGCATCGTGGCCGCCTACCGCGCCGGGCAGCCCATCCCCAACTGCGTGAACCTGGCCACCCGCACGCAGGCCACGCATGTGATGGTCGTGCGCCACGCCGACCGCGTGGGGGTCCTCGCCGGTGTGTTCGGCGTGCTGCGGCAGGCCGGCATCAACGTGCAGGACATGCAGAACATCATCTTCGATGGCTCCAGGGCGGCCTGCGCTCGCATCCACGTGGTCGGCGAGCCGACCCGCGAGACGCTCGACCAGATCGCCCACGACGAGGCCGTGTACGCCGTGACGGTCACGCCCGTTTGACCGGCCGGCGGCCCAGACTCGGCGCGACCGCGGCGGCGCTCATCATCGGCGCGGCCCTGGCCCCCGGCGCCGCCGCGCAGACGTGTTACATCCGGCCCTTCGACCGGGTGGGCGACCCCTGGCACTGCAAGGAGGCCTGCGGGCGCAGCATCCCCCACGCCGGCGTGGATTTTCCCGTGGGGCTCGGCAGCGCCGTGCCGGCCATCGCCGACGGCGTGGCCTCGGTGCCCCCGCGCAGCGACTGTCTGGGCAACGTGCTCGTCATCGCCCACCCGGACGGCATGTTCTCGGGCTACGCGCACCTGCAGGCCATCCACGTGGCGAACGGCCAGAGCGTCGCGCGCGGGCAGCACGTGGCCGACTCGGGGGACACGGGCCGCTACCCGGACTGTGTCACCGGGCCGCACCTGCACCTGACGCTGGGAGATCACTTCGAGAGCTACAGCGATCGCCAGACTGTCGATCCGCTGGCCTACATCGACGCCCACGCCGACTGCTCGTGCCGACACACGGCGGGGCGCCTCACCTTCAGCTGCGACGGCCCCCCGGAGGGCCAGACCTGTGTGTCGCTGAACGAGGCCGAGGACCCCGGCTCCTGGACGGACAACGTGCTCTGCACGCCGGCGCCCGAGGGCCTGGTGTTCAGCACCACCGGCGAGGTCGAGGGCCTGGACTGCGTGGCCATCACCGAGCCCTCGGACCCGCAGACGGCGGCCTGGGAGAACAACTTCGTGTGTCTGCCGCACGACGCGCTCTTCGACCTTGCCTGGAGTTTCGCCGGGCCGCTGGACGGCTGGTCCTGTGTGAAGTTCGACGAGCCCTCCGAGGACCCGACCTGGCGCGACAACTACCTGTGCGAGCGCGACCGCATGTGTTTCGAGGGCGGGGGCCT
Organism: uncultured Myxococcales bacterium; assembly: GCA_903847385.1. Lineage (GTDB taxonomy): Bacteria > Myxococcota_A > Bradymonadia > UBA7976 > UBA1532 > CAINDO01. Next base: position 59,915 of record CAINDO010000565.1, read on the forward strand.
GAGCTTCTGCCAGCGGGGCGTGGTCGAGGGGCAGCACTGCCTGCCCGTGAACGAGCCCGGGGACGATCAGGCCATCTGGGCGGACGACGCGCTGTGTGTCTCCGAGGCCCTGGGCGGCGCCGCGCTCGGCCTGCGCTGGAGCGACGCGGGGCCGCTCGCGGGCATGGACTGCACGGCCATCGCCGAGCCCGAGGAGACCGAGGCCGCGGCGTGGTCGGACAACTACCTGTGTCTGCCGCCCGGCGCGCCGATCCGCCTCGCCTGGAGCGCGCAGGGGCCCCTGCCGGACGCCGTCGGCTGTGCGCGGTTCTACGAGGCCGCGGACCTGGGCGACGGCTGGGCGGACAACTACCTGTGCGTGCTGCCGGCGCTCCCGCCGCCCGACGAACGGGACACCGCCCCGGCGCCGACCCCCGGGACGCCGGACGCCGCAATCGACCGCCCGGACGCAGGGGTCCTCGCCTCCACCGGAGACGCCGCCGTGCTGCCCGAGGCCTGGAACGCCGAGGCCCGCGGTGTGTTCGGCGAGTCCTCGGGGTGTGATTGCGCGACGACCGGCGGCCCCGGCTCGGCCGCCGGGCCCCTGGGTCTGCTGCTGGTCGGCCTCGCCCGGCGGCGCCGCGCGAAGAACGGCCGGCGCCCGTGAGGCCGGCGCGTTGGCTCCCGGCGGCGCTCCTGTGCCTCGGCGTGGCCCACGCGGACCCTGCCCCGGCCCCCTGGGATTCGGACGCCACCCTGCGCGAGAGCGCGGCCTGGTTCGGGGCGGCCGCGCTGGCCGAGCCCGAGGGCGGCGAATCGCAGGCGCCCCTGGCCCCCTGGGCGGCGGACCTGCTCTGGGGCCGCCTGACGACCCTCGCCGCGGACGTGCCCCGCACGGGCCTGGACCCTTTGATCGCCGCCGTGGCCGAGGCGCAGCGCCTGCCCCCGCCCCTGGCCCGGCGGGTGCTCGCGATGGCCTTCGCCGTGTTCCGGGCGCGGCCCGGGGCGGCGCCCTTGTGTTCCACCGAGGCCGGTCTGGAGGCTTGCAAGGTCCGCCTGCGCGCGCTCCTGCCGGACGCCGAGCGGCTGTACTTCGAGTCCGGGCGCTCGGCGCTGGCGCTGTTCGCGCTCTACCACACCCACGTGGGGCTCTCGTTCACGGCGCATCGGAAAACACACGCCGCCACCGAGGACCTCCCGGCGACCTTCGTGGCGTTCCTGGACACCCTCGACCCGGCGGAGGGGCCGCCGCTGCTCAATCTCCTGCTGCGCGACGCCTTCTGGTCGCTGCACCGGCACCTGGGGCCCTTCGTCGCGCGCGTCGAGGCCGCCGCGCCCCTGCCGCCGGGCACGCGGCTGCTCTGGGCCATGGTGACCGCCGAGAACGGGCAGGACCCGATCCCGGCGCTGCGCGCTGTGTGGGCAGCGCTCCCGGCTTCCGGCGCGTCGGACACGACGCGGCGGGCCGTGGCGGCGGAGATCCTGGCGGCGGCCGGCGACCGGCAGGGCGACGCGGACGCCTTCGCCGCGTTCGCCGCCGCGCTCCCGGCCGCCCTGCGCGCCGAGTTCGAGGCCGGGCCCCGGCCCGCCGGTCGTCTCGTCCTGGACACGGTCGAGCTCGACACCGAGGCGCTCGACCTGCGCCCGGCCCTGGCCGTCGCGCGCGCCCTGGCCGGGGACGCGAAGGCCGCCCTGCACCTCGCCGAGCAGCCCGTCGCGCGCCCGCCGGGCGGGGCGTTCGTCCGCGTGCCCGCCGCCGGGGGGCCGGCCCTGGTGCGCGCGCGTTTCGGTCGCGACGCCCGGAGCGCCTGGGACCGCGCCGTCGGCCTGACCCGATACGGCGGCGGCGACTCGCCCTCGCTGGAGGGCCGGCTGAAGCGCGAGATCATCACCCGCGCGGGGTTCCTGCCCGGGCCGGGTCGCTGGGCCGCGCCGCCGGGCCCGCCGGACGCGCTCACGGCCGCGCTCGCCGAGCGCCTCGCCGCGCCCGCGCTCACGGTCTTCCGTGAGGTCGAGCCCCCCACGCCCGCCGCCGACGCGACGCTCACCGACGCCGCCGGCCTCACGCTGCCGCCCGGCTTCCGCGCGCTGTTCGCCGAGTCTCGCGGCGCTGCGCAAACGGGCGTGGCCGTCGTCGCGACCTCCCGCGCGCTGGACCCCACCGGCGAGGTCACCTTCGGTGGTTACTGGCGGCTGGAGAGCGCGGACGCCGGCCAGCACTGGGCGCCGCCGCTGTATCTCGGCCTGCGCGAGGTGCGGCCCTACGCGCTCGGGCTCCACGGCGCCTCGCCCCAGCCCGCCCCGGCCGCGGGCGACGCGATCGTCGTGCCGGCCCGCGCTCTTCCGCTCGAAGAGGCCTCGATCCGCTTGCCGCCCGTGGATCTGCGCTTCGGACCCGAGCGCCCGGGCTTGTGGTTGTCCGCGCGCCGCGAGGACGCCGCCCGCGACACGGACGCCGACGGCCTGACCGATCTGTTCGAGGACCGCCTGGGCACCGACCCGCGCGCCGCCGACACGGACGGCGACCGCCTGGGCGACGCCGAGGATCCCTCGCCCCTGGTCGCCCGGGCGCCGGCCCGGGGCTTCGACGACGTCGTGCGTGTCGAGGTCCTGCGCTGGCTGGATGCCGACCGCTCCGAGGGGGTGGTGCCCGGCCCCGGCCACGACGTGCGCGGGGTCTTCCAGGGGTCCGACGCCTTCGCCGGGGCGCACTTCCTTCGGGCCGATCGCGCGGCCTGGCGCGGCGTCTCGCTGCCCGGCCGGCGCGTCGTCCTGCTCTCCGCGGACGAGGTCGCCGCGATGGACCGACGCTTCGGCCGGAGTTTCGTCGTGACCTTCGAGCCCATCCTGCTCGACCCCCGCGGGCAGCGTGCGCTGGTGCGGGTCGACCAGGGCTGGACGATGTCCACGCTGGAGCTGAAGCGCGTGCGCGGGCGCTGGGTCGTGCAGGTCCAGGCCAAGTTGATCACAGGCAAGCCCGATGGATTCAAATCGCCGCGAAAGGCGTTAGGGTAGGCAATCCACGACCACGCTCCGGAGCCCGACCGTGTCCGATTCGCCGCTCAGTGTGTACCCCGTCAAACCGCAGATTCAGGCCACCGCCCACGTCCGCTCCATGGCCGAGTACGAGCGCCTGTACCGGCTCTCCCTGGACAACCCGGAGTGGTTCTGGGGCGAGCAGGCCAAGACCCTCTCGTGGTTTCACCCCTGGACGCAGGTCTTCGACGCCGACTACGACGCCGTGGACTTCGCCTGGTACTCCGGCGGCCGCCTGAACGCCTGCTACAACTGCGTCGACCGCCACCTGCCCACGCGCGGCGATCAGACGGCGATCATCTGGGCCGCGGACGAGCCCGGTGTGTACAAACACATCACCTACCGCGAGCTGAAGCACGATGTGTGTCGCATCGCCAACGTGCTGATCGCCCACGGCGTCCGCAAGGGCGACCGCGTGTGCATCTACATGCCGATGATCCCCGAGACCGTGGCCACCATGCTGGCCTGCGCGCGCATCGGCGCCGTGCACTCGGTCGTCTTCGGCGGCTTCTCGGCGGAGTCCCTGCGCGACCGCATCATCGACGCCGGCTGCAAGGTCGTCGTCACGGCCAACGTAGGCATGCGCGGCGGCCGCGAGATCCCGCTGAAGACCATCACGGACCGCGCCGTGGACGGTCTGTCCCTCGTCGAGTCGGTGCTGGTGGCGCGGCGCACGGACAAAGAGGTCCCCATGCGCCAGGGCCGGGATCACTGGCTGGACGACGAGATGCGCAAGCAGCGGTCGACCTGCACCGTGGAGTGGATGGGCAGCGAGGATCCACTGTTCATTCTGTATACCAGCGGCTCGACCGGCAAACCGAAGGGTGTGTTGCACACGACCGCCGGCTACATGGTCTACGCGGCGTTCACCCACAAGACCGTGTTCGACTACCGCGACGGCGACGTGTATTGCTGCGCCGCGGACGTGGGCTGGATCACCGGGCACAGCTACATCGTCTACGGCCCGCTGGCCAACGGCGCGACGACCGTGCTCTTCGAGTCGGTGCCGACCTACCCCAACGCCGGCCGCTATTGGCAGGTCGTCGACGACCTGGGCATCAACATCTTCTACACGGCGCCCACGGCGCTGCGGGCCATCGCGCAGGCCGGGGACGAGCCCGTGCGAAAGTCGTCGCGGGCCTCGCTGCGCATCCTGGGGTCCGTGGGCGAGCCCATCAACCCGGAGATCTGGCGCTGGTACCACGACGTGGTGGGCGAGGGCCGCTGCGCCGTGGTGGACACCTGGTGGCAGACGGAGACGGGCGGCATCCTGATCAGCCCGCTGCCCGGCGTGACGCCGGCCAAACCCGGCTCGGCGACGCTGCCGTTCTTCGGCGTGAAGCCCCTGGTCGTCGACCCCGAGAGCGGCAAGATCATCGAGGGCAACGGCGTCAGCGGGGCCCTGTGTCTCAGCACGCCCTGGCCCGGCCAGGCCCGCACGGTCTGGGGCGATCACGAGCGCTTCAAGCTGACCTACTTCAGCCAGTACAAGCCTTATTACTTCACGGGCGACGGCTGCCGGCGCGATGAGGACGGTTATTACTGGATCACCGGGCGCATCGACGACGTGCTGAACGTGTCCGGCCACCGGCTCGGCACGGCCGAGGTCGAGAGCGCGCTCGTGGCGCACGAGGCCGTGGCCGAGGCCGCGGTCGTGGGTTTCCCGCACGACATCAAGGGCACGGGCATCTACGCCTACGTGCTCATCGGCGCCGAGTACCAGGACCGCGACCCCGCGCAGCTCGAGGGCGCGCTCAAGGAGCAGGTCCGCCACGCCATCGGCGCCTTCGCCACGCCCGATGTCATCCACATCGCCCCGGGTCTGCCCAAGACGCGCTCCGGCAAGATCATGCGGCGCATCCTGCGCAAGATCGCCAGCAGCGAATACACCGGCCTGGGGGACACCACCACGCTGGCCGAGCCCGAGGTCGTCGACAAACTCGTCGCGCAACACCGGTTGCGATTCCCCTCGAAGGAGTGAGGCCCATGCGTCGCCGTGCGTTCATCACACTCTGTCTCTCGCTCGCCGCCGGTGGGGCCTGCTCGGCCGATCCGGACGCCGGCGACTCGGACGCCGCCCCCCCGCCCTGGGCGGGACAGGACAGCGGGCTCGGCGTGGGCGGCGCGGTCGAACCCGGTCCCGAAGCCGGCGGCAGCGACGGCGCGGCCACGCAGGTCTTCCCCGGCGAGGGCACGGGCTACAACTACTGGGCCATCGCCGTCGACGACCATCACGTGTACGTCACGGACGCCACCGGGCCGGACGGCAACGTGTTGCAGATCCCCAAACTCGGCGGGGACGCGACCGTTCTGTCGCGCCGACAGATGCTGCCCATGGCCGTGCGGGTGGACGCGGGCGAGGTCTATTTCCTGACCAGCGACGCCCTGAAGCGCGTGCCCGTCGGCGGCAACGCCCCCGAAACCCTCGCCGAGGCGACGGACGGCCAGTACGGCGCCATCGTGACGGACGCCGAGCACGTGTACTGGACCAACTACACGCAGCCCGGCTCGGTGCAGCGCGTGCCCAAGGCCGGCGGCGAGGTCGTCACGCTGGCCGAGGGGGACGCCTACCCCTCGGGCCTGGTCCTTCAGGCCGGCGTGCTCTACTGGGCGGCGCTCTCGGACGACCGGATCCGCACCGTGCCCGCGGCCGGGGGCGAGGCGACGGTGTTCGCCGACGCCGTGCCCGCGCCGCGCCTGGGGCTGGCCGCCACGGACACGCACCTGTACTGGATGACCGAGAATCAGTTCCCCATGGAGCTCATGCGCGCGCCCCTGGCCGGCGGCGAGCCGGAGCTCGTGGCCCGGGCGCCGAGCCCGGCGAGCTGGGCCGTCACGCTCGTGCTCGATGACACCTACGCCTGGTTCACCCTGCCCGAGTGCGGCCTGGCGCGCGTGGCCCTGGGCGGCGGCGAGCCCGAGGTCCACAGCTTCACGCAGGCGCAGGGCTGCCCCCTGCAGCTCACGGCGGACGCGGACGCGCTGTATTTCACGAGCCCCAATGGCGTTTACCGGCTGGCGAAGGCGGACTTCTGATGCGTCTGGACACCCGGAGCCTGTGGGTGTGCATGGCGCTGGGCGCCTGCACGAACGAGACGAGCGTCACGCCGGAGAACGAGCCGCCCGAGGCCGACGCCGACCGCACGCCGGAGGCCGACGCGGCCGACATCGCCCCGGAACCGGACGTGGCCGACGCCGCCGCGCCCGAACCGGACGCGGCCGAGACGCCGACGCCGGACGCCGCCCCGCTCGAACCGGATGCCACGGCCGGAACCCTGCCCCCCGAGGCGCGCGAGCAGATCGCCGCGGCCGCCGGCGCAGACCTGGAGCGCACGCTGGCCACGGGCGCGCAGGTGGCCCTGTGGCACGCCGGCGAGCTGATCTACGTGGGGAATTTCGGCGCGCGCGACCCCGAGGGCACGCTGCCCGTGGACGCCGAGACCGTGTTCCAGGTCGGCAGCGACACCAAGAAGATGACGGCGGTGATGGCGCTGCAGCAGGTCGCCGCCGGGCGGCTGCGGCTGGACACCACCGTGGCCGAGGCGCTGCCCGGGCTGACGCTCGCCGCCTCGCCCGAGTGGGCCGGGCAGGCCACGCTGCACCACCTGCTCTCCCACCAGGGCGGGCTCTACGACTACACACCCTGGGTCGAGAACCCGGACGACGCCGCCCTCGCGGACGTCTCACGCGGCGAGTTCGCCGAGAACGTCTGGGCCATGTCCGACCCGGGCGCGTTCTGGAACTACAGCAACCCCAACTTCTCCCTCGCGGGCTACATGACCGAGGTCGCCGCCGGGCGGCCGTGGCCCGACCTCGCCGAGCAGGATCTGTTCGCGCCCCTGGGCATGGAACACACCTTCGCCCGGCGCGCGGCCGCCGTGGCGACGGGCAACTACGCCACGGGCACCGGTGTCATCGTCTCGGCCGACGGGATGTCCGCCAGCGACCCCGGGCCCGTGGACATCGCGCACACGGTGGACAACGGCTTCCTGCGACCGGCGGGGCTGGTGTGGTCCACGGCCTCGGACATGGCGCGGTTCGGCGCGTTTTTCCTGCACGGCGACCCGGCCGTGCTGCCCGACGACCTGCGCGCGCAGACCACCGAGAAGCAGGTGCCGCTCTATCCGGCCGTGCCGTTCCAGGGCTACGGCTATGGCTGGATGATCTACGACGGTTTCAACGTCGGTCAGACCTACTACGGCCAGCCCTTGTGGTCCCACGGCGGCAACACACTGTCGCAGACCTCGCTGACCTGGGTGCTGCCCGAGCTGGATCTGTCGCTCTCCATTCTGAGCAATGGCTACGGGGACGACTTCACCGCCACGGGTGCCGCCGTGCTCCAGGCCACGGGGCTGCTCCCCGCCGAGGGCTCGCCGCCCCCCATGCCCTCGACCGTGGAGACGGACCACGCGCGGCTCGTGGGCACCTACTCCGATCGGCAGCTCGGCGACGTGATCGTCACGGACGTGGCCGGGGTGCTGACGGTCTCCCTGCCCGCCTCGGTGCGCCTGGGCTTCACCTACACCCCGCAGCTCGCCTACACCGGCTACACGGACGTCTACCTGCTCACCGCCGCCGGCCAGGACTTCGACCTGACCTTCGTCGCGGACGAGGCGGGCACGTACGAATACATCCGCAACCGGAGCTTCGTGTTCCGGCGCGCGGAGGAGATGCCCGTGGACCCGCCCGTCAACCCGCGGTTCGCGCCCCCGGCGCCGGCGTTCACGTGGGCGGCGCAGGCCCAAGAGCGGCGCCAGGCCGCGGTCGAGCGCCGGCGGATGGGCGGTTTGCCCGCGGGGCGCTAGCGCGGCGCGCGTATTGTGTTGCCAGCGGGCGCCCGCCGGTCGATTGTCTGCACTCTCCCCCGTTTGCTCTCTCGTTTGTTCTGCACTTCGCGAGGGGCGTGCGCGCCCCGCCCAGGAGATCGCCCGTGGATCCGTTCATCGGTGAGATCAGGCTGTTCGCCGGCAACTACGCGCCGCGCGGCTGGGCGCTCTGCCACGGGCAGTTGCTGCCGATCCAACAGTACCAGGCCGTCTTTTCGATCCTGGGCACGACCTACGGTGGCGACGGACGCCAGAGCTTCGGCTTGCCGGACCTTCGCGGGCGCGTGCCCATTCATCAAGGGCAGGGCCCCGGGCTCACGCCCCGGAGCATGGGCGAGCGCTCCGGCGACGAGACGATCACGCTCCTGCCGGCCGAGCTGCCGCCGCACCAGCACACGCTCGGGGTGACGCGCGCGCTGGCGACCACGACCTCGCCGTCCGGCGCGCTGCTGGCCGAGGCCGAGGCGGACATCACCCAGACCGCGGCCGGTGGGGCCGGGGCGGCGGGCGGTCAGGTCTCGCCCACGGGCCAGGGGCTCCCCCACGACAACCTGCCGCCCACGCTGGTCCTGAACTACATCATCGCCCTCCAGGGCGTCTTCCCCGCGCGAGGCTGACGTGGCCGAACCCTTCCTCGGTGAGATCCGTCTGTTTTCGGCCGGGTTCGTCCCGCGCGGCTGGGCGCCCTGCGACGGACGCTTGATGCAGATCGTGCAGAACCAGGCCCTCTTCTCGATCCTGGGCACGCTCTACGGCGGCGACGGTCGTCAAACCTTCGGCCTGCCGGACCTGCGCGGTCGGGCGGCGGTCGCCTTCGGCCCGGGGCCGGGCCTCACGGATGCCCCCCAGGGTGCGCAGTTCGGCACCGAGACCACGACGCTCCTGTCGACCCAGATCCCGCCGCATACGCATACCCTCGTCGTGTCGGGCGCGCCGGCCGACGCGCGCTCACCGGCGGCGGGCCCGCTCGCCGTGGCCAACGAGCCGACCTACGGCGCCGGGCCGCCGGACACCGCCCTGGCGCCCAACGCGCTCGGCCCGGCCGGGCGTGGCCAGCCGCACCCGAACATGCCGCCGTTCCTGGCGCTCCAGTACATGATCGCCCTCGAGGGCATCTTTCCGGCGAGGAACTGACGATGGCCGACCCATACCTCGGAGAGATCCGGGTCTTCGCGGGGAACTTCGCCCCGCTCGGCTGGGCGCTCTGCGACGGGCAGTTGCTCCCCATCGCCCAGAACGAGGCCCTGTTCACCATCATCGGCACGACCTACGGCGGCGACGGGCAGGTGACCTTCGCCCTGCCGGACCTCCGCGGCCGCTGGGCCATCGGGGTGGGCGCCGGGCCAGGGCTCTCGCAGCGGGTCCTGGGCGAGGTCGGGGGCGTGGAGTCCCACGCGCTGACCGAGGCCGAGCTGCCCGGTCACACCCACGCGGTGCCTGCGGTCAGTGAACCCGCGGCCACGAGCACCCCCGCCGGGGCGCTGCCGGCGGGGTCGCGGGTGCCGACCTACACGACGGGCGAGGCGACGCCGGGCGGCACGGCGACGACCCCGGCCGGCGGCGGGCAGCCCCACTCGAACCTGTCGCCGTACCTCGTATGCAGCTACATCATCGCCCTCGAGGGCATCTTTCCGGTGCGGGCCTAGCCATGAACCAGAACTCCAGGACGCCGCGGCCCACGCGTCGTGCCGTGCTCGGTGCGGTGGGTGGCGTGGCCGCGGGCCTCACGGCGCAGGTCGCCGTGGCCGGGCCCTTTGCGGTCACCGCGGCCCCCGCCCCCCCGGCCGAGCTCGCCCGCGGTTTGCTGTCGGTCGAACACCCGGCCGGCGGCACGGTGCAGCTCACGCCCGAGGCCAACCGCCTCAGCCGCGAGCGGGACGGCGTGGTCCTCTGGAGCCACACGGGGTTCGGCGCCGCGCCCTTCGCGCTGAACCGGCCCCGCGGCCTGGCGGTCCAGCCCGACGGGACGATCGTCGTGGCCAATACCGGCAGCGGCGAACTGCTGCGCTACGACGCCGACGGCACGCCGCGCGACCGCGTGGGTGGCCTGTTCGGCCCGCGGGCCGTGGCGGTCTCGGCCGCCGGCGAGCTGCTCGTCGCGGAGACCTCGCGGCGACGCGTGCTGGCGTTCGACGCGGCGCTGCGGCCCCTGGGCGTGCGACTCTCCGAGGCGGACGGCCTCACGGGCCCCACCGCGCTCGCCGTCGCCGCGGATGGCACGCTGGTCGTGGCCGAGCTGAACGCCCGCCGGCTGCTGTGGCTCTCCCCCGGCGCCACGCGGCCCACGATGCTGGCCATGTCCGAGGCGCCGCGGGCGCTGGCCTTCGAGCAGGGCGGCCCGGAGCCGTGTCTGCTCGTCGCGCTCGGGCGGGCGGTCCACCGCGTCGACGCGGCCGGCCGCCTGCGGGGCACGCTGGCGGTGGACGCGGACGTGCGCGGGCTGTCGGTGTCCGCCGCCGGACAGGTCTCGATTCAGGTGGACGGGTCGCCCGCGTGACCGCCCGGCACGAACCGCATGCGGACGTAGGGCGGCGCCGCATCCACGGCCTCGAAGCCCGACCGCACGTACAGCCGGCGCGCCGGGTTGTCCGCCACGACGCTGAGCGTGATGGGGCGACCCTCGGCGCACAGCGCGTTCAACAGCGCGCCACCGAGGCCGCGACCGCGCGCCGCGGGCAGGAGCGCCACGTCGACCAGCAACGTGGTGTCCGTCGAGCGGTCGACGAGCAGGCGCCCGACCGGCGCGCCGTCGAGCTCGATGACTCGATCCTCGGCCTGCGGGTAGCGGGCGGCGCGATCCGCCGTCATCGCGCGGTACTGCATGTCCAGGAGCGTCGCCCGCAGGGGCGCGTCGAGGTGCGCGAAGTCGGGCGCGCGCTCGGCGTCGAAGAGTGTGCGCAGGAGCGCCGCATCGTCGGCGCCCGCGGGTCGAAGCGTGAAGTGCACGAGGGGAGGCTAGCATGAGCATCCGAGACGCGGCAGGTTGGGCGACGCTGGCGGCCCTGGTCGGCGCGGCGGGCTGCGGCCCCCTGGGTGACCCGCAGGACGCCGGGGCCGGTGGCGCGACGGACCTGGCAATTGGTGGCGGCACGGGCGGCACCGGGGGCGCGACGGATGCCCGGTCCGAGGACCCCCCGACCCGGGACGCCCAGACGCTCGCGGACGCCGTGACGCTGGCGGACTTCCAGCGCGTGTCCGACCGCGCGCTGCCGCCCGGGGACGCCGAGCGCGTGACCGACGGCGCGGTCGTGGCGGCGGACGGCGCGGTCGTGGCGACGGACGGCGCGGTGGTCACAGCCGACGCCGCCGTGGCCAATCCCGACGCAGCGGTGCTCACGCCGGATGCAGCGGTGCTCACGCCCGACGCGGCCTTGCCCGACGCGGCCTTGCCCGATGCGCTCGTGCTCACGCCGGACGCGCTCCCGCCCTGCCAGGACACCGACCAGGACGGCCTGTGCAACGTGGACGACGCCTGCCCCTGGGGCCCGATGCGCGCCTGCCGGGGTGAGCTCGACGCCGCCTTCGGGGTGGCCGGCGAGGCGCGCCTGGACGCCCGGGGCGGGGAGTTCACGGGCCTGATCGCCCTGCCCGGCGGCGCCGTGGTGGCGGTCGGCGCGACGCCCGGCGGCTCCAATGAGGTGTCTCTCGTCGCCCGCTTCACGGTGGCGGGCGGCCTCGACCCCGACTTCGCCGGGGGGGCGGGGTATCTCGTCGACGGCGCTGCGCTCGGTCAGGGCCGGGCGCTGGCGATCTCGAGCGCCGGCTTCGGCGGGGCCTACTACGTGACCGGCCGGGCAGGGGACGCGCCTTTCGTGCTGCGCAGCCTGGCCGACGGGCGCGCCGATCCCGCCTTCAACGGCGGCTCGCCCCTGAGCCTGGAAGAGCGCGTCCACGGCGCGGCCCACGGTGTCGTCACCGGCCTGGTCGACGAGGCCTACCTGGCCGTCGACGCCGTGGACGCCATGGGCCGCCGCCGCGGGTTCACGGCCCGCGTGCTGCCCGGCGGCCAGGTCGACCCGGCCTTTGGCGGAGGTCCGATCGCCGCCCCCTGGGCGGACGCGGAGCACCGCGTGCGCGCGGTCGCCGTGGGGCCGGACGGCGCCGTGGCCCTGGTCGGCGAGGCCGAGCGGGGGACGGCGGACGCGGCGACCGTCAGCCGCTTCGATCCGGACGGCCTGGAGGTCTCCACGAACGCGTTCAGCGCGCCGGGCAACGTGGCGGGCGCCGATCACGTGCTGGCGGTGGCCACGCGGCGGCTGGGGTATCTGGCCGTGGGTGAGCGCCAGCGACCCGATGGCCGTCGTGACATGACCATCGCCAGCCTGGATTTGACCGGCGCGCTCGAGCCCAGCTTCGGCGAGGGCGGCGTGCGCCTGCTCGAGGCCCCGGGCAGTGGCCCGGACGCCCGCGACGCGGCCCGGGCCGTCGTCGTGCTGGGGGACGACTCCGCGCTCGTCGCGGGCAGCGTGCGCCAGGGCGGGCACGACCTCGCCGTGGTGCTGAAGCTGCGGCCGGACGGCAGCCCCGACCCGCTGTTCGGGGACGCGGGCTGGGCGTTCTTCAACCTGGATCCCGCCGGCGACACCGTGGCCACGGGGCTCGCCCTGCACGGCGACGACGCCGTCGTGGTCTCCGGTTACACGGGCCCCCCGGGGGCGCGGCGGCCCATCGTCCTGCGCGTGATGCAGTAGGGAACCGCGAGGCGTTCGAGGCCATCATGTGCCGCAACATCCGGATTTTATTCAACTTCGAGCCCCCCGCCACCGAGGACGAGATCCACGCGGCCGCGCTCCAGTACGTGCGCAAGGTCAGCGGCGCGACCCACCCGAGCAAGGCCAACGAGGCCCTGTTCCAGGAGGCCGTCGAGCGCATCGCCGAGGTCACCGCGTTGCTCGTGCACGGCCTGAGCACCAGCGCGCCCCCGCGGGACCGCACCGTCGAGGCCGCCCGTGCCCGGGAGAAGAACCGAAAGCGGTTCGGCGGCGCGGCGTAGACCGATGGAGGACGCGTCTCCCCAGCTCGAAGGCCGGCGCATCGCGGGCCGCTACACCCTCGGGCCCCAGATCGGCGCGGGCGGCATGGGCACCGTGTACCGGGCGACGCAGGACGTCGTCGGCCGCGACGTGGCGATCAAGGTCCTCTCCGCGCCCGGGTCCGCCGGCTACGAGGCGCTCCGCCAGCGATTCCATCGCGAAGCCAAGAGCATCGCGCGCCTCTCCGGGCGGCGCACAGTCGTGCTGCACGACTCGGGCGAGGAGCCGGACGGCCTGCTCTACATCGTGATGGAGCTCGTGCCCGGCGCCACGCTGAAGGCCGAGCTGAAGCGCCTCGGGCGCCTCCCGCCCACCCGCGCGCTCCTCGTCGCGACTCAGGTGCTCGAGGCCCTCGACGAGGCCCACCGCCAGGGCATCGTCCACCGGGACGTCAAACCCTCGAACGTGATGACCGAGCTCGACGCCGAGGGCATCGATCACGTGAAGGTCCTCGACTTCGGCATCGCCAAGCTCTTCGGCGTGGACGAGCGGGACGCGTTGACGGCCTCGTCGGAGACGCCGGGCACCGCGCGGTACATGGCCCCCGAACAGATCCGCGGGGGCGACGTCTCCCCGGCGACGGACGTCTACGCCGTCGGTTGCCTGCTGTACGAGATGCTCAGCGGCGAGGCCCCGTTCTCCGGCGAGACGCGGTTCGAGGTCCAGATGCGCCACATCTCCGCCGCCGTGCCGCCGCTGCCCGAAGGCGTCGCGCCGCCCGGGGTCTGGCCGATCCTCCTGCGCGCGCTGGCCAAGGCGCCCGCCGAACGCTACGGCGACGCGGCGTCCATGCGTCGCGCCCTGCGGGTCGTGCTCGGCGGCCCCAACGACGAGGCGTCGGCGCCCAACGGCACGCCGCCCCCGCAGGTGCCCGACGGGGCCGTGGCGAGCGCCGCCGAGCCGTCCGTGGCCCCGGCCACGGCCCCGGATCACACCCTGACCGCCGGCGGCGAGGCCGATCTGCGCCGCTCCGGTCCCGCGGACCCGCCGCAGGTCTCCCCGCACCCCGGCCCGGTCGAGGTGCCCGCACCGCCGGCGCCGGTGGCCGGCCCGTCGGCGGGGTCCGGCCTTGGGCGATGGTCGCTGATCGCCCTGGCGGGGGCCGTGGTGGTCCTGAGCATCGCGCGGCTCGCCGACCTCGGGGCCTCGCCGGCCGCCGTCGCCGAGCCCCGTCCGCTCGCCGTCCCCGCGTCGCAGCCGCCGACGCAGCCGCCGACTCTGGCGCCATCGCAGGCGCCGACGCAGCCGCCGACGCAGCCGCCGACGCAGGCCC
>CAINDO010000566.1 GCA_903847385.1 uncultured Myxococcales bacterium
GCGGCACCCTTGTCGGCGAAACAGCCGGGGCAGAGGGCGTCGGGGGGCGTGTCGGGCATGGGATGGTTCTTTTCGTCGGCTGGGTCGTTACCCTTGGTCCGGTGAGCTCATCCGTTGTGCCACTCCGGCACCCCGGTGGTCAGGACCATGCCGAGCAGGCGGTGCCAGGGCGTGGTCACGGTCATGGCCGCAGCGGCGCGCCAGCGGGTGGGGCGGGCGGGTGAGTCACCGGACACATGGCCAGCCACCATTCCCAGCAATCGTCGGGGCAGAGTATACAGTCCTCGTGACAGGCCCGGCCGCCGGCGCGCAAGTGCAAGGGGGACATGTCAGCGGGGCCTCGCAACGGATGTCAGGGGGACGGCAGGGCGCTGGGGCCGGGCCTCAGTGGTTCGCGCGCCGGAGCCAGGCCCGGACCACCTCGGGATCGAGCCCGCGCAGCCGCTCTTCGGCCGCCAGGCCGTGCAGCCGTTCTTCGACATCCATGCGTTCGAGGAATGACTGGCGCTGCGCGGGGGTCAGGCCGCGCAGGCGGTCCTCGACATCCATGCGCTCCATGATCGACTGGCGCTGTTCGGGCGTGAGGGTCGCCAGGTCGCGGATGATCAGGTCGTAGGTGTCGTTCATGAAGTCGTCGACAGTGTAGGCCATGTCCGGTCCCTCCCGGTGGTAGGCGGTGGTCAGATGGTGTTGCAGCAAGTGGCCGAGCGCGGTGCGGGGCTGGAAGTGGGCGAGCCCGAAGCGGCTACGCTCCAGTTCGCCAGCGAACACCTCCCAGGTGGCATTGCGCGGGTGTTCGGCCAGGGCGGCGATGACGATCAGGCGGAGCGGCGACAGACCCAGCATGAGATCATAGACCCCGGGCCAGGCGGTGGCGCGGCAGAGCCCGGGCGGCAGGCGCCGCAACAGACCGCGGGGCATGCGCGTGGCCACGGCGTAGCGGCGAAAGTGCCCGGCCGGCAGCAGGCGCCGGCCGCGCGCGGGCGCCGCACGGCTGGAGCATAGCTTACGGTAGGCGACATAGTGGCCCGTGCCGGCCGAGTGAGCCGCATGGGACACCTTCGTGGAAGACCGAGCGCGGACGATACCGCAACTCGCCGCGGACTTCGCCGCGGGCGGCCCGGGGGCCCCCTGGAAAGAGCGGCCCCCGGCGCTTTTCCCTGACGGATTCCCCGACGTGCCGGCAATCCCCCCTTGCAGAGCCCGCCGCCGCGCACTTCGACGCGGACCGGCGAGGCCGTGACCCCGGAGGCGTCGCCGCGATGGGCGCGACGTCACCGCCGGGGCGTGTCTCCAACTCGGGAGGAATCCGTGTCTCGATTCGTGTCCATGTCTCTGTCTCGGTTTCTGCGTGCGACGCTGTTGCCCGCGCTCGGCCTGGCGCTCGTCCTGGGCGCACCGGGCGCCGCCCGGGCCCAGATCGATCCTCTCCGGTATCACTCGGCGGCCGTGAGCGTGACGGACGGACAGACCGCCCGCTTGCATGCCTACTTCGTCGAGGCCGACGACGGCCGCGCCGAGCTGCCCCCCGGTCCCTGCCGCCTCACGCTGCGATTCCTGGACGCCCGGGGGGGCGTGCTGGCCACCACCCAGCTCGAGCACGTGCCCGGCCGCGACACCCTCCTGGACTATCAGACCCGGGACCTGCGCCCGGGCGAACGCGCGGCGCTGCGGGCCGAGATCGTCGCCTTTCCCGACGCGAACGGCCGCGCCCCGCGGGTCATCCCCTCCGTCGAGGTCTTCGACACGCGAACGGGCCGCACCGCGGTGGCCGACGCCGGCCAGGTCCGCCCCATGCACGACACGCCCGAAGCCGATGGCGGCCACCGCTTCGGGACCGTGGGGCTGATCAGCCGCCAGGTGGCCCGACTGAACGCCACCTGCATCGCGCCCCCGGGCGACACGGGCCTGCCCCCCGGGCCCTGCAACGTCCACCTGGCGCTGGTCAGCGGCAACGGCGCCCCGCTCGTGACACACGACGGCGAGGTCGCCCCGGGGGAGACCGTCTCGATCGAGTTCGCGGCCGGTGCCATGGTCGAGGGGATCCGGCGTCGACTGTGGGCCGAGGCCAGTCAGGTGCGGGCCGCCGGCGGCTTTCTGACGACATCGCTCGAGATCTACGATGAGTCGACGGGGCAGTCTTCCATGCTGCTGCCCGGTGACATCGTGCAGTCCTGGGGCTGGGAGTAGTCGCGGAAAGAGTCCATCGGATTCGCAGTACAGTCCCGGTGCCATGAATCGCACCACCTTCGAAGCCGAAGTCCGTCGTCTCACCGAGCTCGAGCGGCGAGACCCCAAGACCTACCGCCGTGGGGTCACCGGGCTCGTCGTGTGGGGTTACCTGGCCCTGTTCCTGATGTTCGCGGGCGCCTCGGCGCTCGTCGTGCTGCTGACGGCGCTGCTCGTCCATGCGCCCGACCCGGGCACGGTGAAGCTGGCGGCGCTCGTGGGCATCCCGGCGTTGACGCTGGCCGCCACGGCCGTCCGGTCGACTTTCGTGCGGTTCGACCCGCCCTCGGGGGTGACTGTGACCGAGCGGGACGCACCGGCACTCCTCGCGGCCGTGGAGTCGATCCGCACCGCGCTCGGCGCGCCGCCCCTCCACCGCGTGGTGCTGACGGGCGAGCTGAACGCGGCCATGTTGCAACGCCCGCGGCTGGGCTACTTCGGGTGGTACGAGAACATCCTGGTGCTGGGCCTGCCCCTCCTGCGCACCTTCGACGCGACCGAGGTCTCGGCCATCATCGCCCACGAGCTCGGCCACGCCGCGGGTGCGCACGGCCGGTTCGGGGCCCGCATCTACCGCGTGCGTGCCTCGTGGATGCGCCTCGCCGGGGCGGTGCAGGGCCGAAGCGGCCTGGATTTCGTAGGACATTTCCTGAATGGCTATATGCCCAGGTTCCTGGCCCGAACCTTCGTCCTGGCGCGGGCCCAGGAATACGAGGCCGACGCCGCCTCGGTGCGCATTTCGGGCGCTGACACGGCGGCGCGAGCCCTCGTGCGGCTCAACGCGTCGTTCCCGGATCAGGCCGAGGGGTACCTGGAGGCCATCTGGCGCCGTGCCGCCTCGGAGGCGAAGCCCCCGATGGGGGTGATCTCCGGTCTCGTCTCGCGCCTGGCCCAGCCCGCGACGCCGGCGGCGGTGGAACGGGCCCTCAACGCGGCCTGGTATCGGGACACGGACGCGGCCGACACCCACCCGGCCCTGCGGGACCGCCTGCGAGGCATGGGTGTCTCCGTAACCGCGCGCCCGGCAATCGCAACGCCCGTGGCGACGACCGCCGCGACGGCCTGGCTGGGAGCCCATGCGGACGCGCTGCAGGCCACGCTGGACCTGCAGTGGCAGGCCAGTGCGCAGATCGACTGGTCGCGGGCGCGGCAGGCCGCGGTCGCGATGGGCGAGGCCCGGCGGCGACTCGAGGGGCTGCCTTCACCGAGCGCGGATGAACGCTTCGAGCTCTCCCGCGTCCTGGACAATCTGGAGGGCCCCGAGGCCTCCTGGCCCCTGACCGAGGCTTTGGCCCACGAGGGGCACGCCGGGGCGCGCTACCTGGCCGGCCTGCGCCTCCTTCAGCGGGGCGACGCGTCCGGACTCTCCCACCTGACGGCGCTCTGTGCGGCCGAACCGTCGGCCGTGGAGCCCGCGTGCGAGCTCGCCGCGTCCTTTCTCTTCGGCCAGGCGCGCGTGGACGAGGCGCACGAATGGCTGCGCCGCAAGGCCGCCGCGCGCGAGGCCGAAGGGCGGTCGCCGAGTCGGCCCGAGCGACTGAGCGCATCGTCCGTGGCCGTCGACCTGGACGGTCCGGCCCGCGCGGAGCGAGCGGGTAGGCCGGCCCCGGACCGCCTGCGGCCCCACGGCTGCACCGCGTCGGAGGTCGGCTGGATGGCGCGGGAGTTGGCCGCGGCCGGGGTTTCCCGCGCCGTCCTCGCCGAGATTCACGTGCAACACCGCCCGGACGTCCCCTGGTTTCTGCTGGTCGTGGATCCGAAGCTGCAGACGTTTCGCCTGCCACCCCGACCCGACGAGGTGGTGCGGCGCGTCCACGCGCAGGTGAGTCTTCCGGGGCAGACGCTGGTCGTCACCCGGGAAGGGCACGGGGCCCTGGCAAAGGTTGCGGCGACGCTCCCCGGCGCGCGGATCCTGGGGTGAGCCTGCACTTCGCCCCGGCCGCCCACTCACCGCTCGCGCTGCACACACCCCTCGCGGTCGACCACCACGAACACCACCCGGCGATTGCGCGCGCGGCCGTCGGGCGTGGCGTTGGTGGCCACGGGCTGCGTCTCGCCGCGGCCGAGCGCCTCGATGCGGTCGGCGGCCACGCCGCTTTCGACCAGGTGGCGGCGGACCTCGTCCACGCGGCGCTGGCTGAGATCCAGGTTCAGGTCGGCGGCGCCCTGGGCGTCCGTGTGGCCCTCGAGGCGGATGCGCCGCAGCTCGGGCATCTCGATCATGCGCCGCGCGATGCGGTCGAGCAGGGGCAGCGACCGCGCGAGCAGCGTGGCCTTGCCGGACTCGAACAGCACGTCGCCGCCGAACTCGAAGCCCTTGCAGTCGATCTCCAGGGGCTTCTCGTCCGGGCAGCCGTCGGCGTCGCGGTAGCCGTTGACCACCTCGGCGGCGGCGGGGCACACGTCCGTGCGGTCGGCGACGGCGTCGTGGTCGTCGTCGGGCTCGGGGCACCCGTCGGCGTCGTCGACGCCATCGTGGTCCTCGGGCTCGCGGGGGCAGGTGTCGGCGGCGTCGAGGAAACCGTCCCGGTCGTCGTCGGGATCGGCACAGCCGTCGTCGTCCTCGAAGCCGTCGCGATCCTCGGGCCCCAGGCGGCAGTCGTCGGTCGCGTCGGCCACGCCGTCGCGGTCGTCGTCCAGGTCGGGGCAGCCGTCGTCGTCCTCGAAGCCGTCCAGATCCTCGGGGGCCTCGGGGCAGCGGTCCACGGGCGCCGCCGCGGCCGCGAAGCGGTGGCGCGCGTCCGCCGTGTCGCCGACGCGCCAGGTCACGCCGAACAGACCGCGCCAGGCCGGCACGCCGAAGCCGCCGACGATGCCCGCGCCGCCGGCGGCGTGGAGCGTGAAGTGCGGCGAGGCGAAGAAGCGCAGGCCGAGCAGGGCCTCGAGCGGGACCTCCTCGGTGTCCGGCGAGTCGCCGAGCACACCCACGGCGCCGTTGGCCTCGGGCACGAGCTCGAACCGCTGCCCCAGCCCGATGTGGGCGGCGGCGGCGTAGGTGACCTCGTCGTTGGCCTGCAGGTTGGCCAGGCGGTCGTGCTCGCGCAGACGGTAGCCGGCGGCGGCCCCGAAGGAGAGCGTGTTCGTCACGGCCAGATCGCCGACGAGCCGCCCCTCGCCGCGCCAGCCCTCGCCCTGGTACTGCGCGGCGTCCCCCGTGGGCAGGTACAGCTCGCCCTGCAGGCCCAGCGACACGCCCCGGGGTGCCTCGCGTGTTTCGGTCGTGAACAGCGTGACGCCCGTGACCACGCGGAGATCGCCCGCGCCCACGCCGCCGGCGCCGCCGGAGTCGACGGTGTCGAGGCCGTCCGGCGCGTGCCCGCCCTGGTGCACGATGAACGGCGCCTCGAGGCCCACGTGCCAGCGGGGCAGCACGTAGCCCGAGAGCAGCAGGCGCAGCGTGGACTGCGAGTCGACCACGGCGTCGTCGGGCAGGCCGCCGCCGCGCACGATCACCGGGTCGTCCGCGTGGTCGAACACCAGCCCGACCGAGAAGGGCCGGTCGAAGGCCGGGCGGGCCGAGGGGGTCGTCAGGCCGTGCTCGTCCAGGCCGGGCATCAGGCGCAGGCGCTGGGCGTCCGGGCCCGCGGCGCGCGCGTCGGGCGTGAGCATGAGCGTGGTGAGCGCCCCGGCGAGGACCGGGAAGAGGGTTCGCGGGCGATGTCGGGGGGAGAACACGCGGCACATATACGCCGGGCGCGGCGCCGGCGTCGAGATGCGCGGGCGGCTTCGCCGGACTCGGGCGTCGTGTTATACGCGCACCGTGGCCGCCTCCCGACCCCGACGACCCCTCCGCACCGCCGCGCTGGTGCCGCTCGCCCTCGCCGTGACCGCCTGCGGCGGCGCCGAGACGCGCCGCATCGCGCCGACGGTGATGATCGACGAGATCGAGCTCGTGGGCGTGCGCCACTTCTCGCACGACGCCCTGCTCGGCCACCTGCACCTGGGCGAGGACTCGTGGGTGCCCTTCAGCGCCGAGTTCCCCTTCGACGAGGCCTGGCTGCCGATGAACATGCGCCGCATCGAGGCGCTGTACCGCTCGGCGGGCTACCCCGAGGCGCGGGTGCTCGGCATCGACGTGCACCCGGACGGCGACGACGAGGTCGACCTGACGATTCGCGTCGAGGAGGGCGAGCGCGTGCGGGTGCAGTCCCTGACCTTCGACTGGCAGGACGCCGCCGAGGTGAGCCCGGACGAGCGCAAGGTCGTCGAGGGCGCCGCGGCGCTGAAGCCCGAGGGCGGGTTCGACGTCGGCGCGCTGAACGACTCCGTGGGCAGCCTGCGGCAGGCGCTGCGCGGTCTGGGGCACCCCCTGGCGCGGGTCACGACCGAGGCCGAGGTGTATGAGGACGCCCACCGCGCCGAGGTGCGGCTGCGCGTGACTGCGGGGCCGCGGGCGGTCGTGGGGTCGCTGCGCTTCGAGGGCCTGGTGGACGTGCCGCAGGAGCGCTGCTTCCGCGAGACGGACTTCGCGCTCGGCATGCTGGACACGCCGGGCGTCGAGGACCGCGTCGAGCGCGCCATGTCCGGCATGGACGTGTTCCGCTGGGTCACGGTGAAGCCCGCCGACCGCGTGGAGAACGGCAAGGTCGACCTGATCGTGCAGGTGGCCGAGGCCCACCCGCAAACACTCCGCATCGGCGCCGGCTTCACGTTCGAGGCCAATCGGTGGGAGGAGCGCGCCGCCGTCGACTACACCCACACGAACCTCTTCGGCGACCTCACGCGCCTCGATCTGACGGTGCACGGCGGCTGGGCCGAGCTCCCCGACCCCTTCGACCCCAACGCCCACGGGCCGATGCTGGAGATCGCTCCGGCGTTCTCGCGCAAGGGCCTGCTCGAGCCCTACCTGACCTGGTCGCTGACACCGGCCTTCGAGGTGAACATCGAAGAGGGCTACCAGTTCTGGTCGCCCACGGGCCGGCTGGGCGTGTCGCGGTGGTTCGCCGGGCAGTACAAACTCGCGCTGAGCCAGAACGTCCGCTACGTCGAGTTCTTCAACGTGGACCCCACGCTGGACGCCGAGGACTCGCTGCTCGGGCGTGACTTCCGCGACCCGTACTTCCTGAGCTACCTGGAGTTCCAGGCGGACGCCTTCTTCACGGACAACCTGCTCGCGCCGGAGAACGGCGTGTCCGTCGGCCTGACCTACGACGTGGCCGGCGGCGTGCTGCAGGGCGACTTCGACCATCACAAGGTCGTGGCGAACTCGCGGGCCTGGTGGCGGCCCTTCGAGCGGTTGAAGTTCGCCGCCAAGGCCGAGACGGGCATGATCTTCCTGTACGGCGACGAGCCGGCCGTGCCCTTCGACCGCAAGCTGTACCTGGGCGGCGCCGACATGGCCCGCGGCTGGGGGCAGCGGCGGCTGTCGCCCAAGCTGGACGACATCCCGATCGGCGGCCTGACGAGCGTGCTGGCGATGGTGCAGGCCATGGCGCGCGTGGCCGGGCCCGTGTGGCTGGTGGCCTTTGCCGATCTGGGCGACGTGCAGCCCGGCGAGGCGCAGTACGTGTTCGGCGACTGGAACTACAGCGCCGGCCCGGGCCTGCGCGTGGACACGCCGCTCGGGCTCGTGCGGCTGGACGTCGGCTTCCGGCTCAACGCCCCGGGCCAGTACCCGGACGAGCCGACCTGGGCGGCCCACTTCGGTCTGGGGGAGGCATTTTGAGCGCCACGACCCGGATTTTGTGCCTCGCGGGGCTGTCGCTGAGCTTCGCAGGTGGTGCGCAGGCTCAGACGCAGGGCGCCTCGTACTTCGAGGGCGACGTGCTGCGCGAGGTCCACCTGGAGGGCGGCCTGGGCGCGCCGACCGTGGTGACGACGCTGCGCGGCGAGGCCGTGTCCGTGCTGGGGCTGCCGCCGACCAAGGTGCAGGCGGAGCTGCGGCTGCCGCTGGGCGGGCGCGGCGTGACCTTCCGGTTGACCGCGGAGGGCGGCCCGGTGACCCACCTGGAGGCGCGCGGCACGCTGCCCCTGGCGACGCAGTCCTCCGGTGCGGATCCGACCGCGCCGACGCTGGACTGGAACGCCCCCGGCGAGCTGCACCTGACGGCCGTCGGCCTGGACACGGGGGTGCTCGGGCGCTGGTTCCCCGCCCTGCCCCTGGCGGGCCGGGGGGATCTCACGCTGGACCTGAGCGGCGCCGCGGGCGCGCCGACGGGGCACGTCGTGCTGGCCTCGGCCGCGGGGACTCTCGGCAAGGCCGCGAAGGCCGACGACCCCGACGCGAAGGACGACAAAACGAGCCTGCGGTGGCGGGGTGCGATCGTCGGGCCCGCGCGCGTGGACCTCGGCCTCGCCGGGTCGCGGACCACGCTGGACGCCCGACTCGGCCCGGACGCGGCCCCGTACCTGACGCTGACCGCGGACGTGCCCGTGAACCTGGACCCGCGCACGCTGGCCTTCGGCTGGCGCGAGGGCGAGCCGCACCAGGTCACGCTGACCGGACGCGGCCTCACGCCGGCGCGACTGCGGCCCTTCTGGCGCGCGCCGGCCGCCGCGGACTTCACCGTGGACCTGGACGCAAGCGCCGCCGGCCCCCTGGACCGGTTCTTCGCCGACGTGGTGGCCCGCGGCACGCTGCGGGACGGCGCGCGGCCCCCACTGCGCGTGACCGCCACGGGCCGCCTGGAGCCGAAGCGGCAGGCCTTCACGCTGCGGTTGGGGCGCGACGCGCTGGAGGCCGGCGTCGAGGCGCGGGCGCTTTTGCCGGAGATCGTGCGGGGCGGCGCCGTGCCCGCCACAGCGCCCCTGAAGGGCCACCTGGTCGCCGCCGTGCCGCTGGACACGCTCGCGCCCTACCTGCCCGAGGTGCTCTACGCGCCGAAGGGTCGCGTGGACGCGGACCTCGTGCTGGCCGGCACGCTCGGCACGCCGGACGTGCGCGGCAAGGTCGTGCTCGACCGCGTGGCGACCTCGATCGAGTCGCTGATGCTGCGGCTGTCGGAGATTCAGGCGACCGTGGTCGTCGAGGGCGAGACCGCCCGGATCGAGGCCTTCTCCGCCCAGGCCGGCGCGGGTGGGCGGCTGACCGGCAGCGCGCAGGCGCAGTGGCACACCACCCCCGCCGGCGCGACGCCGACCCGCGACGTGTGGGCCGACTGGACGCTGGAGGCCACCGGCGCGCTGAACGCCGAGGCCGTGCCCTTCGTGCAGCCGGAGGTCCCCATCGGCCTGCTCACCGGGCGGATGAACACACGCTGGACCGCCGGCCCCGGGCGGCTCGACACGCTCTTCGAGATCGCGGACACGCGCCTCATGACCAGCCGCGAGTCGCTGCCGCCGGCCCGGGCGATCCCGCGCAACCCCGGCGTGCGCAACCGCGACTGGCTGGCGCGCGTGCGGCCGCCGGACAGCTTCCTGGCGGGCGAGGGCCACCTGGGCCTGACCGTGAAGCTGCTCACGCCCGTCTCCATATCGGGCGAGGACACCGCCCTGCGCCTGACCGGCGAGATGGTGATGAACCGCGATGCGGAGCAGGTGCGCGTCGACGGCGGCTTCGACGTTCTGGACGGGCACTTCGTGCTCTTCGAGAACCCTTTTACGCTCCGACAGGGCCGTTTTACGCTCCAGGCCGGGGATCTGAGCAGTCGCGAGGCCGTGGACGCCCGCGCGGGCGGGGCCGGCGAGGCCAACCTGATCGACCCGGAGAAGGCCCCGCAAGCCGTGCCCCTGGAGCCCGTGCTGAGCCTGCTGGCCAACGGCTACGTGGTGGACACGGACGTGACCGTGGGCGTGCGCGGGCCGGCGCGGCAGCCTCAGCTCGTGCTGCGCTCCAACCCGCCCCTGGCCGAGTACCAGATCCTGACGCTGCTCGTGACCGGCCGCGCCAACGCGCTGGACGACTCCAATGGCGACGTGCGGCGCGAGGCCGCGCAGCTCGTGGACCGGTTCCACAACCCCTCGCTGGAGCGGCAACTGTACGACCGCATCGGCGTGGACAAGCTGGGGCTGGGTTTCGGCGACGCGGTGGACCAGCCCATCCTGACGGTGGGCCGGCAGATCACCCGCGAGCTGTACCTGGAGACGGTCTACCACCACAACGCGCCGCCCACGGACAACCTGCGCGAACTGCGCGTGGAGTATCAGCTCACGCCGCGCTTCTCGCTGGACACGGCTTACGGCGACGCCGCCATCGGCAATGTCGACGTCGCGTGGAAGGGCCGCTTCGGCGGGGTGCCCCCGGCCAAACCCCGGTCGTCTCTGCTGGCGGAGGATCTGGCCCCCACCCCGGCCCCGGCGGGCGCGCCCCCGACGGTTTCTCCGTGATTCACGCTTGACCTGCCCCGGCGGGACACCCGACGTTGGGGGTTCGCAATCAGGGGAGTACCAGCATGCGGAAGCGGAACCATTTCAAGGGAGTGGCGGGGACGGCGATCTGCGCCCTCGCCGTCGTGGCCAGCGGCTGTGGGGCCGACGCCGGCGGCGGCGCAGGCGGCGGTGGCGCGGGCGGTGATCCCGGCGAGCAGCGCGACGGCGAGATCGTGATGCTCCAGGACTCCGGCGCCGGCGGCACGCCCCGCGCGGACGCCGGCC
>CAINDO010000567.1 GCA_903847385.1 uncultured Myxococcales bacterium
CCCCGCCGGACCCGGACGCCGCCGCGCCGCCCCCGCCGGACCCGGACGCCGCCACCCCGCCGCCGCCCCCCGGCCCGGACATGGCGGTGAAGGATGCCATCGTCGGTGGCCGCGACGATGCCTTCGTGCCCCCCGGGCCGGGCACGCCCGACGCCGCTGATCCCTTCGAGCCCCCCCCGGACGACGACCCGCTCGGCGGGCGACCCTCGGATCCCGGCGCCGGTGGCGGCGAGGGCATCCCGGGCGCCGGTGGCACCCTGGGCAGCGCGCCCCCCGTGCGGCTCACGAGCGCGTCACCCGGCGTGCGCAGCCTGCACTACGACGGCGGCTGCCGACAGTCGCCCGGCAGTGTCGGCGCGCTCTGGGCCCTCGCGCTCCTGGGCGCCGCACGACGCCGCCGACGCGCATCGACGCCCCTCGACAAGGCCTGAGCGACCCCGTAGCCTCCGCGGCGCACTTTCTGCCCCGGAGACCCGCCCTTGAAGAAGCGCCCGCTCACCGTCCTCGGCCCCATCGCCCTCGGCGCCGCCTGTCTGTCGCACGGCCCGCTGACGGCCGTCACCGCCCGCGCAGACGAGGGCATGTGGACCTTCAACCGATTCCCCGCGGAGAAGGTCGGCAAGGCCTACGGCTTCACGCCGGACCAGAAGTGGCTCGACCACGTGCGGCTGTCTTCGCTGCGCCTCGAGGGCGGCTGCTCGGGCAGCTTCGTCTCCGAGAACGGCCTGGTGATGACCAACCATCACTGCGCCGAGGAGTGCATCGACGAGCTCTCGACACCCAAGCGCGATTACATGAGCGATGGCTTCTACGCCAAGACGCCCGCGGACGAGAAGCGCTGCCCGACCCAGGCCGTGAACGTTCTGGTCGAGATCGCCGATGTCACCGCCCGCGTGCAGGGCGTCCGCACCGGCAAGAGCGACAAGGACGGCGGCGAGGCGCTCAAGTCGGAGATCGCCCAGATCGAGAAGGCCTGCCAGACCGCGCCGGACCTGCGCTGCGAGGTCGTGTCGCTCTACAACGGCGGCGTCTACGATCTCTACACGTACCGCCGCTACGAGGACGTCCGCCTGGTGTTCGCGCCGGAGTTCCGCATCGCGTTCTTCGGCGGCGACCCGGACAACTTCGAGTTCCCGCGCTACGACCTCGACGCCTCGTTTCTGCGGGTCTACAAGGACGGCAAACCCCTGGATACGAAGGCGAATCACTTCGCCTGGTCGCCGGCGGGCACCAAGAACGGCGAGCTGACCTTCACGGCCGGCAACCCGGGCAGCACCAACCGCCTGTGGACACTCGCCGAGATCGAGACGTGGCGCGACTTCGGTCTGATCCCCCGCCTGCTGTATCTCTCGGAGCTGCGCGGCGGTCTGTTGGCCTACGCGCAGCGGGGCAAAGAGCAGGCGCGACACTCCCGGGGCGAGCTGTTCGGCATCGAGAACAGCTACAAGGCGTTCCGCGGCGAGCTGGACGCCCTGCTGGACCCGAACGTGCTCTCCACCAAACGCGCCGAGGAGAAGCTCCTGCGCGACCACGTGGCGGCGGACAAGGGCCGGCAGGCCATGTACGGCGGCGCCTGGGAGGCCATCGCCGGGGCGCAGCGCACCTGGGCGCAGCTCTACCTGCGAAACTATCTCATCGAGACGGGGCGCGGCTTCCGCTCGGATCTGTTCGGCCACGCACGGCTGCTGCTCCGCGCGGCCGAGGAGCTGCCCAAGCCCAACGAGAAGCGCCTGCGCGAATACACCGAGGGCGAGTGGGCCGGCACCAAGCAGTACCTGCTGGGCAACGCCCCAGTCTACGCCGAGTTCGAGATCTTCCGGCTCTCATGGTCGCTCGGCAAGATGCGCGAGCTCCTCGGCGCGGACGACCCCTTCATCAAGGCCGTGCTCGGCAACGAGTCGCCGGCGCAGCTCGCCGCCCGGGTCATCAAGGGCTCCAAGCTGGCCGATCCCAAGGTCCGCGAGAAGCTGCTCGCCGGCGGCGCCGCGGCCATCGCCGCGAGCAACGATCCCCTGATCGAGCTGGCCCGCAAAGCGGACACCGAGGCCCGCGCCGTGCGCAAGCGCATGGAGGACGAGGTCGAGTCCGTGGTGGGCAAGAACCACGAGCTCATCGCCAAGGTGCGCTTCGAGAAGCTCGGCACGTCGGTCTACCCGGACGCGACCTTCACCCCCCGCGTGAGCTACGGCAGCGTCCAGGGCTACGAGGAGAACGGGCAGAAGGTCTCCCCGTACACCCTGCTGAGCGGGGCCTTCGACCGGCACACCGGGGCGGATCCCTTCGCCCTGCCGCCCTCGTGGCTGGCCAAGAAGTCGCGGCTGGACCTGAACCTGCCCTTCGACTTCGTGACCTCGAACGACATCGTCGGCGGCAACTCCGGCTCGCCCGTGATCAACCGCGACGCCCAGATCGTCGGCCTCATCTTCGATGGCAACATCCAGTCGCTCGGCGGTGACTACGGCTTCGATCCGGCGCTGAACCGGGCCGTGGCCGTGGACTCCCGCGCGCTGCTGTACGCGCTGGACGTCGTCTACGGCGCGGAGCGCCTTCTCTCGGAAATCAAAGCCGGCAAGTAGGCCGGCCCGGCCGGTTGCTCACTGCGCCGCGACACACCCGCCGAGCGCCTCGTCGCAGATGTACTCGGCGGGGCAGTCCGTGTCCGCGAGGCACGGTGAGCTGCAGTAGGCGTCGAAGGCGCCGCTGTCCGGCGTGACACACGTGAACGACGGGCATTGCTCGGCGGCGGGATTGTTGGGGTTCGAGGCCCCCACGGGGCAGCGGTAGCCGGCGAAGGCCAGGCACAGCCCCGGGCGCACGGCGTCGCCGCTGAGGACGAAACCCGGCTCCCGATAGCAGCCGAAGCCGGCCGGGCAGTCCGTCACGTTGCGGCAACTGCACGAGCAGTAGCCATCGGGCTGGTCCTGCGTGCCGATGCACTGATAGATGTCGATGGCCTGCCGCCCCGGCGGGATGACACAGGTGCCGCTGTTCAGGCAGGTGTTGATGATGCCACCCGGGCACGTGTCCAGGCGGCGCACGTTCACATTGCAAGCGCGCACCACACCCAGGTTGGTCTGGATGTTCTCGCAGGTGTACCCCGAGGGGCACTTGCTGTCGGCATCACAGCGGTTGATGCACACGTTCTGAACGTTGGCCCACGGCAGGCCGTCCGGTGGCGTGAGACAGATGCCGTCGGTGCAGTCGTTGGGCAGGTTGCAGGGCTGGCCGGTCTCGTTGCGGAAACACACGCTCACGCCGCCGCCGGCGGGGCGACACACATCCAGGTTCGGGCAGGCGTTGTCGCGGACACAGGCCTGCGTGCAGAAGCCGCCGCCGTTGATGGGATCACCGACACACAGGCCGCTCTGGCACTCTCCGCCGCGGGCGCAGGGCTCGCCATAGCCCAGCAGCGGCGGGGGCGGGGCGGCGTCCGGGGGCGGCGGTGGCGCGGCGTCCGGCAATGGGGGCGGGGCCGTGGGCACGTCTGGGGGCGGCGGCGGCGCAGC
>CAINDO010000568.1 GCA_903847385.1 uncultured Myxococcales bacterium
GACCTGCCCGAGCCCGACGCCGCGGTCGCGCCGGACCCGGACGCCGCGGCCGAGCCCGACGCCGCGGCCGCCGAGCCCGACGCCGCCGTTCTCCGCCCGGACGCCGAGCCCCCCGCCGACTGCGCCGGCAACCTGTGCATCGATCTGACCGACCCGGCCAACGCAGATCTGAACCGGGTCGGGGGCAGCGGCTACGCCGACGTGCCCGGCGGCGATACGGTGATCGTGATGCGGGACACGGCCGACGCCTTCGTCACGCTCTCGGCCATCTGTACGCACCGGGGCTGCCGCATCGAGTTCCAGGGCGCGCGACACAACCTGCGCTGCGGCTGCCACGGGGCCATGTTCTCGCTGGACGGCAGCGTCACCCAGGGACCGGCCAGCAGCCCCCTGCGGGTGTATCGCAACGAACAGATCGGCCAGACGCTGGTGGTCTACTTGAGCTGACGCCGGAGCAGGCTCGGGTCGAACCCTGTCCGTGAAGGACTGGGCCGTCGGAAAATTGTTGCCAAGTCGGGCGCAGCCGATCGACTCTCGGTCACCCGGCAGGCCGGCTGCGCCAAACGCCGACAAACGACGATCGATTGACGACTCCGGAGGACGAAATGGGCGACGAGAAGCCAAAGCAGAACCTTCTCTGGCAAGAGGTCTCGACATCCGCAGGAGCCCGCGCGGCCGCGAACCACGGCGTCGGGGCTGCCGGCATCGTGGCCGCGGTGACCCTTGGGGCGACTCTGCTTTCCATGAGCGGGACGGCGGTGCTCGGCTTGAACGCCTGGGCGTTCCTCGACGTCGGGCTCTTCGCGGCCGTGGCGTTCGGCATCTGGCGCATGTCTCGGACGGCGGCGGTCCTGGGTCTTGGGCTCTACCTGTTCGAGCAGGTCTATCAGCTTGTCGTCGCCGGCCCCTTGAACCCAATCATGGCGATGTTCTTCACGCTCTTCTTCGTCCACGGCGTGCGCGGGACGTTCGCGTTCCACCGGCTCGCCGAGCAAGCCCAGACAGCGCCGCCAGAGGCCCCGCCGGCCTGACGTACTCACCCCACGATCGGGCGGGTCAACTCCGTCTGATACTTGCCCGGATCGGTGACGGTGGCCGGATCGGTCAGGTAGGTCTCCCAGAGATCCTCGGCGGGGGTGAGCCCCTCGGCGGCGATCCAGGCCATGAAGCGGCCCCAGGCCTCTCCGAGGCCCTCGTAGCCGCCCCGGTACAGCGTCTGCGCCACGCGCGCGGCGGGCAGGGTGCCGTTCGTCACGCGCCCGACCGGAATGATCGGCGCGGGCACGGGCACGGCGATCTCGAAGTCGAACACATCCGGCGCCATGCGCAGGTGGTGGGTGAGCCAGCGGCCGGCCGGGGCCACGCCCTGCGCGCCGAGGGCAGCGTAGATCTCGCTGATCCCCGGGCCCATGACATGGCGGATGTCTTCGCGCGGGATGGTGAGTCGCACGATGGCCAGGGGGCGGGCGGGCACCTCGAGGATGCGCGGCGGATCGATCATGGGTGCGGACATGGGGGGGCTCCGGGTGAGCGGCCACCGTGGCGGACTTTCACCGCGGCTGCAACTTACACGCCGCCGTTCACCGCCAGGACCTTGCCGTTCATGGCTTTGGCGTCCAGCGCGAGCCAGACGATGGCCGGGGCGACCTCGGCCGGCGTGCCCAGGCGGCGATAGGCGCTGAAGGTCAGGTAGTCGCGGCGCGCGCGCTCGTCGAGCCCGGCGGACAGGCCCGCGTCCAGCAGGCCGAGGGCGGCCACGTTGGCGCGCACGCCCTCGGCGCCGTGGGCCTTGGCCAGCGACATCGCCATCGCCGGCAACGCGCCCTGCGCCGCGGCGAAGGCCACGGGCAGCGGCAGGGACTGTCCGCGGTCGAGCGCGCCCACGAACACGAGCGCGCCGCCGCCCCGGGCGGCCATGCCGGGCACGAGCGATCGCGCGGCGATGAAGGCGGCGCGCACGGTCACGGCCTGCGTCTCGTCCCAGGCCGCGTCCGTCGTCTCGGCCAGCGCCCCCGTGGGGGCGACCCCGGCGGCGTGGATGAACACGTCCACGGGGGGCAGGGCGTCCAGAAAACCGCGCAGCGCCTGCGGATCGGACAGATCGACACAGGCGCCGTCGAAGCCGGTCTGCGTCGCGAGCGCGCCCGCCTCGCCCCACGACCGCCGGAAGGTGAACACACCGGACACACCCCGGGCGGCCAGGGCGCGCACGACGGCGCTCCCCACCGCGCCGGTGCCACCGAAGACCAGCGCGCGCATCACAGCCCCCCGTCCACGACGATCTTGGCGCCGGTCATGAAACGATTGGCGTCGGAGACCAGGAAAACGGCCAGCTCGGAGAGCTCGTCCGCGGAGCCCAGGCGGCCGGCGGGACACTGACTCAGGTACTCGGCGATGCGATGGGGCAGGAGCATCTGCCCCAGGCCCACGTCCAACAGACCCGGGGCGAGCAGGTTCACCGCGATGCCATAGCGGCCGACCTCGCGCGCCAGGGCCTCCGTGAGCCCGCGCAGGGCCGACTTCGAGGCCGCGTAGTGCACCGGCGCGTCGATGATGCGCTCCGAGGCGAAGGACCCGATGTTCAGGATGTGCCCGGACTTCGCGCGGATCATGCCGCGCAGCACCGCGCGCGAGAACAGGTACACACCCTTCACGTTCACGTCCATCACGCGGTCCCAGTCCTCCTCCTCGAGCAGCGCGATGGGCAGCACCTGGGTGAGGGCGGCGTTGTTGACCAGGATGTCCACGCCGCCCCAGGCACGGTTCAGCGCGGCGACGGTCTCGGACACGTGTTTCGCGTCCGCGACGGAGCCCTGGAACACGAGCGGGGCGTCGGCCACCGGGCTGGCCTGGGTCATGTGCGCGGCGGCCTCGTCCGCGTCCGGCGTGCTGCGCGAGTAGGTGAACGCCACGCGCGCGCCGGCCCGGGCGAAGGCGACGCCGAGCGCGCGGCCCAGGCCCCGGGAGCCGCCGGTGATGAGGGCGCGTTTGCCCTGCAGGATGGGCGTATCGGTCATGGTTTCGCCCCCCCGCTGCGGTCGCCCCAGGCGTTCGGCGTGACCATGAACTCGGCCTCCTTGTCGCGGTAGAGCACGCTGTGGGCGCACACGGGGATGGAGCTGCCGTCGGCGTAGACGTCCGCGTCGCAGCACTGCCGCACGCGCTCCGTGTCGAAGGTCTCCTCGTCCATGTGCGAGTGGACGTAGATGGCCTTGGTGGCGCGCTCGCTCACCGCCAGGGCGTCTTCGGGCGTGAGCCGGCGGCCCTCGGGGAAGAGCTCTGCGAGCAGACCGCGCAGGATGCGCATCACACGCTCGGCCAGCGCCGGCTCGATCTCCTCGGGCGGGGCGGACCACAGGTGGTCGATGGCGGCCGTCAGCGCGGCGTCCAGGCGCGGCGAGGGCTCCAGATACAGTCGGTCGCTCAGGCAGGCGTAGAGCGTCTCGCGGGGCATGAACCGCGTGAAGGGCACGGGTGGGCCGCCCTCGGGGTCCATCAACAGATAGGCGATCTGATAACAGAGCGGGTGGGCGCAGGGTGAGGGCACCCAGTCGTCCACCGTCAACAGACCCTGCGTCTGCGACTCGATGCGTTGTAACACCGTGAACAGATCGATGCGCCCGGCGCGGGCCGGGTCGAAGGTCGTGCCGCCCTGCCCGGTGTACGTGATCGTGTGGACCTCGAGGTGACGGATGTTCGGCGCGCGCAGCCCCAGGTCGATGATGCGGCCGATCTCGTGGTCGTTCACACCCAGCGTCATCACGGGGATGAGCGTGGTGTGCACGGCGTGTTTCTCGAGCAGCGCGAGGGCGCGGTGCTTCACGTCCAGCAGGTGCGCGCCCTGCAGCGCGAAGTCGGCCTCGCTCTCGAAGCTGTCGAAGGAGAGCGCCACGCGCCCGCCCAGGGCGGCGATCCGCTCGACGAAGGCCTCGTCCCGGGCCAGCCGCAGGCCGTTGGTGCAGAACGACACGCGCCGGATGCCCGCCGCCCGCGCCCGCTCCAGGAACCACAGGAAGTCCGGGTGCTGCGTCGGCTCGCCGCCCGTCAGGTTGATGAGATCGAGCGCATCCCCGTGGTCGGCCTTCAAGTGCGCCAGGATGCGCTCGAAGGCGGCGCGGTCCATGTGAAACGCGCCCTCGTTCTTGTTGCGCACGTAACAGATGGGACAGTCCAGGTTGCAGGCGCTCGTCAGCGTGACGATGGGCATGCGGATCTTCTGCGCGTGGCTCGGGCAGGCGCCGCAGTCGAACGGACACCCGTGCTCCACGGCGCGCGACAGGCGGGGCGGCGGCGCCTCGACCGGTGCGATGTCCCGCGTGCGCACGTACCACTCGGCGCTCGCCGAGAGCCGGACGGACTGCGCGCCGTGCACTGCGCAGGTCTTGTGCATGAACACCTGACCGTCGCGCTCGACGACCCGCGCAGGCACGCCGTTGCGGCACACTCGGCAGAGGCTCGTCGTCTCGTGCAGCAGCGCCTCGGCGGGCAACACGGCGCTCATGACAACGCCCCCCCGCCCCGCTTTGCGGGGTCGGCCCCCCCGAGGGGGCTTCGCTCCCTTTGGTCGCTCATGACAACGCCCCCAGCCGGTCCATCTCCGTGCCCAGATCGTCGACCAGGGCGTCCAGCCGTTCGCGGGGCAGGTCGAAGCGGGGCTGCATGCGCAGCACGCGCCAGTCGTGGCCGCACACGAAGGTGTACCAGCCGCGCCGATACAGGCGATGACACAGGAGCAGGCCGGTCGTGGGTTGGCCCTCCAGCGAGGGCAGCCCCATGTGTTCGAAGGACAGCCACGGGTGGTCCCCGGGTTTCACCTCGAGGCCGAGCACGAAACCATCGCCGCGCACGTCCGCCAGGAGCGCGGCGTCTCGCAAGCGCGCCCGCAGCGCCGTCCGGAAGTGTTCGCCGTCCTCGCGGATGCGCGCGAGCAGCGCGTCGTCGATCAGCTCCAGCGTGGCCAGCGCGGCGACGCAGGCCGGCGGGTTGCCGCTGAACGTGGTGTTGTGGGCCTCGGCCGTCTCGAAGTCGGCGCCGTAGGCCCGCTCCCAAAGGCTTCGGTGCGTGAGCATGGCCGAGATGGGCAGCAGACCGCCGCCCAGGGACTTGGCCAGCAGCAGCGCGTCCGGGCGGCGGGGCCAGGCCTCGCTCGCAGCGAAGCGGCCCGTGCGGCCCAGGCCCGTCTGCACCTCGTCCGCGACGAGCAGCGTGCCGTGCTCGGCGGTGAGCGCGCACAGCGCCTCGATGTAGGCCGGCGACAGCGCGTGCACGCCGCCCTCGAGCTGGATGGGCTCCACGACCACGGCGGCGACGTCGCCGGTTGCGAGCGCGCGGCGAAGGGCGTCGATGTCGTCGCGGGGCAGCGCCTCGGCGCCGGGCAGGTGCGGGCCGAAGGGGTCGCGGAAGATGCCCTCGGACATGAGCGCCACGCTGCCGAACGTGCAGCCGTGCCAGGCGTTTCGCAGGGACAGGATGCGGGGGCGTCGCGTGACGGCGCGGGCGAGCTTGAGGGCCGCCTCGACCGCGTCCGAGCCGGTGCAGCCGAAGAACGCGTTGCCGTAGCCAGTGCGCTCGCAGAGCCGGCGCGCGAGCCGGCCGGCGTAGGGGTTCACGCGCGAGGGGTACCAGCTCGGCGCGTCCGAGGCGAGCCAGGCCTGGACCGCGGCGGTCACGGCCGGGTGCCGGTGCCCGAACGCCTGTGCCCCGTGCAGGTCCTCCACGAGCGCGCCGTCCGCCAGCCGCAGCTGCGCCCCCGAGGTGCCCGCGACGGCCATGGGCTCCCCGGCGAGCTGCGCGCGCAGGTGGATCATGGGGTTCACGAACTCGCGAAACTCCTCGAAGCCGCGGCGGTGGATGTCCTCGAGCGTGTCATCGTGTGCAACGGCAGGCGAAGTCATGGCCGGGACTGTAAGAGCATGCCCGGGCAAAGACCAGCCGGCCGACGTGACACGCGGGGACGATTTCGGCACGATGGCCCCATGTCCATCGACCCTTCCCCCGACGCTGTCGCGCCCATCGCGCCCGTTGCGCCCGTCGCGCCCTCGAACGACGCCTGGGCCGCGATGTCGCCCGCCGAGCGCGCCGCTTGCCTGACCCGCCTCGGGCCCATCCCCGCCGAGGCGATGCCCCCCGTCGGCGACCCCCACATCAACGCCGAGCGCGACGTCGAGGATGCCCTCGGCGGCTGGTTCCGGCGCCGTGGGATCCGCGCCTACATCGGCCGCGGGCTGACGGTCTACTATCCGGAACAGCCGCGTTTCGCACCGGATCTGTTCGTCGTGTTCGACGTGGACGCGCGCGACCGCACGACCTGGGTCGTCCCGGCCGAGGGGAAGGGCCTGGACTTCGTGCTGGAGATCCATGCCTCGGGCGACCGCGCGAAGGACCTCCACCGGAACCGCGAGTGGTTCGCGCGCCTGGGCATCCCCGAGTACTTCGTCTTCGACGCCGTCCAGAAGCGGCTGTTCGGCTGGCGGCTCGACCACCCCGAGCGCCCCTACGTGCCCATCGTGCCGCAGGCCGGGCGCTGGCCGTCGCGGGTCCTGGAGCTCGACCTGGGCATGGACGCCGGGCGACTGCGCTTCTACATCGCTGGTGCGCGCCTGCCTTTCGCCCTGGAAATCCAGGACGCGCTGGAGAAGGCCCTCACGGACGCAGAAACGCGCGCCGCGGCCGAGGCCGAGCGCGCCGAGACCGAGGCCGAGCGTGCCGCCGCAGAGGCCGAGCGTGCCGCCGTAGAGGCCGAGCGCGCCGAGACCGAGGCGCGTCGGGTGGCCGCGCTGGAGGCCGAGAACGCCGAACTCCGCGCGCGCCTCGCGGCCCTGGAGCGGAACCGCGCGCCCGAGTGAAACGCCCGGCCTCCCCGCTCGACTTCGCGATGTTCCCGGCCGTGGTGGCGCTCGGCGCTTTGGCCACGCACGCGGGCCTGATGTGGGGCGGGTCCGCGGAGGTCGTGACGGTGGTCGTGACCGTGCTCTCCATCGTCGCAGTGGGGTTGCTGGAGCGCGCGCGGCCGGAGCGCGTGGCGTTCCGCACGCCGGACCAGCCGCTGCGGGTGGAGATCGGGCATTTTCTCTTGGGCGTCGAGGTCGGCTCGACGCTGGGGCTGCTCGCTGCGCAGGCGCTGGGGCTCGTGATCGCGCGCGCGCTCGCCGCGGGGCCGGACCCGCCCGGGGCCGTGCTCTGGCCCACCCACTGGCCCCTCGCGGCGCAGATCCTGGTGGCGCTGGCCCTCGGGGACCTGGGCAGCTACGTGCAGCACCGCGCGATGCACGTGTTCGGGCGCCTTTGGCCGTTCCACGCGGTGCACCACGCCCTCGGGCGGCTGTCGCTGCTCAAGGCCGGCACGTTCAGCCCGGTGGACATCGCGGCGCTGACGATCTTCACGTATCTGCCGCTGGTCGCGCTCGGCGCGTCCGAGGTCATCCTGACCTGGGTCACCACGATGGCCGTCGTGACGGGCCTGCTGCAGCACGCCAACCTGCGGCAGCGCACGCCGCGCTGGCTGGACGCGGTGGTCTGCACGCCCGCGGTGCACTGGCAGCACCACGCGCGGGCTCGCGCCACCTCCGAGGGCAACTACGCTGTCACCTTCTCGGCCATCGACCGCGTGTTCGGCACGTACCTGGCGCCCGAGCCCCGCGCGACCGTCGAGATCGGCGCCGAGGGCGAGTCGCCGCCGGTGGGGCTGTGGGCGCAGATCGTCGAGCCGTTCCGCCGCAGCTTCGGGTCGAAGCGCCCCTGAATCGGCCGCTTGCGCGTCCCGCGGGCCTCCCCTATACCCAAGCCTCCCCGGAGGCCCGCCCATGTCCGATCGCGTCGACGCTCCCCCCGCCACCGCCTGCGACCGCGCGGACGCGGGGCACGTGTACTACGGCAACACCCGCGGCCTGTGCGGCACCTGCAAACGCGGGCTGGACGCCAAGATCCTGTTCGCGGACGACCAGGTCTTCCTGGAGAAGTTCTGCCCGGAGCACGGCCGCTCGCGGGTGCTGATCGCCTCGTCCGTCGCCTGGTATCTGGACTGTCTGTCGTTCGTGGCGCCGCACACGCCGCCCGCGCGCGTCTCGAAGCCCGTGGAGAAGGGCTGCCCCTTCGACTGCGGCGCCTGCGCCTCGCACCAGCAGCGGGTGGTGATGCCGGTGATCCCGATCACCTCGGCGTGCAACCTGGACTGCCCCATCTGTTACACGGTGAACAAGAACGACTCGGCCTATCGCACCACCAAGGCCGAGCTGGCGGCGATCCTGGAGCACCTGGTCGCCGACCACCCGGAGCTGGACATCATCAACTTCACCGGCGGCGAGCCCACGCTGCACCCGGAGCTGCCCGAGTTCCTGGAGATGTGTCGGGACGCGGGCATCCGGCGCCTGACCGTGTCCACCAACGGCATCAAGCTGCTGGACGAGAAGTACGTGGAGCGCCTGGCGGCCGTGAACGCGCGCATCGTGCTCTCGCTGGACACCTTCAAGGACGAGACGGACATGGTCCTGCTCGGCGCCAAGACGGTGAAGACCAAACTCAAAGTCCTGGATCTGCTGGAGAAACACGACGTCGCCACGACGATCCTGCCCGCGGTGGCCACGGGCCTGAACGACTCCGAGGTGGGCGCGCTGTTCGAGCTGGTGGTGAAGCGCCCGCACATCCGCTCGCTGGAGCTGCACACGCTGACCTTCACGGGGCAGGGGGGCGTGGGCTTCTCGCGCAGCGCCCGCATCACCACGCCGGATCTGCACCGGCACCTGGAGCAGGCCACGGGCGGCAAGCTCGCGCCGCGGGACTTCGTGCCCTCGCCGCTGGCCCACCCGCACTGCTACTCCATCTGTTACCTGCTGTGTCTCGATGACGGCGACTACGTGCCGTTCACCCGCTTCATGTCCCGGCAGACGCTCTTCGAGCTGCTCCAGGACTCGCTCTACATCGAGCCGCGCGAGAAGCTCGAAGAGGTCTTCCGCGGCGTCATCGACGCGCTCTGGGCCGATCCGGACGCGCTGCCCGAGAGCGAGGCGGTGCTGCGCACGCTCAAGCGTCTGTTGTCGTCGCTGTTCCCGCCGGGGCCGCCGCTCCCGCTGCTCGAGCGCCAGAAGATCGCCGAGCGGCTGGTCAAGGCCGTCTACATCCACTCGCACATGGACGAGGAGAACTTCGACGTCGCGCGCATCATGAAGTGCAGCGTCGGCGTGCCCGCAACGGACGGCTCGAACATCCCGACGTGTTCGTACAACGTGCTGTATCGCGAGGCGGACCCGCGCTTCGCCGACCCGAAGATGCTGCGCCGCATGGGGCAGGCCAAGGGGACGCCCGCATGAAGCTGCCCGACTTCCCCATCGTGAAGACCGCCGACGCCGACACGCGCGAGGTCTTCCACTCGTACTCGCGAGCGGTGTGTCCCGCGTGTCATCGCCTGGTGGACGCGGCGCGCATCCTGCGCGGCGGCAAGGTGTACCTGCGCAAGCAGTGCCCCGCGCACGGGCAGTCCGAGGCCCTGATCTCCAGCGACGCCGACTGGTTCCTGAAGTCGCTGAACTACATCAAGGCCGGCTCCGTGCCCCACAAGTTCTCCACACTGGAGAAAGAAGGCTGCCCCGCCGACTGCGGCCTGTGTTCGGCGCACGAGCAGCACAGCTGCCTGCCCATCATCGAGATCACCAACCACTGCAATCTCGAGTGTCCCATCTGCATCGTGCAGAACAAACACAACTACGAGATGTCGATCGACGAGTTCCGCGGGATCATCGACGGCCTGGTCGAGAAAGAAGGCTGCGTCGACACGGTGAACCTGTCCGGCGGCGAGCCCACGATTCACCCGCACCTGTTCGAGTTCCTGGACATCGCGCGGCGCCCGGAGATCTCGCGGGTCTCCATCTCGACGAACGGCCTGCGCATCGCGCGCGACCCGGCCTTCTGCGAGGCCCTGGCCGAGCGCGGCGTGTACGTCAACCTGCAGCTCGACGCCCTGCGCAACCCGGCGCTTCGCACGCTGCGCGGCGGCAACCACCAGGCGGTGAAGGAGCGCGCGCTCGAGAACCTGAAGAACGCCGGTGTGCGCACCACGCTGATCGCCACCGTCGCGCGCGGGGTGAACGACGACCAGATCGGCGAGTGCGTGAAGCTGTTGTTCGACAACGACTTCATCCTCTCGCTGCTGTTCCAGCCGGCCGCCTACACGGGCTACGGCGGCGCGCACTTCGGGCCCCACGACCCGCTGAACGTGATCACGATCCCCGACGTCGTGCACGGCTGCGAGGCGCAGACGGGCGGGCTGTTGAAGGCTTCGGATTTTCTCCCGCTGCCGTGTTCGCACCCGAGTTGTTTCGCGTTGACGTATCTGTTGAAGACCGAGGATGGCTACGTGCCGTTCCCGCGGTTCCTGGAGCTGGAGCGCTACCTGGAGGTCATCAGCAACCGCGGCACGATCCGGCCCGACGAACACTTCGAGGACGCCCTGCGCGACGCCATCAACACCATGTGGTCGAGCAGCGGGCAGTTGCCGGACAACGAGCGCGTGCTGCACCAGCTCAAGCGCGCCCTCAAGCTCATGTACCCGCGGGACCGCGCGCTGGAGCTCTGGGAGCGCCTGAAGATCGGCGAGGGTCTGGTGAAGACCATCTTCATGCACGCCTTCATGGACGAACACACCTTCGAGGTGGACCGCATCAAGAAGTGCTGCACGCACTACGCGATGCCCGACGGCCGCCTGATGCCCGGCTGCGCGTACAACATCTTCCACCGCGCCAAGGACCCGCGCTACGCCGGGGACGCCCAGCCCGCGCCCCTGGACGTGGACGCGACGGCCGGCCTGGTGCCCGGCCTGGTGCAGATCGATGGCTGACACGGGCGCGCTCGCCGGAAAACGCGTGCTGGTCACGGGCGGCGGCCGCGGCCTGGGTCGCGAGATGTGCGTGCAGTTCGCCGCGCAGGGGGCCCGCGTGGCCTTCAGCTACCAGCGCGACGCGCAGGCCGCCGGGGCCACCATCGCGGCCTGCGGTGCGGTCGGCGCGCCGGCGCGGGCGTTCTGCGCCTCGGTGCTGGACCCCGTCGCGACGGAGGCCATGGTCAAGGCCCTGGAGGCCGAGTGGGGCGGGCTCGACGCCCTGGTGAACAACGCCGGCATCACCCAGAACCTGCCCTTCGCGCTGATGGACGTGGAGGACTGGGACGAGGTGATGGACGTGAACGTGAAGGGCACGTTCCTGACCACCAAGGCCGTGCTGCGCGGCATGATTCGCCAGCGCGCGGGGGTGGTGCTCAACATCGGCTCGCTGGCCGGCGAGCGCGGCATCGACGCGCCGGTGCACTACTGCACGAGCAAGGCCGCGCTGCGCGGCTTCACCGAGTCGCTGGCCAAGGAGATGGGCCGCTACGGCATCCGCGTCGTGTGTCTCGCCCCGGGCCTGCTCGAGGACGGCGTGGGCAAGAAGCTCCCGGAGCACCGGCTGGCGGACTACCTGAAACACTGTGTCCTCGGCCGTGTGGGCACCTTCGACGAGATCGCGCGGCTGGCGGCGTTCCTGCTCTCGGACGAGGCGAGCTTCGTGAGCGGCGCGACGCTCCTGGCCGACGGGGGGCTGTGATGACCGCACGCAAACCCGCACGGTGTCTCGTGATCGGCGGTGCCGGGCACCTGGGCGCGGCCGTGTGTCGGCGCCTGGCGGTGGACGCCGCACAGCTCGTGCTCACGTATCACCGCGACGCCGCGCGGGCCGAGACGCTGGCGGCGACGCTGCCGGGCGCCCGGGCGATGGCCTGTGATCTCGAAAGCACCGACAGCATCGCCGCGTGCGTGGACGCGGCCGTCGCGCACCTGGGCGGCCTGGACGCGCTCATCACCTGCGCGGGGCACCCCGGCGGGCGCGCGTCGGAGAGCCCGGGCGGCGACCCGCTGCTGGACGTGACCGAGGCGAGCTGGGACGCCTGCTTCGCGCTGAACGTGCGCGGGCCGTTCTTCGCGGTGCAGCGCGCGGCGCCGGCCCTGCGCGCGGCTCGGGGGCAGGTGCTGCTGGTGGGCTCCGTGGACGGCGTGAAGCCCGTGCCCACCCCCGTGGACTACGGCGCCTCCAAGGCGGCGCTGGACGGCCTCGCGCGCAGCCTCTCCAAGGCCCTGGGGCCCGCCGGCGTGCGGGTGAACGCGCTCCACCCCGGCGTGCTGACCGGCGGGCTGTCGCACGCGCTGCGCCCCGGTCTGCGCGAGGACTTCGTGAAACACGCCTCGCTCAAACGCGAGGGGCGGCCCGAGGAGGTCGCCGCGATGATCGCCTTCATGGTCCGCGAGAACAGCTATGTCACGGGGCAGGGCCTCGTGATCGACGGCGGGCTCTGACTTGGCCGCGCTGCGCGCCGCGGGGGGGGCCGCGCTGGCCTGCTACGCGGTGCACGCGACGGAGCGTTTGCTCTCCGGCTGGCCGGAGGACCTGTTGTGGGCGTGTCATGTGGGGACGGTGCTGATCGGGGTGGGGCTGATCGGTTTCGATCGTCGCGCGGGCGCGCCGTTGCTGATGATCGGCCTGTGTTGGCTCGCATTCGGCACGCCCCTGTGGCTGCTGGACGTGTGTTCTGGCGGGGAGCTCGTGAAGACCAGCATGTTCACGCACGTCGGCGGGCCGCTGATCGGCCTGTACGGCGCGCGCCATGTGCCCGTGCCGCGCGGCGTGTGGTGGCGGTCGTCGCTGGCGCTCCTGGCGCTGCAGGGCGTGTGTCGGCTCGTGACGCCGCCGGCGACGAACGTGAACCTGTCGTTCGCCGTCGCGACGGGCTGGGAGGCGACCTTCCCCTCGTTCCCGGTCTATGCGGTGATGCTGACGGCCCTGGGCGCCGTGTCCTTCTGGCTGTGCGAGGCGCTCCTGCGGCGTTTCGTCTGCCCCGCGGTGCCCGCGTGACGCCCGACGCCCGCGAGACGGTCGACGCCTACGCGCGCCACGTGAACCCGGCGTTCATGCGCCTGCTGGGCGTGTTGGGTTACGGCCGCGTGTTCACCCGCGCCGAGGGCAACCATGTGTTCGACGCCGAGGGTCGCCGCTACCTGGACCTGCTGGCGGCCTTCGGGGCGTGCCCGCTCGGCCACAATCACCCGGCGCTGCGGGCGGCGCTGCTCGCGTGTTTCGACGCCTCGCCGCTGTTCTTCTCGCACGTGGGGCCCTCGCCCTCGGCCGCGCGGTGTGCGCAGATGCTCGTGGAGCGCGCGGGCGGCGACCTGTCGATCTGTCTGTTCTCCAACGGCGGCGCCGAGGCCGTGGAGGCGGGCCTGAAGCTCGCCCGCGCGGCGACGGGGCGGCCGGGGTTCCTGTCCTGCCATGGAGCCTATCACGGGCTCGGCCTGGGCACGCTCTCGGTGATGGACGACACGCGCCTGCGGGGCCCCTTCGAGCCGCTGTTGCCGGGCTGCGAGACCGTGCGGTTCGGGGATGTCGCCGCGCTCGACGCCGCGCTGCGGACCAAACGCCACGCGGCGTTCGTGGTCGAGCCGATTCTGGGCGAGGGCGGGGCCGTGCTGCCGCCGCCGGGCTATCTGGCCGAGGCCGGCGCGCTGTGTCGCAAGTACGGCACGCTGCTCGTGCTCGACGAGGTGCAGACGGGCCTGGGGCGCACGGGCGCGATGTTCGCTTTCCAGGGCGCCGGGGACGAGCGTTGCACCCCGGACGTCGTGTGTCTCGCCAAGGCGCTGGGCGGCGGCGCGCTGCCCATCGGCGCCACGCTCGTGCGCCCGGAGTGGCACCGCAAGGCCTATGGCACCATGGATCGGTTCGACCTGCACGGGGCGACCTTCGCGGGCAACGCGCTGTCGTGCGCGGCGGCCTGCGCGACGCTCTCGGTCATCGACGCCGAGGGGCTGGTGGCGGCGGCGGCGCGGCGGGGCGAGGCGCTGCGGGACGGCCTGGCGCAACGACTTGCGGGGCATCCGCTGGTGCGTGAGGTGCGCGGCCGGGGGCTGATGATCGGCGTGGAACTGGGCCCGGTGGACGCGGCCGGGCTCGCGCGGCTGGCGGCGCCGCTGCGCGCGGTGGTGAGCGAGAAGCTGCTCGGCCAGTGGATCGCGCTGCGCCTGCTGGAGTCGGGTGTCATCGCACAGCCGGCCTCCCAGGCCTGGGACGTGCTGAAGCTCACGCCGCCGCTCACGCTGACGGACACGGACGTCGTGACCGCCATCGACACGCTCGGCCAGGTCTTCGACGCGTGCCGCGACGTGTCGTCGGTGCTGGCCGCCGCCGCCGCGCGCATCGGGCGCAACGCGCTGCGCGGGTTCGCGTTCCCGTGAGCTTGGCGCAGCTCCGCCGCGAGGCCGCGTTCGCGCTCACCATCGCGCGGCGCCGCCCGTTCAACGTGCTGCTGCAGGTCACCAACCGCTGCAACATGAAGTGCGCGTTCTGCGACTTCTGGGCGAATGGCGTGCACCCGCGCCACGAGCTGACGCTGGACGACTACGCGCGGCTGTCGGACGAGCTGGCGACGCTCGGCACGTTCCTGATCTCCATCGAGGGCGGCGAGCCGCTGCTGCGGCCGGACCTGCCGGAGATCGTGGAGGTCCTGTCGAAGCGGCACCTGACGGTGCTCTACACGAACGGCTGGTACGTGACGCCGGCGCTCGCGGAGCGGCTGTTCGCCTGCGGATTGACGCAGGTGGGCGTGTCCATCGACTACCCGGACGCGGCGCGACACGACGCCGAGCGCAAGCTGGCCGGCACCTTCGAGCGCGCCTGGCGGGCCGTGGACCTGCTCCGCGACGCGGCGCCGCACGGGGGCCGGCAGGTGCACGTGCTCACGGTGTACATGGAAGAGACGCGCGCCGGGTTCCCCGAGCTGCTGGCGCAGAGCCGCGCGCATGGGGTCGGGCACGGGATCACCCTTTTGTCGCGCAACGGCTTCCGGCGGGTGCCCGGGGGCACCTGGCCCGGGGCAGAGGTGTCGACCGAGCTCCTCGCGCTGTGGCGGGCGAACGACCACTTCCGGGTGTTCGAAGAGTACCTGGAGCGGCTGGGGCCGTTCCTGGACCGCGGCGAAGCGCCGGACTGCCGCGCCGGCGCGCAGACCTTCAACATCGACCACCAGGGCAACGTGTCGCCCTGCATCGAGAAGCTGGACCAGAGCGTGGGCAACGTGCGCGACACGCCGCTGCGCGAGCTGCACGCGCGGCTGGCGGCCCACCCGGCCGTCTCCGGCTGCCAGGCGTGTTACACGCTCTGCCGCGCGATGGGGCAGACGCTGGGGGGCGGCGGGAGCCTGCGCGCGTTCCGCGATCTCGGCGGCCGGATGCGTTCGGCCTGAGGCCCTTGATTTGCCATGCGGCATGGGCGAGACCATGGCCGTGCGCTATTTCCTCCTCGACCGAGTGACCGAGCTCGTGCCCCGCGAACGGGCCCGCGGCCTGAAGAACGTGACGCTGACGGACGAGGTGCTGCACGACCACTTTCCGGACTTTCCGGTGCTGCCGGGCGCGCTGTTGATCGAGGGCGCGGCGCAGCTCGCCGGACTGCTGGTCGAGGTCTCGCTCAACGCGCCGGACGCCGAGCCGCCGGGCCGCGCGCTGCTCACGCAGGTCGACCGGGCGCGGTTCCACGGCGTCACGCAGCCCGGCGACCAGATCGTGATCACCGCGGTGATCGACTCCTTGGCCGCCGCCGCCGCGCGCGTGAAGATCGAGGCCTTCGTGGAGGACAAGCGCGTGGCCCGGGCCGAGCTGACGTTCGTGCTGAAGACGGTCGTCTCCGAGGCGCTGCACGCGCAGCGACGCGCGCTGTACCGCATCTGGACGCGGGACCTGAAGCTGCCCGTGGAGCTGCGGTGAGCGAGCGTCAGCGAGCGAAGCCCCATCGCGAGCCGGCATCAGCCGGCGAAGCGATTGAGCACGCAGGGCGGGGGCCGGCATCAGCCGGCGAAGCGATTGAGCACGCAGGGCGGGGGCCGGCATCAGCCGGCGAAGCGATTGAGCACGCAGGGCGGGGGCCGGCATCAGCCGGCGAAGCGATTGAGCCCGCAGGGCGGGGGC
>CAINDO010000569.1 GCA_903847385.1 uncultured Myxococcales bacterium
CCGGTGAGCTGCCGCAGGCGCCGGAGATCGACGCCTGCATCCGCTTCCTGCGCGCCCGGGGGGCCGCATGAATGTGGGCGCCGTCGGCAGCGTCGATGAGGTGGAGTGCTCCCTGAT
The DNA here is from genome assembly GCA_903847385.1 of uncultured Myxococcales bacterium. GTDB lineage: Bacteria > Myxococcota_A > Bradymonadia > UBA7976 > UBA1532 > CAINDO01. Next base: position 118 of record CAINDO010000569.1, read on the forward strand.
TCCCTGATCGGAGGATCGAATGTTCCGCATGCGGAGCCCCTGGCTCCTCGCGCTGCTGCTTGCAGCGCACACCGGTGTCGCCGAGGCCGCCCCCACCGCGGAGGCCCCCGCTGCGGGCGGCGCGGCCAAGGCGAAGGCGGCCAAGGCCCCGAAGGGCAAGCGCCCGGGCAAGCGCCCGCCGGGCACGCCCAAAGGTGACCCCCGGAAAGACCGTCAGAACTGGCCCGTCCGTCGCCCGGCGACGCCGCCGTACCCGCTCCAGGTGCCCAGCATGGGCACCATCCCGTTTCCGCAGGGCGAGCGGCTCCAGTACAAGGTCAACATGATGGGCATCGACGCCGGTGAGGTCATGCTCGGCGTCGGCAATCGCTCGAAGATGGGCATCGTGCCCGTGGTCCCGCTGGTCGGCTGGATCCGCGCCAGCGCCGCACTGGCCAAGTTCTACCCGATCAACGACCGCCTCGAGGTCCTGGTCGACGAGCGGACGTTCCTCCCGGTCAAGGTCGACTTCAAGCTCGACGAGCAGGGCAACAAGGTCGAGTACCAGACGGTCTACAACCAGCCGGGCAAGTTCATCCTGACCACCCGGTCCAAGCAGGGCGAGAAGGATCTCGTCCGCAACTTCAGCCCGTCGCGCGAGGTCTTCGACGCGATGAGCAGCATCTATGCGGCCCGCCGCATGGACCTGAAGATCGGCCTGGCCTTCTCGTACTTTGTCTGGGACGGCCGGCGCGAGCGCCTCATCAGCGTCAAGGTCGTCGGCAACGAGAAGGTCTGGACCGAGGTCGGTTGGTTCGACACGGTGAAGATCGAGCTCATCGCCGAGGTCACCGGTGGCTTCATCGAGAAGAAGGAGCTGGACAGCCCCCCGCAAAAGGGCGCGGCCTGGATTGGCCTCGACCCGCAGCGCACGCCGGTCAAGGTCATCACGCCCACGCGCCTCGGCGACGCCACGGGCATCCTGGTGCGGCGCTTCGTCGAGGGTCAGCCGGCGCCGGCCCCCGGATCCGCGACGCCAGCTTCGACCGCCCCGAGCGCGGCGCCGACGGCGGCCCCGACCGCGGCACCGACGACGCCCTGACCTCGGCCGCCTCGGCGGCCTCTCCGCCGCGCTCAGCGACCGTTGCAGCTCAGGTCCGGGCCGCAGTCGTTCGGATCGAGGCAGCAGCCGACGTCCGTGGCCACGCCCGGGAGCCCGGGTCCGCCGGCCGCAGCCGCGGCGCGGCAGGCGACGATCGGCGTGCCGCCGTCGCCGGGCAGGCCGCCGACGCCGAAGGACACGAAGCTCTCCGGGTCGAGCTCGGGCAGGGGGGCGCCCCCGACGCGCAGAATCGCAACGCTCGGGCCTCCGTTGCCGCCCGCTCCACTGCCGCCGCAACCACCGTTGCCGCCGCGACCGCCCACGCCCGCGGTGAGCTCGTCGGCGCCCGTGGCCCCGGGGAGGCCCGCGCTGCCACCGCGCAGGCCGCGCCCGCCAGAGAGCCCGGCGCTCCCGGTGCCGCCGTTGCCGCCGGTCGAGGTCCGCACCTCGCTCGCGTCGAGGCGCAGCAGGCAGGCGCCCGAGACGAGCACGCCGATGCTCGCGCCACCGCCGAAGCCGTTGC
>CAINDO010000570.1 GCA_903847385.1 uncultured Myxococcales bacterium
GCTCGGGCGCCGCGGCGTGGGGCAGCGAGAGCAGCGCCTGGCCCAGAGCGACGACGTCGTCCGGCGTGGCCACGGCGCGCTCGACCGCCCGCTCGTCGCCGACGGAGACGCTCAGCGTGGCGGCGTCGCCGTGGAAACGCAGATCGACCCTGCCCCCGCCGCAACTCCAGGGGTGGCCGGGCGCCGTCGTCGACCGCAGGAGTCGCTCGACGGCCGCGCCCCAGGCGGCGGGGGCCTGCGCGACGCCGGGGCCGGAGGTCGCCGGAGCGCACTCGGGCGCGGCGCCGGCTCGAGCGGCGAGGGCAACGACGAGCAGCGGGAGGGGCGGGGAAAGCGGCACGTTCGAGGGGTCTCCTGTGACGTATTCTCCGGCAACCGGCGCATCCTTCGCGGAAATCTCGAGAGACACGTCGAGATCGGTGCGCGTACGGCGGCGACCGCCTCACCGCGAGGGGGAGGCTCATCCGATTTCGCCATGCAAGGCCGCACCTCGGGCCGCCCGAGCCCGTCCTCAGGCGTCGAGCGCGCGCGGCTGGCCGGGCGGCGTTCGAGACCGTCGACGCGAGGCGCCCCACAGGATGCCGAAGAGCGCGAGCAGGCCTCCGGGCGCGCCCGCCGAGGGGCCGGGGGCGACGATGGCGGCCATGTTTCCGCCCAGCGCCGGGGCGCCCTCGTCGGCCGACCTCACCGACGAAACGGCGAGGGGCGCAGGCCCGCGCGCAAGCTCTCGACCACGTCGGCGAGCCGCGCGGCGCGGGTCGGCGGGGTGCGCGCCGTCTTGATCCACTCCAGGGTGCCGCGCCGGACCGACCTCGGCCACGCGTCCCAGCCGGGCCGCAGGTCGCCGAGTTCTGCGGCCAGATCGTCGGGCACCTCCAGCCGCTCGACGTCGTCCAGAAAACTCCACTGGCCGCTGGCCTGGGCGGCCGCGACCTTCGCCTCGCCCGCCGGAGTCATGGCCCCGCTGGCTCGGGCGCGCTCGACGTGGGCCTTGTTGATGGCCGACCAGGCCGATTTGGGGTTGCGCGGTGCGATCAGGATCATCGACCGGTCGGCGTCCAGCGCCCGCGTCACGGAATCGATCCAGCCCCAGCAGAGCAGCTCCTCCACCTGCGGTTCGTAGGCCAGATAGTCGGGGTGGTGCTTCTTGAAGGTCGCGAGCCAGACCGGACCCTTGCCGGCGTGATGGGATGCCAGCCATTCGCGCAGGTCGGCGCGCGTCTTGACGGTCAGGATCGGCGCGTCCTCGGCGGCGCGGGCCATCAGACCGGCCCCTGCGCCGCGGCCATGGGTCGCTGCCGGCGTTCGCGGAGCGCTGCGTGTGTCGGAGACATGACACGCGGTTGTACGACAGGGCCCCGGCCGCGGCAATGCGTCGAGTTCAGCCGCCGCTCCCCACCTCGACGCCGTAGCTGTAGCCGCCCTCGACCACCTCGCAGCCCCCGGCGCAGCACGGGATGGCGCCGCAGGGGCCGCCCTGGGGCGTGTCCGTCACGATGGCGCAGGGCACGTCACAGGACGAGATGTCCGGGTTCTTCACGCAATCGGCGCGGGCCCCGCCCGAGAACAGGCCGCCGATGGCCTGGAGGACACCCTTCAGCGTGATCTTGCCCTGTCGCACGCGATCGATGCCGCCCTCGCCGGTCTCGTAGGCGCTGTAGCCGGCGAAGAGCTCACCGGGCGTCAGCCCCTGGACCTGGTGCGGGAACAGGCTGAGGGCGGCGAACGACAGCGGATCGGCGTGCAGCGCGGTCGGCGCATGCTCCCCTTCGCCGCGCGCGAAGACGCCGATCGTCTCGCCGCGAATGGCCATCTCCACGTCGTGGGCGCCGACGCGCAACGCGATCTCCTCCGTCTGATCGTCGGGGCCGTCCACGACGACGAGCAGCGTCTGCGGGCCCTCGGCGAGGCCGTAGGTCACGGTCCGCGCCTGGCCGTCGAGCTGCAGGCGGTAGCGAAGGGTGTCGCCACCCTCCAGCAGCGCGACGTCCCGCACCAGGGCGAGGCGCTCCTCACCCGCGCCGTCGGTGAACGTCAGCTCGCGGCGCAGCGTCACGACTTCGTCGGCGCTGTCCGTGACGGTCGGCAGCTCCCGCGGCTCGGGCGCGCCCTCGGGCGCACAACCGGTGGCCGCGAGGCCGGCGAAGCAGGCGAGGAGGGTCGTCGTGGAGAAGAGGTCGAAACGGTACATGGCAGGCTCCTGTTGCGAGAGGTGAGGGCCTGGAGTGGCCCCGCTCGGGACTACGCGGTGGCTTGGCAAGACCTGACAAAGTTTCCGCCGCGACCGGCCCCGCGGGGGTGAGGCGGGCGAAGTGGCGGGCACCTGTACCCGACGCCGCCGGTCCCGGTCGGAGTGGCGAATTCCGGCACGTAGTCGCACAATCGTGTGACTCGCCGCCCGCCACGAGGGAGCCGCCCTGTCCTCCGGAGATCCCAAGCCGCTCGACCTCCCCGCGACCCTGCGGTACCTGGCCCAACAGAGCGCGGCGGGCGGGCGGGTCTTCGTCTCGGCCGACGCGCTCCTCGCCGCGGCCGGCCTCACGCTGCCGGTGGGCTCGCCGCCCGATGCCGAAGCGCCCGCGCCGGTGTCGCTCGGCCGGTTCCAGCTCCTCGGCGAGCTGGGGCGGGGCGGCATGGGCCGCGTCCTGGCCGCGCGGGACCCGGACCTGCGGCGCACGGTGGCGGTGAAGCTCCTGATCGATCCGCAGCGCGTCGAGGCGTCGCAGCTCGCGCGGTTCGTGGTCGAGGCGCAGGTCACATCGCAACTCGAGCACCCCAACGTGGTCCCCATCTACGAGATGGGCATGACCGAGGACGGCCTCGTCTACTTCGTGATGCGAAAGGTCGAGGGCCGGTCGCTCGCCGACGTTCTGGACGGCCTGCGGCGCGGTGATCCCGAGGTCTCGGCGGCGTGGTCGCTGCACCGCCTGCTCACGGTCTTCGCGCAGGTGTGCCACGCCGTCGCGTACGCGCACGACCGCGGCGTCCTGCACCGCGACCTGAAGCCGGCCAACCTGATGCTCGGCGAGTTCGGGCAGGTGCTGGTGATGGACTGGGGCATCGCCCGCCTGATGGAGGCCGCGCCCGGCGGCATCGGCGCGGTGGACGTCGCGAGCCCGTCCGCACCGGAACCCCACGCGCCCGTCGACCGCAGCGCCGCGCCGGGCACGCTGGACGGCGCGATGTTGGGCACGCCGGGGGCCATGTCGCCCGAGCAGGCCCGGGGCCAGAACGCCCGGCTCGACGCGCGGAGCGACGTCTGGAGCCTCGGCGCCATCCTGTACGAGATGCTGACGCTGTGCCCGCCCTACGAGGGTCGCACGCAGCTGGCCCTGATGATGGAGACGCTGTCGGGGCCGCCGCGCCCGCCCACCGAGCGCGCCCCGGGCCGCCCCATGCCGGCCGAGGTCGTCGAGGCCTGCGTGCGGGCGCTGGCGATGGCGCGCGAAGACCGCTTTCCGAGCGCCGGGGCCCTGGGCGCGGCCGTGACCGCGTTCCTCGAGGGCAGCCACCGCCGGGAGCGCGCCGCCCGGCACCTGGTGGACGCCCGCGCGGCCTGGGCCCGCCACCACGAAGCGCGCCGGTCGCAGCAGGCGGCGCTCGCGGAGGCCGTGGCCCTGCGCCGCGCCATCGAGCCCTGGCGCCCGCTCGAGGAGAAGGCCGAGCTGCAGGACGCCGAGCGTCGCGCGACGGCCTGGGAGCGCGAGGCCGCCGGTGCTTTCGACGCCGTCCTCGCGGGGTGCGAGCAGGCGCTGTCCCAGGACCCGGAGAGCGCCGACGCGCGCGTCCTGGTGGCGGAGGCCTGGTTCAGCCGCTTCCTGGACGCCGAGACCCGGGGCGACCCGGCCTCCATGCTCTACCTGCAGGAGCGCGTCCGCTCCAGCGGGCGGCCCGAGTTCGTCGCGCGTCTCCGGGGGCGCGGGCGGCTCTCGCTGGACACCTCGCCCACCGGCGCCCGGATCGTGGCCCGGCGCGTGCTGCGCGACGGTCCGGTCTGGACGCCCGGGGAGCCCGTGGCGCTCGGCTCGGCGCCGCTACGGGACCACCTGCTGGAGATGGGCTCGTATCTGTTGACGCTCAGCGCGCCGGGATACCGAGACACCACCTATCCCGTCGAGATTGGCCGCGACACATGCTGGGACGCCGCCACGACGCCCGTCCCGCTCTACTCCGACGCCGAGATTGGCGAGGAATATGTGTACGTGCCGGGCGGGCCGTATCGCCGAGGGGGCGATCCCGCGGCCCAGGACCCGCGACCGTCGACCGATGTCATCGTTCCGGGGTTCTTTCTGAGTGTGTTCCCCGTGACCGTGGCGGAGTATTGCGCATTCCTCACCGCGGTCGCGGAGCGGGACCCCGAGGCGGCCTGGAAGCGCTCCCCGCGCCAGGAGTCGGGGCTGCGAGACACGGGGGCCGCCTACTGGGACCGCCCGGCCGACGGCGAGCCCTACCGGGCGCCCGTGATCGACCGCGACGGCGACCGCTGGGCGGCCAACTGGCCGGTGGTGGGCGTCACATGGCACGACGCCGTCGCCTACGCCGACTGGGCCGCCGCGCGCGCCGGTGTGCCGCTCGCGCTGCCCACCGAGGAGCAGTGGGAGAAGGCCGCCCGGGGCGTCGATGGGCGTCCCTTCCCCTGGGGCGGCGGCTTCGACGCGTCCCTGTGTCACATGCGGCACAGCCGCCCGGGGCGACCGCGGCCGGAGCCCGTGGGTGCGTTCCGGAGCGACTGTTCGGTGTATGGCGTGCGTGACACGGCGGGCGGCGTGCGCGACTGGTGCGCCGATCCCGAATACGCCGGAGACAAGGGCCGCCGCGCCGCCCGCGGCGGGAGCTGGATCAGCGTGGAGTCGAGCTGCCGCAGCGCCACCCGCTACGGCATGGAGGCCTGGCACGTCGGGTCGGTCAACGGCTTCCGCCTGGCGCGCCCGGCGCCGCGGGGGTGAGGCGGGCGCCCGGCGTCTCCCGGAGTCCGTCACTCCCCGCCGGGCAGGACCGAGAATCGGCCGGTGAGCGTGAACCAGGGGACGAAGGGCACGCGAGGGGCGCGCCAGGGTTCGCTCGGGGCGCCCTCGATGGTGGCCGCCAGGGGGACGAACACACCGGCGTCGAGGGCGAGGTGCTGCCCGTACAGGCGGACGCCCACGCCCGCGACGGGCTCGTCCAGGGGCAATTCGTCGGCCGATACCGCGTTCGTCGGCGCGCGGACCTCGGTGAGCAGGCTCCAGTGTTCGGACAGCGCGACGTCCGCGGCGAACTCGACGATCGCGCCGACGCCGGGGTCGACGTGGACCGACACGCTGTCGTTCGACCCCGTTCGTGTGATGCCGAGCGCACCGTGCAGCCCGGCGGCGCCGGGCCCGGTCCCGACACGCAGGTCGGCCGCGAGCTCGGCGCGTGCGGTGCGGACGAGGGAGTTCGCGTCACAGTCGGCGCAGCCGTCGTCGTCGCCGAGGCTGCTGACGTTGACGCGGGCCGAGACCGTGGCGTTCTCCGTGCGGACGAACGCGTACTTGGCTTGCAGCGCCCAGAACGTCGGGTTCTCTTCGGGCCACATGAGGTAGAGACCGCTCAACTCCAGCCGGTCCGTCAGGCCCGCGGAGAGGCCCGGCACCAGGAGCTGGTAGAGCGACAGCGCCACCTCGCCCGCCCGCAGGGTCTCGGCGCGTGAAACGAGGAGCCCGTGGTCCGAGGCGGCGTCCGCGGCGCGATGCGCGGCCGTGGGCGTCTCCGGGGCCGCGTTTGCCGGCGCGGCCGAAAAGCCGAGACCGACGACGATGATGCCGCTGAGCGTCCGCATGCTCCGACAGTATCACGCATCGTCCGTTGAAGCGCGCGCGAGGGCGTGTGGCGCAGACGAGGCGGTGCCTGGCGGATGATCGGTCCCCGGATGATGTCGACAGCGAAGCCCGAACCGGCGCATCGTACAACGACCGCCGCCCTGAAGAGGCGCGCCCGGCGTCGACGAGGAGGGAGTCCCGTGATCATTCCGGCCCTGATCGGGTGGCTGCTGGCCCCGCCCATCGCGCCCGCTGCCGCCCCATCGGCACCCGCACCGGCGTCCGAGTCGACCTGCGAGGGCAGTGTGCGCCATCTGCCGCCCGAGACCATCGAGCGGATCGCCGAGGCCACCACGCGAGATGAGCTGACCGCGGTTCAGGTCGCGGTCTCGCTTTCCAATGCGCTCGGCCCGGAGGCGAAGGGCGGGGACGCGGTGGCGGCGCTCGCCGACGTGGCCGACCGGGTACAGCGTCTCGGCTACGACCAACGGGCCGCCGACCTTTGGGAGATCGCCGCGAAGAGGCCCATCGAAGCTTGCCTCCGCGACACGCAGACCGCGTTCGATTGGGCCCGCGACGCCGCCGATGCGTTCCGGAAGCTCCGCAAGACCGATCTGGCCGAACGGATCTATCGGCAGATGCTGCGGATCGGCGCGTCGTGGCAGCTTCCCCCCGATGACCGGAACGTATTGCTGGTGCAGACCTCGCTCGCCGACACACTGCGCATCGCCGGGCGGTACCGCGAGGCGCAGCAACTGCTCGACCAGGCGCTCCGGAACGCCCGCCCGGATCCGAAGGATGAGCCGTACGTCTATGCGCTCCAGCGCCGAGCGATTCTGCTGGACGATGGGCCAGGCTCGGACCCAGAGACCGCGCAGGCCTACCGCAGCGTCGCCGCGGCCTGGGAGGCCGGCGGACACAGCGTATGGCAGCGGGAGAAGGGCCGACTCAACCTGGCCAAGTTCCTCATCCTGACGGGTCAGGCCGCCGAGGCCCTGACGATGGCCGAGGCCGTCCTCGAAGCGCGTGGTGGGCGCACGGGCGTCGAGGACGCGTACCTCACGGAGGTCCTGGACGTGGTGATCGCCGCGGCGAATCAGCTCGGCGACTGGGCGCGGGTCGCCGAAGCGGCCCGGCGCGCCGCCTCGATCATCGCTCTGTCCCGCGGGCCACGGAATGAGGCCGTCGGGCAGTGGCTGGCGCGCCAGCACGCCGCCCTCATCGAGCTCGGCAATCTCCCTCGTGCAGTCGAGGTGGAGCACGCCGTGGCCGCGCTCGGCCTGCTGCCCACCTCGAGTCCGTGGGAGGAGCGCGTTCGCCTCGGCCGCCAGCTCGCAACGCAGGGCCGCTTCGACGCGTGGGTGCATCCACCCCCCACCTTTCGGCTCCTGTTTGCGTGGCCTTGGGAGGCCAGCTGGCGTCACCCGGATGGCACCGTCGCCATCGTCTCGATCGGCGGCGCCCCGCAGGGCGATCTGTTCGGGCTCGGCGCCGATGAGCCCGACGCAGCGACTCTCCGGCGCCGCACCGGCTGCCCGGACGCGGCGGTCCGCCTCGAGCGGGTCGGCTCGCCCGTCGGTGAACTGGACGTGGCGCGCTGCACGGAGCCGGCCGGCGACGAGGAACGCATCGTCGAGGTGACCGCGATGCGACGCGGGGACGTCCGCGTCTACCTGACCGTGAAGGGGCGAACCTCGACCCGCGCAACGGTCGAGGCGGCGGGTCGGGCCGTGCGCGCGGGCCTCGTTGCGCCGGGCCCCGCCAGGCCACGATGATCGAGGACCTCGTCGCCCAAGCCCTCGCCGCCGGCGCGCGCGGAGATGACGACGCGCGATGGACGTTGGTCCGGGCGCTGCAGGTCGATGGGCGCGCGAGCACTCACCGCGAGGCGGTCCGCCTGTGCGAAAGCGACGACGCCGCCCGACGCCAGCTGGGCGCCGACATCCTCGCGCAATTCGGCGAGACGTCGCACGAGCGACTCAATCGGTGCGCCTCTGCGCCGGTCCTCGCAAGTCTGCTCCAGGACCCGGTCGACGCCGTCGTCGCGTCGGCGATCGCCGCGCACGGCCATCTCTCGCTCGCAATCCCGCCGGAGCGCCTGGACGTGTTCGCGTCGCACCCAACGGTGGACGTCCGTTTCGCCCTGGCGCTCGCCCTCCCGACGTGTGGGGGCGAGCAGGCCGAAGAGTTCCTGATCCGGATGATGTCGGACTCGGTCGACGAAATCCGAGACTGGGCGACCTTCGGGTTGGGTTCCATGTTGGATTCGGACACGCCGGAAATCCGTCAAGCGTTGCTCCAGAGAACGGTCGACCCCCACAACGACACGCGCGCCGAGGCGCTCGTCGGCCTGGCCCGGCGAGGTGACCGACGCGTGCTCGCGCCGCTGCGGCGCGAACTGCGCGCCGACGTCGTGGGGCGCCTCGCGGTCGAGGCCGCGCGGGATCTCGCCGACCCCGGCCTGCTCCCCGACCTCGACGCGCTCAGCGCGTGGTGGGACGTCGACGCGGAGTTGTTGACCGAGGCGATCGCCTCTTGCCAGAGTGGGCGACGGGGTGAGCAATCCAAAGACGAAGGGAGAGGCAAAGTGGGACTTCTGACCGATTTCGTGATCGCACGCGAAGACGAGGCCGACGCGCTCGGCGAGGCCGAGGACCCGGCCGACACGTGGCCCACGCTGGAGGCCAAGGGCGTGGAGACCGTGAAACTCGCCACACTGTGCGCACTCGCCGCGAACGACTCGGACGACGCAGACGCGTTCGCCGGCGCGTTCGACCTGGTCGCGGGCGACACGGAGGAGGGGCCGTGGATTCTGGCGGTCCCCGCGGAGATCGTGGCGGTGCTCGCGGGCATTCCCGACGCCAGACTCGCGTCCATCGCCTCGCGCTGGGCCGAGACCGACGAATTGCAGATGGACGGATGGTCCGCCGCGGAGGCCCGCGACTTCATCGGGAAGCTGCGGCGTCACGCGAAGCAGGCCTTGACCGACGGCGCGTCGCTCTTCCTGCGGATCTCGATGTAGCGCCGGCGCGGGAGGCGCGACGGAGGCCCTCGCACCGGTCGTACACGGGGCATTGTACGACGTTTGTCCGGCGGCGACGCTCGCGCCTACGGCGCCGAAGCGAAAATTCGCCCCCCGCCGGGATCGCCGACTCTGGCGAGGTCTAATTTTCGCCCTCCGCCGGGATCGCAGACTCTGGCGAGGGCTGATTTTCGCCCTCCGCCGGGATCGTCAACTACGGCGAAGGCCAATTTTCGCCCTCCGCCGGGAGCGTCAACTACAGCGATGGCCAATTTTCGCCCTGCGCCGGGATCGTCAACTACGGCGAGGGCCAATTTTCGCCCTGCGCCGGGATCGCCGACTCTGGCGCGGGCTGATTTTCGGGCACTCCCGACATGGTCGCGGGCGCGGCTTCGGCGCGGCACGCCGAGGCCGAGGTGGGCGGCTCGTCAGCATCGACGCCATCGGGTGCCAACGCGAGATCGGCGGGCTTCAAAGCGCAGGCCTGGCACGCCAGCGAGGACACCGACGGTGACAACGGCCGGATCGAAGTCCGCAGGACCTGGGCCTGCGACGAACTGTCGTGGTTCGCCCACCATGCCGCCCTCAACCTCGCCGCCCTGCGGCGCGCGAGGGCTCGGCGAGGGCGCCGCGGCGAGCAACGAGCGAGCGGTATTTCGGCGACACGCCCCCGCACTGGCCGATGACGATCAGGGTGTACCCGCGCTCACCAGTATGTTCGGCATCGACCCGAGGAGACGCTGCTCTACCAGACGGTCGAGCGGGGCCTCCCCGGTTTCCTCGAACGCCGTGCCGAGCGGGACGCGCC
>CAINDO010000571.1 GCA_903847385.1 uncultured Myxococcales bacterium
CTGTTTCGTCGTGGCGCCATTCGCTACTCGCAGCGGGTCCACAACATCCCCGAGATTCAGGGCGCCATCGAGAAGTGCGACCTGGCCATCCTCCACCACGGCTATGCCGAAACGGGGGAGACGGCGCAGGCGCGCACCGATCGCCGCGTGACCATGTGCGAGCGCTGGGTCGCAGAAGAGCCCGAGAACCCGAGCGCGTGGACCTACCTCGCGTACGCCCGCCTCGAAGCAAAGGAGACCCTGGAACAGGCGCTCGATGCCGCCAACAGGGCGCTGGCACTCCACGAGGCCCAGGGCACCCCGGCGGCGCGACTGCCCCACGCGGCATTTCCCCTGATGGCCGCCGCTGCGCGCCTGGACCGACCGGACGACGTTCTCCGCGGCGCCCAAATCTGCACGGACGCCGAGCCGCTCCACCCGGATCCGTTCTACTTCGGCGCGCTGGTTTTCGCCCGACTCGGGCGCTGGCGCGACGCCTTCAACGCCGCCGGCCGATTCCTGGAGCTCCAGGCCCGCGCACGGGTGCGGCCCGAAATCTTCGTCGGCTTCGAGAACATGACGTACTCACGTACCCAGGAGATCCTCCGCGTGCTCGGGACGGCGATGGTCCGGCTGGAGGAGGGGGAAGTATGAAAGACAGGTTGATCAATGGTGGCGGCGGCTGCGGATGTGGGACTTCCGCAACTTCAGTACCAGCGATGCCCGAGGCCCGCAATCTGGTCAGGCCACGGACGAAAGTCCTCGTCCCCTGTGTTGAATCGACAAACTGGCATTTGAAGCGACCACGTCGGGACGCATCCAAGCTACTTTGTTGCCGAGCTCAACCCTTCCACGCGGCTGAGAGTCCGACCTGGGCCTTTCGTTCCGGGAAGAACACGCAAACGACAGACGGGCTTCAAGTCGTTTCGCGGGAGACTGGTGCGCTCATCCTTCTCGGTCCCGACCCGACTCGTGAGTACACACCTCTCGACGCATCGGACAAGGGAGCCGACCCTCGTCCAAAGTCCCCATCCGGCAGTTCCGTAAACAACATCCCGGCCAATGGTGGGCCCGCCAACAGTTGGCCACCAACGTGTAGTGACCCGGCACTCAGTTGGAACGAGGCGCTCAGGTTGGTCGTCTGCGTGCCGCAGTCTGACATGGAGTGGCTTGCCGAGCAATACGGAGGCAGAGCTGACGCTGAAGCCGATGTTCGGCCTGTCGCGGCAATGCTGCGAGACGTCGCCGTACAGCAGATGTCGCTCATGCGCACGATCGGATTCCGCAGGCATCCGAGCATTACGACAATGAGCGTCGATGCGCTGGATGCGTGGAGTCAAAAGGGCTTTGTAGCTAGGCCGGAGGCCCCAGTAAGACTGAGGGCAGTTCGCCAGATGAGTGTAATCTTCATGCGCCTGGCGGGATGTGGCGGTCTGGATGCAAATGCGTGCTGGATAGGCGGGTATACAGAGGACGAGCGTGGGCAGGAACGGGCACTGTGCAATATAGACGTTCCAGCCGATCGTGCCCCTGCAGTGTCGCATGCCTGGCGAATCCGACAACGCGCAACAATTGCTCACGAACTTTGGCACGCGATGTTTGACGGACTGGCCGGAGATATAGCGACGCGCATTCTCGGCTACGTTGCGGGGTACGACAGGCCGTTCTTGATGATCACGCCGTATAGGTGGCTCATTGAGAGCACCGCAGTCGCTGCAGAAGTCTGCGTCCTGAGCGCTGCCGCCGGAAACACGGACAGGGACATCGGACAGGTCGAGCATCCTGCTCGTGCTCGGTGGAACTGGTCCCTTCCGTTCTACATGAGTCCAGGGGGACAGGACGACTTCTATCGACACTATGAGATCTTCACGAACATGGTCGAGGCAGGCGAACCGGTACACGCGGGAATCGAGTCAGTCGCTCAAGCGAGCGGCGTGGTTTTCCATTTGATTCGAGAGGATATCGTCGGAAACAAACTGGATGGGCACGCAAAGCTCGCTGCGCTGCGCTTCAAGTTGCAGCCGCTCGAGACTCTGAATTCGCTGTTTCACGCGGCGGGCTACACTGGGCTCGCGCATATCCACGAACGGACCTGGAAAGCCAGAGCGTTCTTTGACGAGACTCGCGATGTATCGCTTGGTGCGGTGCTCCCGAACGGCGCGACGTCGTTCGACGTCAGCCATCGCCGCCGAGCGAATTTCCCGGCGCCGAACGGTGCATTCCGGCTGGACACTGCAGTTCACTTCGATCCCCCGATTACGTTCAGACCGTTCTGTGCGTTTTCCTGCAGGTTCATCGCCGCCGACCAAGCGGGCCATCGGTTGGGGTGGTCCGTCGAAATCGTCCGCCCGAGGACTGACCTGTTACTGCTTGTTAGGACAGCAGATGGCGAGATACACATCGTTCGCAATGCCACCAGATGGCCGAATGAACCGGGCCTGCGACGGTCCTCCAACTATATCGATGTGATCGTCGGGAACGTGTCTGTCCGGTCATCCGAGATGCAACTCAGCGACTCGCTCGTGATCGATGTGAGTTGGGACAACCTGAATTGACAAGACTATGCTCGATGCTGGGCACTAGCCCAGAATTGCCCGTTGGCGGACCCATGCGGTGGCTCGCAATCGCCCTCGTGACGCTGGCACCGATTTGCGCTGCGGCCGAGCCGGCTTCTCAGCCAGGGTCGTCTTTCGAGTCGGTGGCAAGGCGTTGGCGCGCCCGCCTGCCGGCATTGCCCTCGCTCGCCATCAAGATGCGCTGCCCGGCAGACCCTGACGGCGTACCAGACGCCACTCACTCCGGGGCTGACACCGGCCCGGGTCCTCAAATTGCGCTTCGCATCGGGGCGTCCGCGTACTACTCGGGTCGCGTGGAGTTCTCGAATTCACGCAGACTCGCGATGGCGGTTGGTGGTGATGCCCCCCTGCCGAACCCGCCCGGTCGGCGGGATCATTCTGTAGGCACCGGTCGTTCAATCGAAGTGACCGGAACGGACGTCGACCTGCCCATCCTCGCGCCCGGCGCCGAGGTACGTCTGGGCTTGAGGTCCGGTCTGGCAAGTGAATGCGATGACGCCGCCGGCCGTGACGTGTCTGTACCCGTTACGGTGCTCTTCCTCCTCGATCGGCTTTCTCCGAACGCACCCATCTTCTACTTTGCAGACTTGTATGACTGGGGCGAAACGTGCGTCGTTCGTGCTGTGCGACCGTGGGAGGAGCAGCCGCGGCTGGGACTGCTCGAGGCTGGCGGTTCGATTCTCATGGCTGCGAGATGGCCGAGTGACCTCGGTGCGGGACCCACCGCGCAGCGCCTTCCCCCCGAGTCCTGGGCGGCGACCCCCACCTGCAGAATGCCCCTCGGCCTGCGCGTGCCGATTCATGCGGGCGCGGTGGTCGTGAATTCGGGAGAGTCCACGACCGGGGTGCTGCTCGGCGGTCGCACCTATCGTTTCACGCTGCATCGCGGCTTCGCGGTGAGAGATTTCCTGGGTGCCGGCAAGTGCGGCGAGGTCTTCGACGACCGCTTCATCTACTCCCTGATCCGCGTCGACTGAGGACACCCTGTGTCCCTCACCCCCCCGGCCAAACCCGCCCCACCGCCCGCGGCAGCGCGAACCGCAGCCCGCGCAGGTAGTCCGCACGGGCGATCTCGACCCCGCCGAAGCGGGCGACGTGGTCGGTGTAGACCTGGGAGTCGATGAACACGTAGCCCTGCTCGAAGAGCCAGCGGGCGAGCACGGCGAAGGTGTGAACCGCCCCGGTTTTGCCGGAGACCCCACAAGTTGAGAGGATGGGGTCATGAGCGAGACGAGACAGAAGTTTTCACCTGAGGTCCGGGAGCGGGCGGTGCGCCTGGTCCGGGAAGCGCGCGGGGAGCACCCGTCGGAGTGGGCGGCCATCTGCGCCATCGCCGCGAAGCTGGGCTGTACGTCCGAGACGCTTCGCAAGTGGGTGCGGC
>CAINDO010000572.1 GCA_903847385.1 uncultured Myxococcales bacterium
CACGCCTGCCGCGACACGGTGGACGACGCCGCGCTCCACGCCATGACCGGCGTGCAGCGGCCCTGGGAGCCGCCGGAGCGCCAGCGGGCGCGCCAGAAGGCCAACGACCTGCTCGGGGCCCGCCTGGAGCGCGAGCGCGAACGCCTGGGCCTCACGAGCCTCGCCGACCTGGCCACCGACAAGCGCTACACCGCGCGGGTGGCCGACTTCCAGGCCGAGCAGGCGCGCTTCGAGGCCGTGCGCGCGCTGCAGCGTCACCTGCGCTGCGAGGGCACCCTGACCGGCCCGGCGGACGGCCTGTACGCCGGCGTGACGCAGTACGCGCTGGGGCTGTTCCAGCGCCAACACATGCTCCCCAGCAAGGGCCTGCTGGACGCGGACACGCGCGCCGCCCTGCTGGCGGACAGCCGCGAGCTGGACTTCCAGGCCGTGCTGCGCGTGCTGCGTGAGCGCGTCGCCGACGCCGCCGGCCTCATCGAGGACGGCACCGCGCGCGGCAAGTCGGGCACCCACGCCATCCTCGGGCGGGCCCTGAACGTGGACCGCATGGGGCCGGACGACACGCGGCCGCCGATCGAGGGCGCCGCGCCGGATCTCATCGGCGAGGCCACCGAAGCCGCCGCGAAGGCCCTCGGCTTCACCTCGCCCGAGGACACCCGCCGCGCGCTCGCGGGGTTCGCCGCCGAGGGCATCACGCGCGTCGCCGTGGCGCTGCCCCCGCCGCCGGCCTGGCATCGGGACACCATGACGCTGCGCGCCGAGGTCGACCGCGGCGACGTGTACATGGCCTGGCCTTACGGCCCCGACGGGCGCCGCAAGACGTTCGACGTGGCGCGTCGGCCGGTGATCACGCTCTTCGCGCGACCCGCGCCGGGCGAGGCCGAGGTCGCGCTGGTGCGCTGGCCGACGACCATCGGCGGCTGGCAGCGCGAGAAGCGGCCCGGCGGCGCGGTGATCCGCAAATACAAAGAGTCGCCCGTGGGCAAGCGGGTGTGGCGGCGCCTGGTGGTCGCCCCGGCGTGGCTGCCCCCGGACACCACCCCCGCGCAGGAGCTCGTGCGCAAGCAGCCCGAGGGCTGGGTGGTGGACGCCGAGACGATGGGCCCGGGCTACGCCTCGGCCTACGGGCTGGTGATGCTCGTCAACGAGACGGTGGCCTCGTGGGGGGGCCGGCCGCCGGTGTACGGCGACCAGGGCGTGCGGGTGCACGGCTCCGTCAGTTACGCCAGCATCGGGCGCGGCGAGAGTCATGGGTGTCATCGGCTCTACAACCATCTGGCGCTGCGGCTGGCGGGCTTCGTGCTGCGGCACCACGCCCACCGACACACCGGCGCCCTCGCGGTGCGCTACGGCCTGCGGTTCCGCTACCAGGGGCAGAGCTTCGAGCACCGCATCGCCGACCGCGGCTATGAGATCCTGCTGGAGCCGCCCGTGCCCGTCGAGGTCCTGCCGGGTGACGTCCATCGGTCGCTGCCGCGCGGGGCGCGGTGAAACGGTATGGTCGGGGCATGAACTCGAAGACACCCCGCGCGCTGTTCTGTCTGTGTCTCGCGGCCTGTGACGCGTCGAGCGAGGGCGGCGCCGCGCGCGCCGACGCCGGCGGTGCCGGGCAGGCAG
>CAINDO010000573.1 GCA_903847385.1 uncultured Myxococcales bacterium
CCACCGGAGCCGCCGCTGGCGCCGGAGCCACCGGAGCCGCCGCGGCCACCGGAGCCGCCGCTGCCGCCGTTCATGGCCCCGCCGGAGCCACCTTGGGGCTCGGCGTCGCGCATCTCGCCTGCGCCGCCCGAGCCACCACCCCCGCCCGTGCCGCCGCCGCCCGTATCACAGGCGGCGAGGACGAGCGCCGCGAGCCCCAAGGCCCGCGAAATCCGCTCTCGCTTGTTCTTCATGCTCTCCCCCGGGTTCTCCACCCTGTGTCCACACTCACCGGCGTCATCGCCGGCTGCTCCGAAACGGTCGCGATTCTTGCAACGGAACGGCGACGCCCACAACCGCGATGACCCACCAGCGCGGTTCTCCCGATGCCATCAGGGTCCTTCCCGTCGATTGCGGCGCCGCGGCGGGCGTGTTAGGAGCGCGCCGTGCGCTCGCCAAACGAATTCGACCCCGCCTCGCCCCTGGAAGTCTCCGACCGTTCGCCCGCCCCCCGATTCCGGGACCCGGGCGCCCGCGGCGTGCTCGCCCTGCGGCCCATCGCCTGGCTCCTCGGCCTCATGGACGAGGTCCAGGCCGAGTCCGGGCCGCCCCGCCCGGTCGGGCGCCATGAGCTGGGCGTGATCCTCACGGCCTGCGCCGGCCTCATGCTCATCCAGTTCGCCAGCACCGAGGCGATCTTCTTCGATCTGTACGCCGCCTGGCACGCGAGCGAGGTCGCCGGCATCGAGCCCGGCTTCGGGCGCTTCCTGCTGCGCAACTCGACCTACTATCAGCTCGGCAGCCTGCTCTTCTGGATCGCCTGCTGCGTGACCGGCTACTTCGTGCTGCCCGTCGCCTACCTGAAGCTCACCGGGCGCAAGCTCTCGAACTACTACCTGGGCACCGCCGGCTTCCGCGACCACAAGTGGCTCTATCTGGGCGCCATCGGCCTGATGCTGCCCGTGCTGGGCATCGTCTCGTACTCGCCGGCGTTCCAGGAGATCTACCCCTTCTACATGAGCGCCGACCGCTCCTGGTTCGACCTCGTCGTCTGGGAGACCGCCTACGTGCTGCAGTTCTTCGCGCTGGAGTTCTTCTTCCGCGCGTTCCTGCTCGAGGGCCTGCGCCCGAGCTTCGGCGTGGGCGCGGTGTTCCTCATGCTGCTGCCGTACTGCATGGTCCACTTCCCCAAGACGGCCTCGGAGACGGCCGCGTCGATCATCGCCGGCCTCGTGCTCGGTGCCCTGGCGATGCGCTACCGCTCCATCTGGGGCGGCGTCCTCGTGCACTCGTTCGTCGCCATCGGCATGGACGTGCTGAGCCTGATCCAGAAGGGTCAGTTCCCCCCGGCCGCGCTCTTCCCGGACGCCTGATCCCCGCCGCCGCTCAGCGCGCGACGGTGCGCAGGCCGGCCTCGGGGTACGGGACACCCAGGACCGCCGCCCGGGCCTCGCCGACCAGGTAACACGAGCCGGCGAGCACCGTGCGGGCCGCCGGATCGCGACCGGCGAGCGCCGCGCGGACGTCGGGCAGAACGCGAACGTCGGCCCCCGGCACCCGCGCCGCCAGCGCCTCGGCCGGCAGCGCGCGGGGGTGCCCCGGCGTCACGCAGGTCACGCGCCGCCCGTGGGGCGCAAGCGTCCTGACCACCGTGTCCACGTCCTTGTCGCCCATCATCCCCAGGATCAGGTCCGTGGGCCGGCCCGGTCCGCTCCCCTCGCCCGTCGCCAGCCACGCCGCGAGCGCGACGGCACCGTCCGGGTTGTGGGCGCAGTCGAGCAAAAGCCCCGGGGCGATCTGCTCCGCACGGCCAGGCCAGCGCACCTGCGCCAGCTGCGTCGGGTCGGGCCGGATGCCCAGGGCCCGGACGATCTCCAGCGCCAGGCCGGCGTTGCGGGCCTGGTGCGCCCCGGGGAGCGGCAGCGCGCCGTCGAACGCGGCGAAGTCGGCGCCGAGCACCCGCAGCTCGACGCCGGCGTCGGTCGCGGCCCGCAGCGCTTCCAGCGAGGCCCCGTCCGCCGCCGTGAGCGCCGGCCGCCCGGGCCGGAAGATCGGCGCCTTCTCGCGGGCGATCGACGCCAGGTCCGGCCCCAGCACCGCCGTGTGGTCCAGGCCCAGGCTCACCACCGCGGACACCAGCGGGTCGCAGGCGTTCGTCGCGTCCAGGCGGCCGCCCAGGCCGACCTCCCAGATCGCGAAGTCCACGGACGCCTCGGCGAAGGCCAGCGCGGCCATGCCCCACACGATCTCGAAGAAGGGCACCTCACCGCCCACCCGCGCCGCGGCGGCGAAAACGCGGTCCGCCAGGGAGACGACGGCCTCGGGCGAGATGTCCTCGCCGTCGATGCGGATCCGCTCGCGGAAGCTCACCAGGTGCGGCGACGTGAAGAGCCCCGTCCGGAATCCGCGGCCCCGCAGCAGCGACTCGACGAAGGCCGCCGTGCTGCCCTTGCCGTTGGTGCCCCCGATCAGGATCGCCGGCACCCGACCGACGGGCCCGCCCAGCGCCCGGTCGAGCGCGCGCGGTCCGTCGAGTCCGAGCTTCTCGCCGAAGCGGACCAGGGCGTAGAGGCGTTCGAGCGTGGCGGCATAGGCGGTGTGGGCGGAATCAGCGGCGTCCATGGCCGCCGATGATAGGCCCGCGGGCCTCAGGCCAGGCCCTCGAATTGGTGCCGAAGGTCGAGAAACTCCAGGAAACGGTCGAGCCGCGCGGGGTCGGCGATGTCGATGTGGTCGTCGCCGCGTTCGGCCACGATGCCGCGCTCCTGAAAGCGGTCCAGGACACCCTCGATCTCGGCGCAGGGCAGCCCCAGGCGCTCGGCGAGGTCGCCGCAGCCGACGTCCAGATGCAGGGTCCCGTTGCGGCGGTGCCCCGACTTGGTGGCGATGCGCTTGAGCGCGTGCGCCACGCGGCTGTGCGGGTCGCGGTAGAGCAGGAGCGCGACCTCCTCGTTGGCCTCCTCGAGGCGCAGCGCCAGCCGCCGGATGAGGCGCAGCGCCACCTCGCGGTGGTGGTAGACCAGCGCGTCGAACGCGTCGGGGTCGACCACGAGGAGCTCCGCGTCCTCGACGACGGTGGCCGTCGCGCTGCGCGGGCGGTCGTTCAGAATGGCCATCTCGCCGAAGAACTCCCCGGCCGGGAGCGTGGTCATCGCCTTCTCGACGTTGCGGACGCGTTTGCTGATGCGCACGCGCCCCGAGACGAGGATGTACATCTCGCGGCTCTTGTCCCCCTCGCGGAAGAGGACCGTCCCGGCGGGCACGAATCGTTTGCTCTCGGCTTCCATCACGGCGCTCCCTCGTGAGGGTCGTCAGGGCGGGTTTCGAGGGCCGCTCCCCGGGCCGGCGAGCCAGGCGGCGACGCGCGCCGGCAGCACCCCGCCCTCGCGCGGGATCGCCTCGACGGCGCGCCGCAATCGCTCCAGATCCTCCGGTCGATCGACATCGAAGCAGTCCTCCAATCGCTGGTATCGGAGGCCGGCGGCGTCGAGCAAATCACAGGTGTCTGCCAGGACACGGGCCGTGCCCCAGATCGGCCCGCTGAACACCGGCGGCAGGCGGTCCCGCGCGCCGAGCAGGTAGTAGCCGCCGTCCTCGGCGGGCCCCAGGACGACGGGCGCGTGCTCGAGCGCGGCGAAGGCGGCGTCCACCCGCTCGGGGGGCAGCGTCGGGCTGTCCGCGCCCAGGATCACGACCTTCGGGGCGCGAGCGAGCTCCTGGCCGATGGCCCTCGCCATCCGCTCGCCCAGGTCGACGCCATGCTGGTCGCGCTGCGGCCCGGGCAGACCGCGCCAGAACTCCGCGGCGGTATCGCCGGCCCGGTAGAGCACGACCTCGCGATGGGGCGGCGCGTGGTCGGTGTGGCGCGCATGCACGTCGAGCACGCAGGCGGCGTGCAGGGCGCAGGCCGCCTCGGCGCCGAGGGCCGGTACGAGCCGGGTCTTCACCCGCCCGGGCTCCGGCGCCCGGGCGAAGATGATCAGCACCTCGGTGGTCCGCGGTGTCACCGCAGCGCCCGCGGCGCGACGCGGCCCAGCACGACCTCGCGGCCGATCGTGTACAGGATCTTGGCCCCGGCCTTGGCCGAGCCCCGAATCGTGCCGGCGACCTTGCTCTGCCCGCCGGCGCGGCGGCGGTAGTGCACGGGCACCTCGGCGCACCGCAGGCCCAGGCGTGCGGCACGGGCCTGCATCTCGACCGTAAAGCCGAAGTTGCGGTCGGCGAGCTGCATCTGCTCCAGCGCGCTCCAGCGCACGGCGCGGAACGGCCCGAGGTCCGTGAAGCGCACGCCCCAGATCCCCTCGAGCAACCGGCACGAGAGCACGTTGCCGAAGTGCTGCACGGGCGTCAGCGCGCCGGGCTCGGCGTGGCCGCTCACCCGCGAGCCGATGACCAGGTCGGCCTCGCCCCGCTCGACGGGACCGAGCACGGCGGGCAGATCGTCCGGATCGTCGGAGCCGTCGGCGTCGAGGAAAACGACCGCGTCCGGCGGCGACGCCGAGAGATGGGCCAGCCCGGCGAGGCAGGCGGCGCCGTAGCCACGCTCGGGGCACGACACCACGACGGCCCCGCCGGCCCGCGCGACCTCGGCCGTGGCGTCCGTGCTGCCGTTGTCCACGACGACGATCCGCCGCAGGCCGCGCCCCTGGAGGTCGCGGAGCACGCGCGGCAGCGTCTCGGCCTCGTTCAATGCGGGGAGGAGCGCGTCGACGGTCACGGCGGGACGCATAACCGCCCGGCCGGGGGCGACGCAAGGGCGTTGCGGGGCCCCGGCGATTGGCATAGCGTGCCCGCCATGGCGAGCGCGAAGAACCAGAGCTACAAGGGCGCGGGCGTGGACATCGAGGCGGGGGATGCGCTGGTCGAGCGCATCAAACCCATGGCCCGACGCACCCGCCGACCCGGCGTGATCGGCGGTCTCGGCGGCTTCGGCGGCCTGTTCTCGTTGAAGGAGGCCGGCCGGTGGGAAGACCCCGTGCTCGTCTCCGGCACGGACGGCGTGGGCACCAAGCTCAAGCTCGCGTTTCATCTCAAACGCCACGACACGGTGGGCATCGATCTCGTCGCCATGTGCGTCAACGACGTGTTGACCTGCGGCGCCGAGCCCCTGTTCTTCCTGGACTACTTCGCCACGGGCCACCTGGACACGGACGAGGCCGCGGCCGTCGTCGAGGGCATCGCCCGCGGCTGTGAGCTGGCCGGCTGCGCCCTGCTGGGCGGCGAGACGGCGGAGCTGCCCGGCTTCTACGCCGCCGGCGAGTACGACCTGGCCGGCTTCGCGGTCGGTGTGGTCGAGCGCGCCCGCCTGCTCGACGGCGCTCGCATCACCGCCGGGGACGCCGTGATCGGCGTGGCCAGCTCGGGCCTGCACAGCAATGGCTACTCCCTGGCCCGCAAGGTGCTGCCCTGGGAGACGGACCCGGCCGTGGCCGAGGCCATGCTCACGCCCACCCGCATCTACGTGAAGGCCGTGCAGGCGCTCATGGCCGCGGTGGACGTCCGCGGTCTGGCCCACATCACCGGCGGCGGCCTGCCCGGCAACCTGCCGCGCGTGTTCCCCGACGGCCTGGGCGCCCGGCTCGACGCCGGCTCGTGGACGCTCCCCGAGCTCTTCGCGCGCATCGAGCGCGAGGGCCCCGTCGAGCGCGCGGAGATGCTCGACACCTTCAACATGGGCGTCGGGCTCTGTGCCGTCGTCCCCGCCGCCGACGCGCAGCGGGCCATCGACACGTTGAACGCCGCGGGCGAATCGGCCTGGCGCCTCGGCGAGGTCGTGCCCGGCGACGGGGTCGTCTGGGCGTGACGCCGGGCCGCGACGAGTCCCCGGAGTGGCGCGACCCCGTCGCGGGTCGGCCGCGGCCCTTGCGGGTCGGCGTGCTCGTCAGCGGTGGCGGCACCAACCTGCAGGCCGTGCTGGACGCCGTGGCCACGGGCCTGCCCGTCGCCCCGGTCGTCGTCCTGAGCAACCGGCCCGGCGTCGGCGCCCTGGAGCGCGCGGCGAGGGCCGGCGTGCCCGCCGAGGTCGTCGACCACCGCGCCTTCCCCGATCGCCGCGCCTTCGAGGACACCCTGCGCGCCCGGCTCGAGGCCGCCGGTGCGGACGTCGTCGTCCTGGCCGGGTTCATGCGCCTGCTGACGGCGAACTTCCTGGACCACTACCCCCTGCGGACCCTGAACGTGCACCCGGCCCTCTGCCCGTCGTTCCCCGGCGTGGACGCACCCGCCCAGGCGCTCGCCTGGGGCGTGGCCGTGACCGGCTGCACGGTGCACTTCGTGGACGCGGGCACGGACACCGGACCCATCATCACGCAGGCCGCCGTGCCCGTTCACCCGGACGACGACGCCGCGCGGCTCCACCAGCGCATCCAGCGCGAGGAGCACCGCCTGCTGCCCCTGGCCCTGGGGTGGCTCGCCGAGGGCCGCGTCCGCGTCCGCGGCCGGCAGGTGCGCGTCCTGGCGGAGGCCCCTTGGCCGAACACTTCGACGCCCTCGTAGTCGGCCGCTCGCTGGCCGCCGCGCTCTGCGCGACGCTGCTGGCGAAGCGAAAGCTCCGCGTGCGCCTGGTGCCGCCGGATCCGCCCCTGCCCGAGCCCTGGCCCGTGCCGGCCATGGGCCTCAAGGCCTCGCCCATCGTTCGGCGGGTGCTCGAGGAGCTCGGTCTGCAGCACGCCGTGCGCACGCGCCTCGACGGCGAGCTGCGCGCGCTCGGCGTCGCCCTGCCCGACCGCCGCTTCACGCTCGAGACGGATCTGCACGCCCGCGGGGTGGAGCTCGGCCGCGCGTTCCCCGAACACCGGGCCGCGCTGCTGGCGCTGTTCGACCGCATCGACGGCTACGGCGGCTGCCTGGACGCCCTGCTGGACGGCGAGGCCCCGATTCCGCCCGAGGGCTTCGCCGAGCGACGCCAGGTGCGGCGCATCCTGTCCGAACTGCCGGTGGCACAGCTCGAACACACGCAGCCCCCCGTGCCCGCGCCGCTTCAGGGCCTGCTCGCCGCGCTCCACGCGCTCACCGGCCGACCGGAGGCCCCGGGCCAGGGCCTGACCGCCGGCACCGCGCGCTCGATCTACCTGCTCTGCCACGGCATCGTGCGGTTCCGGCAGGGGCCGGACACCCTGCGCACCCTCGTCGAGGAGAAGTTCGTCACCTACGGCGGTCAGCTCGAAACGCGCCGGCGCGCGGCCCGCATCGAGGTCGCCAGCAAGGCGGCCCGGGCCATCGTCACGGGGGACGGGCACCGCGTCACCGCGGACGCGATCGTCTTCGGCGACGACGACGGCACGCTCCTGCGGCTTTGCCCGGAGACGGCCCTCGTGCCCGTCCCGGCCGGGGGCGCCGAGCGCTTGCAGTGGCCCGCGGGCACGCTGCCTCAGGGGCTGGTGGACCCCACCGGCTGGCAGCCCGAGGCGGACGCGCGAGCCGTCTTGCTACAGCGCGAGGGCGACGCTGTCCGGCTCGTCTGGCCCACCGGTGAGCCGCCCTCCGTCGAGGCCTTCCTCCCCCTCGCGCCGGCGCCGATCCGCAGCGCCGCTCAGCCCGTCTCCGTGCCCGTCGTCCTCGGCCCCGACCCGCTCGACCTCTGGCGCAGCGGCGGCGTGGGGCCCGTCCGGCACCTCGTCCGGGTGGGCGCGGCGGTGGTCCCCGGCCTCGGGCTCGAGGGCGAGGCGCTCACCGCCTGGCACGGGGCGCGGCGGGTCGAGGCGTGGTCGAAGGGCTCGCCCCTGTGGCCTTTCGGCCGACGCTGATTGTCCGCTCCAGGGAATCTTGCTAGAAATTGCGCACAGTTACATCATGTCGGCTGTGGTCCGCCCGGATCACGCGGATCAAGTTGCGGACGACTGCCAGCCGGGGTGCCGAGGTGCCGGATGACCAAGGGTGAACTGATCGACATGATCGCGAACCGCGAAGGGTTCAACCTCAAGAAGGCGGAGATCGTCGTGAACACCATCTTCGACGCCATGACCGAGGCGCTGTCCCGGGGCGAGCGGGTGGAGATTCGCGGGTTCGGATCGTTCGAGGTGCGCGAGTACGAGGCCTATCGCGGCCGCAACCCGAAGACCGGCGCCGAGGTCTACGTGCGCGCCAAGCGGGCCCCCTTCTTCAAGACGGGCAAAGAGCTCCGCGAGCGCGTGGACGGCAGCCCCTGAGCGGTCGCCCGCGGGCCCATTGACACCCGTCGTCGCGCCGGGCTAATCCCGGCAGATGAACGACTTCGTCCACCTGCACCTGCACAGCCAGTACAGCGTCCTCGACGGCGCCATCCGCCTGGGCGACATGATGCCCCGGCTGAAAGAGTACGGCATGACCTCCGTGGCGGTGACCGACCACGGGAACATGTTCGGCGCCGTCGACTTCTACAAGAAGGCCGGGAAGTACGGCATCAAGCCGATCCTCGGCGTCGAGGCCTACGTGGCCGAGGGCGACCGCCGCGACAAGACGCGCAGCGCCTTTCACCTGATCCTGCTGGCGAAGAACGACACGGGCTACGCCAACCTGCGCAAGCTCGTCAGCTTCGCCTATCTCGAGGGCTTCTACTACCACCCGCGCATCGACATGGCGCTGCTCAAGCAGCACAGCGAGGGCCTGATCGGCCTGTCGGCCTGCCTCGGCGGGCAGATCGCCCAGTCGGTGCTCAAGGGCCGCCCGGACCACGCCCGCGAGCTGGCCAAGACCTACCGGGACGCCTTCGAGCCGGGCTGTTTCTTCCTCGAGGTGCAGCCCAACGGCATCCCCGAGCAGGCGGTGGTCAACGAGCTCTACCGCCAGATCGGCAAGGAGCTGGACATCCCCCTGGTCGTGACCAACGACTGCCACTACCTCGACCAGAAGGACTCGAAGGCCCACGAGATCCTGATGTGCGTGCAGACGGGCAAGACGCTGGACGACCCGTCGCGCATGCGCCACGACACGGACGCCTTCTGGCTCCGCCCGGCCAGCGAGATGTACCGGCTGATGGGCAAGGACTTCGGGGACGCCCTGGAGAACACCGTCCGCATCGCCGAGATGTGCAGCGTCAAGCTCGACCTCGGCAACGTCTACCTGCCCGCCTACCGCGTGCCGGACGACATGACGATCGACGAGTTCCTCATCAAGAAGTCCCAGGACGGCCTGATCGAGCGCTTCAAGGAGTTCGAGTCCGTCGGCAAAGAGGTCAAGACCGCCGACTACCAGCGGCGGCTCGACGAGGAGCTCGGCGTCATCTCCAAGATGGGCTTCGCCGGCTAC
The DNA here is from genome assembly GCA_903847385.1 of uncultured Myxococcales bacterium. Lineage (GTDB taxonomy): Bacteria > Myxococcota_A > Bradymonadia > UBA7976 > UBA1532 > CAINDO01. The sequence goes on from CAINDO010000573.1 coordinate 9,205, forward strand.
TTCCTGATCGTGCAGGACTTCATCAACTGGGCCAAGGACCACACCATCCCCGTGGGCCCCGGCCGCGGCTCCGGCGCCGGCTCGCTGGCCGCCTACTGCCTGCGCATCACGGACATCGATCCCCTGCCCTACGGCCTGCTGTTCGAGCGGTTCCTGAACCCCGAGCGCGTGTCCATGCCCGACTTCGACGTCGACTTCTGCATGAACCGCCGCGACGAGGTCATCCAGTACGTGATGGGCAAGTACGGCAAGAACCAGGTGGGCCAGATCGCCACCTTCGGCAGCCTGAAGGCCCGCGGCGTCATCAAGGACGTCGGCCGCGTGCTGGGCATGAGCTTCGGTGAGACGGACAAACTCTCCAAGCTCGTGCCCGAGGTCCTGAACATCACGCTCGACGAGGCCATGAAGCAGGAGCCGCGCCTGCAGGAGATCTACGACTCCGAGCCCCGCATTCGCGAGCTGCTGGACATCGCGCGCAGCCTCGAGGGCCTCAACCGCAGCGTGGGCATGCACGCCGCCGGCGTGGTCATCGGCGACAAGCCCCTGTGGGAGTACTGCCCCGTCTTCAAGGGCGCCAACGAAGACCTCGTCACGCAGTTCGCCAAGGACGAGGTCGAGCTCGCCGGCCTGGTGAAGTTCGACTTCCTCGGCCTGAAGACGCTGACGGTCATCCAGACCGCGGTGGACCTGATCAACCGCGGCAAGACCCCGGAGCAGCAGCTCGACCTGAACAAGCTGCCCCTGACGGACCTCGGCGTCTACGAGCTCATCAGCCGCGGTGACACCGAGGGGGTGTTCCAGCTCGAGTCGAGCGGCTTCCAGGAGCTCCTGAAGAAGCTGCGGCCGGACAAGTTCGAGGACATCGTCGCCGCCGTGGCCCTCTACCGGCCGGGCCCGCTGAACTCCGGCATGCTGGACGACTTCATCGACCGCAAACACGGCCGCCAGAAGATCGTCTACCCGCACGACATGCTGAAGGGGATCCTCGAGGAGACCTACGGCGTGATCGTCTACCAGGAGCAGGTGATGCAGATCGCCCAGGTCCTGGCGGGCTTCACCCTCGGCGGCGCCGACCTGCTCCGCCGTGCCATGGGCAAGAAGAAGGCGGACGTGATGGCCCAGCAGCGGGCCGTCTTCGTCGAGGGCGCGGCCAAGAACGCCGTGCCGGCCTCCCAGGCGGGCGAGATCTTCGACCTCATGGAGAAGTTCGCCGAGTACGGCTTCAACAAGTCCCACTCGGCGGCCTACGCGCTCATCACGTACCACACGGCGTACCTGAAGGCGCACCACAAGGTCGAGTTCATGGCCGGCCTGCTGACGAACGACAAGGACGCCAGCGACAAGGTCTCCAAGGGCATCCGCAACGCCCGCAAGATCGGCATCGAGGTCCTCGCGCCCTCGGCGAATCACTCGGTCGCCGACTTCGACGTCGTCGACGGCAAGATCCTCTTCGGCATGGCCGGCATCCGCGGCGTCGGCGAGAACGCGGTCGAGGCCATCGTCGAGGCCCGCACGCAGGACGGACTGTTCAAGGACCTCTTCGAGTTCTGCGAGCGCGTGGACCTCAAGCGGGCCAACAAGAAGGTCCTCGAGGCCCTGATCAAGTCCGGCGCCTTCGACTTCTCGGGCGCACCCCGGGCGCAGATGATCGCCTGCCTCGACCTCGCCGTCGACCGCGCGCAGACGGTCCAGAAAGACCGCGCCGCCGGTCAGGCCAGCCTCTTCGACCTCTTCGGCGGCGGGGCGGCCAAGACCGAGCCCAAGATCCCGCCGGAGCTGGCGAAGGTCGAAGAGTGGTCCCAGCGGCAACTCCTGGCCAACGAGAAGGACTGCCTGGGCTTCTACGTCAGCGGCCACCCGCTCGACCGCTACCTCGACCAGATCGAGCAGTACACCAACGCGACCATCGAGCAGCTCCGCGAGATGGAGAACTACGCCAAGGTCACGATCGCCGGCATCCAGACGGCCCTCAAGGTCCGCCCCTTCAAGAGCGGCGAGGGCAAGATGGCCATCATCCAGTTCGAGGACCACACGGGCAGCGTCGAGGTCCTGGCCCTGGGGGACGACTACAACCAGTACGAGTCGCTCCTGTGCAGCGACGAGCCCCTGCTGGTCGTCGGCACGCTCAAGGTCGAGAAGGAAGAGGACCGGGTGAACGTGTCGGTCCGCATCGGCGGCCGGCCGCGTCGGGGTGAGCCCGCCGACACCGGCCCGGCCGTCACGCTGCTCGCGGACGTGCGCAGCCACCGGGCGCGATCGCTGGAGATCGCCATCGCCTCGGCGGTGGTCACGCCGGAGCGCATGGCCGCCGTGGGCGCGCTGCTGCGCGAGCCGCGGCACGTGGGGCAGTGCGACGCCTTCCTGCGCATCAGCACCGCCGAGGGCTGCGACGTCCGCCTGGCCGTGCCCGGCGTGAAGGTCGCGCCGGACGACGACCTGCAGGACCAGCTGCAGCGCATCTTCAGCGGCGCCGCCCAGGTGCACGTGCACTGACGGGCGGGCGCGTCGCCGCTTCTCTCAGCGGTCCGAGAGCGAAATGGGCAGCTGATTGCGCGGCGCGGCCTCGGGCTCCGAGCGCGAGAGCAGCAGCCCCGCCGTGACGCCGCCGGCGACCACGGCCGCCGCGCCGGCCCACACCCACCAGTGGCCGTACCAGGGCGTGTCGGCGTCCCCGCCCATCGCGCCGGGCGCCAGGGCCACGAGCTGGACGTCGTAGGCGTAGAGCTCGCCGGCGATCACGCTCAGGTCCTGCCGGAACGTGGTGTGCCCGGGGGCGCGGACCTCGAGCACGTGTGCGCCGGGCGTGATCTCACCCTCGAAGGGCACCGTGCCGATCTGGCGCTGGTCGATGGCGACGATGGCGTCCGGCGCGGTCGAGTTGACCTGCAGGATGCCGGCGAGCGCGATCAGGTCGATCTCGAGCACCAGGTCCTGGCCACGCTTCAGCTGGAACGTGTCCAGGTAGTCCGAGTGGCCCGGTTTGCTCACTTTGATCGTGTGCGCGCCGGGCGCCAGGGCCACGGGCAGCTTCTGCGGCGTCGAGGCGACGACCTCACCGTCGATGAAGATGCGGGCGCCGGGTGTGGTCGACCGCACGAACACGGTCGACGCGCGCGACTTGCCGGCGGCCTTGGCGGCGGCGGCCGGGCGCGGCGCCGCGACGGCGGTCTGTGCGGCCACGAGCGAGACCGAGGTGAGTAGGCAGAGCGCGAGGCTCGACGGCGCGACGTTCAACTTCGGTTCGTCCGTGCTCCGAGGCGTCGGGATCCCCGACCGAACCCCCAGGCTACCACAATCCCTCGGTGCGCCGCCCGCCCGCCGCCGCCCAAAGGGGATTTCATTCGCCGTTGCACCGTGTTACTTGGCCACTCCTCGGGGCCGGTGCCGATCCGAACACTGGCCGACCCCTCGAATCTCCCTGCCCGGAGGCACCTGGTGAAGCGTTCGCTCACGACGATGACGCTGGCCCTCGCGGCCGCTCCCACTGCCCAGGCCCAATCGCCGGCGAGCCCGCCGACGCCCGCCGAGGCCTCTTCTCCCGCGTCTGCAGCGCCCGCCGCGCCCGCCGCCCCCGCCGCTCCGGCGAGCGAGGCCGCCGCGCCCGCCGCCC
>CAINDO010000574.1 GCA_903847385.1 uncultured Myxococcales bacterium
GCACCGCCGACGCCGCGCGCACCGCCGACGCCGCGCGCACCGCCGACGTCCAGCCCGCGGACGCACGCCCGCTGACCGATGCTCGCGCAACCGACGCCGCGTTCCCCGACGCCGCCCCACCCGACGCCGCGACCCCCGACGCCGCGACCCCCGACGCCGCCCCGCCCGACCCCTGCACCAACGGCACGCGCGACGCGGACGAGACGGATCTCGACTGCGGCGGCGGCACCTGCGCCCGCTGCGAGCTCGGCCAGGCCTGCGCGGGCGCCGGCGACTGCGCCTCGGGCCAGTGCGAAGCGGGCCTGTGCACCACGGAGCCCCGGTTCGCGACGTCGATCCTCTTCTCCCCGGGCGCGCAGAGCGACGCCGGCACGCGCTACCACAGCTTCCGCATCCCCTCGCTGCTCCGCACGGGCTCCGGCGCACTGCTCGCGTTCGCCGAGGGCCGCGTGGACTCTCATCGGGACTACGGCGACATCGACATCGTCAGCCGCCGCTCGACGGACGACGGCGAGACCTGGGGCCCGCTGAAGCTCGTCTTCAGCAAACGCGAGGACACCTGCGGCAACCCGACGGCCGTGCTCGACGAAGACACGGGGACGATCTGGCTCTTCGCGTCGTGGAACGCCGCGGACACCTGCCAACTGTGTGACGACCCCGACAAACGGCGCATCTCCGCCTGGGGCGACCGCCGCGTGTATTCGATGACCAGCACGGACGACGGCCTGACCTTCGGCGACCTGCGCAATCGCACGGGCGCGGACGAGGAGCACGCGGAGCTCGTGCCCCCGGGCCACGCCTGGGACGCCGTCGGACCCGGCGTGGGCCTCCAGATCGCCGCCGGACCGCGCGCCGGGCGGCTCGTGGTCCCGGCCATCGGACGCAACCTGGTCAGCGACGACCACGGAGCGACCTGGCGATACACGCTCCTGGGCAGCCGCGACACGAGCGAGGGCACGGTGACCGAGCTGTTGGACGGCCGCCTGATGCGCAACGACCGCCCCGTGCGCGAAGACCTGCGCGCCGCCCGGCGGCGTGCCGTCTCGTTCAGCCCCGACGCCGACGGCGCGACCTGGACCGACTGGGTCTCCGACGACGAGCTGACCGATCCCGTCTGTCAGGCGAGCATCCTGCGGTACAACCGCACCGCCCCCGCCCGACTGATCTTCCTGAACCCCGATGACACCCGCGACCGGCTCCCCATGTGTGTCCGCGTCAGCCACGACGAGGGCGAAGACTGGCCCTTCGGGTGTGTGCTGGACGCCGACGCCGGCGGGTACTCCAGCCTGGCGAAGACCGGCGACCATCGCATCGCCGCGCTCACCGAGGTCACGCAGGCGGACGGACACCGGGCGATTCGGCTGTCGCGCTTCAACCTGGCCTGGATCTACACGGGCTGCGAGCGACGCTGCCCCTGAGACGCCGCGGCGAGCGCCACCGCCGTCACCATCAGCGGCGCGAGCCCGACGAACCCCGCCTGCCCCGGGTGCAACAGCGGCATGACCGCCTGATCGGCCGTGACAAACGCGCCGACGACGACCGCCAGATCGGCGAGCGCGGCGGCGGTCACCCACCGCCGCCACCGCGGCGCGTGCCGCGCGAGCAGCAGCCACGCGCCGCTGCGCAGCAGCCACGGCGCGCCCCCGAGCCACGTGAGCAGGGTGACCTCGGGCCCGTGAGCCACCAGCGACTGCTCGGCGAACTCGACCGTCAACCGCGCCTGCAAGAGGCACACGACGGCCGCGAGGCCGAGCAACACCGCGGCCGCCCGCACGCCGCGCGCCGCCCACGCCTGGAACAGCAGCAGCGCCGCGTGGACCGCCAGGAGCGCGATGGCGAACTGCGCCATCCACTCGCGAATGCGCACGGTGCGGCCCTCGTAGCGGCCCACCAGATCGGCGCACGTCAAGGCGCTGGCGAGCACGATCACCGCGTACACGACGAGCGAGATGCGGAGCGCGGGCGGGGAGTCCGGTTCGGGTGGCAGCGAGCGATCCATGGTCCGCGTTGTACGCCATTCGCCAGCGCCGCGGTCACCCCAAAGCCAGCGCGATCACCCCGGCGACCATACACGCCGCGCCGGCCAGGCGGGCGCCGCGGTGGCCCTCGCCGAGCAGCCGCCCGCCCAGCAGCGCGGCGAAGAGCATCGAGATCTCCCGCGCCGGGGCCACGTGCGACAACGGGGCCATCTGCACGGCGGTGAGCACCAGGATGTAGGCCGCCGGGCCGAGCAGCGCCACGGCGAGCGCGTGCCGCCACTGTTGCCGAAAGAGCGCCCGGGTCGCCGCCCGGTCGCGCAGCAGCAAGGGCAGCAGCAGCAGCGTGCGGCAGGTGTCGCTCATGAACACCACCAGCAGCGGCGGCACCAGCAGGTGTTTCACGGCGTAGCCATCCACGAGCGTGTAGCCGGCGATGGCGGCGCCCGTGCCCAGGCCGTAGCGCAGGCCCCGCCACACGCGGGCGCGGTCCTCCGTCGAGGCCGACGGCGGCTGCCCGGCCACGAGCGCGATGCCCGCGGTGACACCCAACACACCCAGGCCCGTGGCCAGCGTCGCCGCCTCGCCGAACGCGGTGATCGCCACGGCAGCCGTGATCAGCGGCCCGCTCCCCCGCGCTACGGGGTACACCACGGTGAGATCGGCGACGCGGTAGCCGCGCAGGAGAAGCAGGAAGTAGGGCACGTGACACAGCGAACTCCCGAGCACGCACAGCCACGGGCCCGGGCCCCACTGCGGCACCTCGCGCACGGCCAGCGACACACCGAGCGGCGCCCACACGGCCACCATGAACACACTGGAGAACGCCGCGAAGCGCAGGTCGCCCCCGGCCTTCTTGGCCACGAAGTTCCAGCTCGCGTGGAGCAGCCCGGCGACGATGACCAGCGCGACGGCGACGAGCGGCACGGGCTCAGGCTACGCGCGGGGTCGGCGACACAGCGCGATCACGGCCCCGCCGGCGGGCAGGCGCGCGTGGCCCAACAGCCCGCGCTCCAGGCGCATCGCCGCGGAGAGCGCCGTGTTGAGCGGCGCCGCCGGGATCTTCACGTCGTACTCGGGGTGCTCACCGGCCGCGCGGCGCTTGGGTTTCACGCGGCTCGCCAGGCGCTGCGCCGCCATCACGGGCAGGAGCAGGCTCGTGTAATAGCTGCTGCGCAGGATCTCGAAGCCGGCGTTGCGCACGACCCCCTCGAGGCGCCCGCGCGTGTAGCGGCGGCGGTGGTGCAGCACCACGTCGTGCTCGCTCCACATCCACTGATAGGCCGGCACGGTGAGCAGCAGCAGACCGCCGGGCCGCAGCAGCGAGAGCAGCTCGCGCAGGCCACCCAGGTCGTCGTCCAGGTGCTCCAGCACGTCCAGCAGCGTGATCACGTCGAAGGGCCCCTCGACGGGCAGCCCCGGCAGCCCGCCCTGCACGGCGCGGACCCGCGCGTCGCCAGCGAGCAGCGCCACGCACGAGGCCTCGGGCTCGACCACGGTGACCTCGCCGTGCGCGGACAGCTCGCGGGTGACCAGCGAGGTCGCGCCGCCCACGTCCAGCAGGCGCAGCGGCGGGTGGCTCTCCCCGAGGGCCTCGCCCAGCCACTCCAGCACCAGCTCCCGCTTGGCGCGCCGCCAGAAGTGCCGCTCGTCCAGGCTCAGGAACCGCTCGTAGACGCTCTTGTCCACGGTTACTTGCCGTCGTCCCGGGGCGCGTCCAGCCCGATCTTGCGCCGGATCTGATAGGGCCGCGAGTCGCCGGCCACGTGCACCAGGAGCTCGGCGATCAGGCCCGTGGCCAGGATCTGCACGCCGATCACGATCAGCAGCACGCCCAGCATCAGCAGCGGGCGGTGGCCGATCTTCTCGCCCATGAACCAGAGCACGCTCAGGTAGCCGCAGAGCGCCAGGCCGGCCAGGAAGGACAGCCCGCCGAGGCGGCCGAAGAAGTGCAGCGGCTTGCGGTCGTACTTCAGCAGGAAGGTGACCGTCATCAGGTCCATCAGCCCGCGGAAGAACCGCCGCGCGCCGAACTTGGACACGCCGAAGCGCCGCGGGTGGTGCTCGACGACGATCTCGCCCACCTTGAACCGGTTCCAGATGGCCAGCGCCGGGATGAAGCGGTGCAGCTCGCCGTAAAGGCGCACGCTGCGGATCACCTCGGTCCGGTAACACTTGAAGCCGCAGTTGATGTCGTGCAGCGGCACGCCCGTCATGCGGCGGACCATCCAGTTGAACACGCGCGAGGGCAGCACCTTGTGCCAGGGGTCGTGGCGGGTCTGCTTGAAGCCGCTGACCACGTCCAGGCCGCCGTCCAGCGCCTCCAGAAAACGCGGGATTTCTTTCGGATCGTCCTGCAGGTCGGCGTCCAAAGTGAAGATGATCTCGCCCTGCGCGTAGTCGAACCCCGCCGCCAGGGCCGCGCTCTTGCCGAAGTTGCCGCGCAGCTGGATCAGCCGGGCCTCGGGGCTGCGGGCGGCGAGCGCCTCGACCACCTTGACCCCGCCGTCCGTCGAGCCGTCGTCGATGAAGATGACCTCGAACGTGCGGCCGGCCGCGGTCGTGGCCGCGGCGATGCGATCGAAGAGCTCCACCAGGGTGGCCTCTTCGTTCATGAAGGGGATGATGTACGAGATGGCGGGCGTCATGGGCGCGCGCACGCTAAGGCGGCCACCCGGGCTTGTCAACGCGGTCAGGGCGCGTTCAGGGGGCGGTCATGTCCACCCGCAGCCCCGTGTCCCGCGGCGGACGGCGCGGCGGGCGACGCGACGCCGGGCCGGGGGGCGGGCGCGTGGCCGGGGCCTCGACCCGGGCGGGGGCGCTCGGGCTGATCTGCGCGACGGCGACGGGCGCCGCCGACTTCGGGGCAACCGCGGCCCGCGGGGCCTGCGTGGGCGGCGACTGCACCGGCGCGTCGACGTGGACCGGCGCGGCCCGCGGGCGCTCGCGCGTCAGGATGACCGTGAGCGATACGGCGGTCAGCACGATGCACGGCAGGCCGACGACCAGCATGTAGAAGCTGTCGCTGCGGCGGGCGGGGGACTCACTCTCGGACATGGCGATGGACCTCCTCACCGATGCCAACGGGCGAGTCCGGCGGGGGATCCAATTTGCGCTCACCGCCCCCCGGGCCTAGGTTGAGCGCCATGCAGACACCCCCCAGGTCCATTCTCTTCACGCTCGCCCTGCTCGGCACCGCCTGTGGCAGCGACGACGGCGACACCGCAGGTACGGACGCCGGCACCATGGGCGGCGACCCGGCCACGGGTGGCGACCCGGCCACGGGTGGCGACCCGGCCACAGGCGGCACCCCGGCCACCGGCGGCACCCCGGCCACGGGCGGCACGACGCCGGACCCCGACGACCCCCTCGCCGGGGCGGACGGCATCACAGGCACCTTCGACGGCGTCGCCCACGCGTTCACGATCAACCCCATCCACGTGCCGCAGCAGACCCCGACGGCGCTGATCGGCGCCTCGAACGCGCAGTTCCCCCCCGTCGACAGTTGGGCCCTGCGGTTCCTGCCCGAGGTCGGCACGCAGAACTGCAACGGCGCCGATGGCGAGAGCGACCCTGCCGTCTCCTACCGCTCGACGGCCTCGCTGGACCTGAACGGCACCACCGGCACCCTCGGCGACTGCGAGATCACCGTGACCGCCGTGGCGCCGAAGTTCGAGGGCACCTTCACGGCGACGATCCCCACGGGCGGCGGCGAGCTCGTCGTGACCGAGGGCGCCTTCCGCATCGCGAACTGAGCGGGTCCCGGTCAGAACCGGTACCGCAGGCCGAGCGCGAAGTCGGCGTCGTAGAACAGGCCGCCGTCGGGCACCACGGCGACGAACCCGAGCGGCGCCAGCTCGAGGAACACGTCGATGGGCGCCGAGCGGAACGGCATCCGCAGGCCCAGAAGACCCCGCGCGCCGAGGCCCATGTGGGACGACTCGGGGTAGTCGCGGTTGTGGGGGTGCGAGTAGAAGTACTCGCGCTCCGTGAACCACGCGACCTTGGCGCCCAGGCCCACGAACAGCTCGAGCGAGGCCACGTCCCCGTGCGGGAAGAAGGTCCAGACGTCGTGGGTCCAGTCGGCGACGACCGAGAGCGCGCCGCCGGGGTAAGCCCCGAAGCCCACGTGGAGCTGGATCGCCTCGTTCTTGCCGATGCCGTTGCGCAGGGTGAACCCCGTGGGATCGCCCAGGATCAGGCCCATGGAGAGGCCGTTGTCGTTGGGCACCTGCGCCGCGGCCACGGCCGGCGCCACGGCCAGCGCGACGGCGGCCGCGATCAGACGCGTCGCGGCCCTCATGGCTCGACGAAGCCGTAACACTCGGGCGCCACGTCGAAGGTCATGCAGGCCCAGAACTCGACACAGCCCTTGTCGACGCAGGTGCCGATCTGGTCGTTCGCGGCCCCCTGGTGTTCGTTGACGCAGTTGTCCTCGATGTCGTTGCGGCACGTGCTGACACAGGCGCTGACCTGATCGGCGCTGGATTGCTCGTCTTTGCAGTCGTCCTTCTTGGCGCAGTAGTCCTGACAGGCCTGCTTGGAGTCGAAGTTGTCCACGGCCTCGCCGGCGTCCTCACAGCTCGGCAGGGACGCGACGGCCAGGAACAGAGCGACGATGAGAAACTTCATGACACACTCCTCGATGGACCCGGGCGCTCGGCCCGAGCCGGTTTGAGATTCACTCGGGTACGGCGGCCGCCGGGGTGTTCCCGCGGTGGATCACCCGGATGAAGTGGCTCGGCAGCCCCTCGGAGCGGTCGCCGTCGGCCACGTACACGGTGCTGCCGTCCGGGCTCACCTCGAGCCCCTCCTGACCCACGAAACGCGCCTGCCGACCCGGGCCGTCCACATGGCCCTCGGTGCCATCGCCCGCCAGGGTGGCCACGCGGCCGTCGGTCCCGACGATGCGGATGCAATGGTTGACCAGATCGGTCACGAACACCTCGCCGGCCCGGTCCACGGCCACGTCCTGCGGGAAGTTGAAGAGCGCGCCGTCGGCGGGGCCGTCCACGTACCCGGGCTGACCGCACTCGCCCGCCAGCGTGGTGACGCCGCCGTCGGTCGCCACCTCGCGCAGGCAGTGATTCCGGGCGTCGGCGACGACCACGTTGCCGTTGGGCAGCCGCGCGGCGCCGTAGGGCCGGAAGAAGCGGACGTCGGGCCCCATGCCGTCGGCGTAACCGGCCTCGCCGGCGGCGGAGCCGGCCACCTCGACCATCTCGCCCGTCTCCGGGTTCAGCCGCTTCACGTGGTGCCAGGCGTTGTCGGTCAGCAGCAGCAGGCCGCCGGGCAGGGGGGCGAGGCCGCGGGTCCGGCCGATGTCCGCCGCCACCACGCTCGCCGTGCCCGTCGCCGGGTTCACGTTCCAGATCGTCGCGGTGTAATAGCTGCGGTCGCCGAAGGGATCGCCGTCCGTCTGCACGAACAGACGCCCGGTGTCGTCGAACAGGAGGCCGAACGGGCGCTTGAACACACCGGGCGCCGAGGCCAGCGTGGTCACCCGGCCATCGAGGCCCACCCGCCGGATGCGATCGTTGTCGAAGTCCGACACGTACAGCTCCCCCTCGGGGCCCAGGGTGATGCCCACGGGGTTGTGGAACCGCGCCGCCGCCACGAGGCCGTCCTCCATCCCGGCGAGGGTGCTACCGGCCAGGGTCTCCACCCGGGTGTCGATGACATGGGTTCGGGCGCCGACGATGGGCGCGGGCTGCATCGTCTCCGGCGGCTCCGTGGGTGGGGGCGGCGGGGGCTCCACCCGCGCCGCGTCCAGCTCCGGTGGCGGCTCGGCGTCCGGTGATTCCAGGCCGTCGTGACCCAGGTCCGCGACGCCCGTCTCGACCACAGCCGCGTCGTCGATGGGCCCGAGCAGGGTGGTGATCGACTCGCCGCAACCGCTGAGCAGACCGAGGGAGCAACAGACGAGGACACAGGGAGAAAACGCCATGTCATGCCTCACAGTCGAAGCGACGACCGCGTCGCGAAGAGATCAGCCCCGGGCCAACTGCCGAGGCAGATGGAACCAGAAGGTGCTGCCGTGGCCCACGCGGGAGTCCACGGCCAGGGCGCCGCCGTGCCCCTCGATGATGCCCCGGGCGATGAACAGACCCAGCCCCAACCCCTTGCGGGTGTGAATCAGCAGCTGGGTGAAACGCTCGAAGATGGCCCGCTGCGCCGCCTCGGGGATGCCGGCGCCGGAGTCGCGCACCGAGATGGCCACGTGGCGGCCGGACGCGCGGACGGTCAGCTCGACCACCCCGCCGCGCGGGGTGAAGTCGAGCGCGTTGACCACCAGGTTGGCCAGCGCCTGGGTGATGCGGTCCGGGTCGCAGGTGGCCAGGATGGCCGTGGGAGGCGAGATGCTGCGGAGTGTGATGCCGCGCTGCTCGGCCATGCCCCGATACAGGCCGACCACGTCGCGGACGAGGCCGCCGACGTCCGTGAACACCGGCCGCAGCGTGAGCGTGCGGCGGGCGATGCGGGCCACGTCGAGCAGGTCCTCGATCATGTGACTCAGGGACGCCGCGCTGCGCTGGATGAGATCGAGCAGAGCGCGCCGCTCCTGGGCCCCGTCCGTGGCCCCCACGGGCCCCTCGTCCTCGATGAGCGAGGTCGCGCCCAGGCCGATGGCCACCAGGGGCGCCCGCAGATCGTGGGCCACCCGGGTCAGGGACTCGTCCCGCTCCGTGAGCGCGGCCCGGGCGTCGGCCAGGGCCGACTGAAGACGGGCGAGCAGCCGCTCGATCTCGTCGGGATCCGAGGCGGGCGACGCATCCGGCGGCCGCTCCTCCGGGGGAAGTCGCATCGGGTCGACGGGCGTGAGCTCGGACTCGAACGGCGAGGGCTCGAGGGGCCGGTCGCCGAAGGGCAGGCGCGGCGCCCGACCCCGGGGCGTGGGATCCATCGGCGAGGGCAGCCGTCGGCCCACCGGGACGACCGCGGGGTCGCGCTCCGGGGTCGAGGTGCGGAACATCAACATGTCATCGCGTTCGGTCACGAACATCGCCTCCATGAACGGTCGCCGTCGGGCGAAGGGGAGCGCTCCGGGGCCAGACACGGCACCCGTCGAGGAGATGCACTGCACGGGTCGTGCCCGGCGAAGCCATCGGCCCCACGGCCCGTCCGGTGAGGCGTGCGGCCCGCGGGAGCGCCTTGGGAGCGCATCGAATCGACCCGGCGGCCCATCACATTGATGCGGCCACGCCGGGCATGAGGGAGCGGGTTTCGGCCTCCCGGGCGGGCGGCACGGCGCGTGCTCTGGAGAGCGCGGCTCCACCCGGAGCCTTGACCCCCACAGGAGCGCATCCATGGAAACGACCAAGACCCAGCCCATCACCCTGCCCACCCGCGCCGCCGCTGCCACCGGTGCCGCCGGCCCGCCGTGGTGGAACGACCAGCACACGTCCTCGTGGGAGCGGGTGAAGGAGGCCTTCCAGCGCGACTGGGAACAGACCAAGTCCGACTTCACCGCCGCGGGCAGCAAGGACCTCAAGCAGAGCGCGAGCGACACGCTCAAGCAGTCCTTCGGCACCGAGCCCATCCCCCCGCCGGGCTTCCGCACGCACCCGCTCGACGCGGTGGACATCGCCGCCGAGCGCCAGAAGGAGGTCGTGGGCCAGGCCGTCGCGGCCCGGACCATCGAGCGCGCCCAGGCCGACATCGTGGCCACGAACGAGGCGCTCCGGCAGAAGGTCGGCGAAGTGCGACACACGGCCGAAGCCAGCGCCGCCAAACTCGACGCCCGGGCCGCCAACGTCCGACAGAAGGCCGTCGACGCCGTGGACCACGCGCAGCAGAGCGCGCTGGGCGACGTCGCCCGGTCCCGGGGGCAGATCCGCGACGCCGTGGCCACGCGTTTCGCCGTGTCCGAGGACTGGGCCGCCATCGAGCGCGAGGCGCGCTTCGGGTACGGCGCGCGCATGCAGTACGCCGGCACCCGGCAGTGGGACGGCGAGCTCGAGTCCCGCCTGCGCATCGACTTCGGCGCCATGTCCGACGGCCGGACCTGGGAGCAGTCCCGCGTCGAGGTCCGCCGCGGCTGGGACTACGCCTCCAAGGGGAACTGACGCGCGCGCCGGGGCGCCTGCGCCGCCTGGAAACGGGCGAGCAGCTCGTCCAGGCACCACTCCACCGCGTCCGGCGGCTCGTCGTAGAGCCGGCAGATCCGGCTGACCAGTCGGCCGCGGTGGCCGTCCGTCTCGCGCAGGTCGTCGACGGACAAAAGCGGCCAGGCCGCCACCACCGGGTCGCGCAGGTTCTCCCAGTTCTCCTTGAACCAGGGGTCCTCGGCCCCGGGCTCCTCGTGCAGGAAGAACGACTCGAAGGGCTCCTGCAGGCGCTGCACGGCCGCGGGCGTGGCCTCGGGCGGACGCCGGTTCGACCAGCCCGCCGCGCGCCACTCGGCGACGCGGGCCCGCAGGTGTGTCGCCCCCGTCGAGGCCATCAGCGCGTCGAGCCCGGAGAGCGCCGCCGAGGCGTCGTGTACGAAGAGCAGCGTGCCCCCGCGGCGCAGCGCCTCCTCGAAGAGCATCGCCTCACCGTCGTGCACGAAGTGGGTCGAGATCGCCGAGAACAGACCGCCCGCCAGCGCGCCCCCCATGGAGCCGAGCACCAGAACGGCGCCGGCGCCGGGCACGGACAGCTCCGCCAGCCCGCCCAGGATGCCCACCAGGCCGCCGACCACCGCCCCGCGCGTGCCGTTCTTGCGCGCCCGCTGCGCGAAGGTGCGCGTCTGCAGGGGGTCGAGGTGCTCGGTGTGGCCGTCACCCTCGACCTGCGCCATCGCCTGCCCGGTGTCGTCGTGGGTCACCAGGCCCAGGGTCTCCACCCGGGCCCCGCGTTCGAGCAGGCGAGCCACGGCGCGATGCGCGTCCCCCAGGTCGTCGAAGAGAAAGACTCGGGTCTTGTGCGATCGGATCATGTGGAGCGCCTCCGCGGCCGCAGGCATGAGACTAAGCGCCGATGCGGGGGGTGCAATGCGGGGCGGGCGAAACGCTGCCTTGCCAGCCGGCCCCGATGCACCTATAAGACCCCTCGCACAGAAGCAAAAGGGACGAAGAGGCATGCGAGGATTTCGAATTCAAGGGGCCATGGCCGCAGTCCTGAGCGCGGGCGCGCTCCTGGGCTGCACGAGCGCGTCGCTGCGCTACGTCGCACCGGCACACGACGAGGCGCTGGATGCACGCAGCGTGCGCCTGACCTGGAAGGTCACACCGGCGGAGACGCCGCTGGACAGTTGCGTCGTCTCGATCGGCGACGAGCCGGACCTGAACGGCGCGCGGAAGACGCTGTTGTCGAACGACGCTACTTCGCCAGAGTCCATGGTCTCCTTGGGCAACGGAAACTACGGGTACGACTTCGACCTGGTGCCCGGCACCTACTCGTGGCGAGTCTCCTGCGACGGACCCCGAACGCGGCGGCTCGTTTCGCTCGACGGCTCGACGGATCCGGACGACGGCGCGACGGTGCTCAGCACGCGCGTCCGGCGATTCATGGTCATCGGGGGCGCGCCGGTCGCCGCCCAGCCGCCGGCGATCGCGAAGGTGGTCGCCAACGCCGACTTGCCCGACATCTTGCGGCCGGTCGTTGGCACGCCTCCGGCGCGCGAAGGCACCGTCGGGGTCGTCGGCGCACGATGGGATGGCACCCCGAACCCGACTTTCACGGCCGAGCTCGAGGCACGACTCGTGGAAGCGGGCTTCGTGCTGCAGCAGGGCGACCACCTGGTGCCGACGAACGCCGACACCCCGACAGAATCCGCCGCCCCGCGCCCGTTCAAATTGCTGGGCGACTCTCTCGTTTTCGGTTTCGACACGCCGCCGTCCGCCGCGCTCGTTCGACCGGACCGTTTCCTTCTGGTCGATGCGCACATGGTGACCTACGACGCCGAACTCGCCGGATCCCCGGCGTCGCCCCGCTCCCTCCGCGCCGTGTACGCCCGCTTCGTGGACGCCAAGACCGGCCGGGTGCAGTGGACCGACCGGTTCTACGTCACGCCCTCGGTGTCGATGAACCGCGTCGTCACGGAGTTGCTGCGGCGCTGACCCGCCGACTCGGCAGGGATGCACCCGCCGTCGCCCCCGGCTACACTCGCCGGATGCGCCGCCTGATGTCTCTGCCTCTCCTGCTTCTCGTGCCGACCACCGCGCACGCCCTCGACCGGGAGCGGGACGTCCGCCCGGGCATCCACCTGCTGCACCGCACCACGGACGCGCCCCAGGACTTCTGGGTGGCGCGCATCGATCTCAGCGTGCCCAACATCGGGCTGCACGCCTCGGCGGACAACGGCGGCGAGCGCGGCGTGAACACGCTGCAGTTCTCGCGCAGCGCGGACACGATCGTCGCCATCAACACCGACTGGTCCGACGGCCGTACGCCCGTGGGCCTGGCCATCGCAGACGGCGCACGCTGGCACGACCACTTCCGCAACCCGGACATCGGCGGGCACTGGGGCTACTTCGGCTGCACCGCCGGCAAGGCCTGCACCTTCGGCTGGGAGGAGCGCCTGGGCGTGGCCTGGTGGTTCGAGCGCCCCGAGCTGCCGCCATACCGGTTCTTCCAGGCGCACGGCACCAACGGCATCCCCATGGTGGTGAACGGGCAGGCGGCCAACGGCTGCTTCGACCGCGTGCGCAACCCGCGCAGCGCGCTCTGTCTCGAGGCCGACCGGGTGCACCTGAACCTCTTCGTGGTGGACGGCCGCCGCGCCGGCGCCCTGGGCATGACCTGCGACGAGATCCGCGACCTGATGCTCGAGTTCGGCTGCCAGGACGGCGCCATGCTCGACGGCGGCGGCAGCTCGACCCTCGTGGTCGAGGACGTCGTGAAGAACCAGCCCTCGGACGGCGCGCTCCGCACGGTGAGCAACCACCTCGGCATCATCTACACGGACGCCTTGGACCCGCGCTGCGAGGTGGCCAACGGCCGCTTCTGCAACGGGACGGTGATCAGCACCTGCCAGGGCGGGCGTTTCCAGGGGTCCGGCGACTGCGGGGCCTTCGGCGCCGGGTGCGAGGAGGACGCCGACTACGCCTACTGCGTGCACCCCTTCTGCCCCGGTGGCCGCGGGCAGGGCGCCGAGTGCACGGGCGCCACCACGCTGCGCCAGTGTCGCGATGGTTTCCTGCCCGAGACGGACGCCGACTGCGGCGCCTTCGGCCTGGTGTGCGGCGCGGACGCCGCCGGCGCGGCCTGCATGGAGGCCCGCTGCCAGGCCGGACCGAACAGCTCGTTCTGCGCCGGCCCCGCGCTCGCCGCGACCTGCGCCGCC
>CAINDO010000575.1 GCA_903847385.1 uncultured Myxococcales bacterium
CCCACGGGCGGCAGCGGCGGCCAGGCGGCGGGCGGTGACGAGCCCCCCGTCGGTGGCCAGGCCCTGCCCGGTGGGGAGGCCACCGGCGGCGCCCCCGTCGGCGGCGGCGGCGGCAGCGGCGGCGCCGAGCCCCCCGTGCTGGACAACTTCAGCTTCTTCGTGAGCAGCCTGCGCGGCATGCAAGTGCTCTCCGGCAACCCCGCCGGCTTCGGTGGCGACCTCCGCTACGGCGAGACCGGCCCGGGCGCCGGCCTCCGCGGTGCGGACAAGATCTGCGCCGACCTCGCCGAGCACAGCATGCCCGGCGCCGCCACGAAGCAGTGGCGCGCCTTCCTCAGCGCCTCGGACGACGGCAACGGCATGGTGGTCCACGCCATCGACCGCATCGGCGAAGGCCCCTGGTACGACCGCCTCGGCCGCCTCCTGGCCGCGAGCAAAGCCGACCTGATGTCCGAGCGCCCCATCGGCGCCGATCCGGCCATCGTCAACGACTTCCCGAACGAGGACGGTGTCCCCAACCACCGGCCGGACCCGACGCAGCCCGAGGTCGACAACCACGACACGCTGACGGGCACGAACGAGAACGGCCAGCTCTACGACCCGGGCTCGACCTGCCTCGACTGGACGGCCAACTCGGGCAACCAGGCCCTCGAGGGCTACCCCCGCGTGGGCCACTCCTGGCCGCGCTTCGGCGGTGGCGGCGGCGGCGGGCGTCCCGGCGGCCCCGGCGGCGGGGACGGCTCCATGGCGCACTGGATGTCCTCGCTGGACGAGTCCGGCTGCGCCCCAGGCGTGAACCTGATCGAGATGGGGCCGCCGATGCGCGACTCCGACACGGTCGGCTCGGGCGGCGGCTACGGCGGCATCTACTGCTTCGCGCTGACGCCCTGAGCGTCAGGCCGCCCCGGCGGCGTCCTTCTTGCTCCGCGTGCCCACCCAGTACAGGGCGACGGCCATCGCGATGAACGGCACCATCGGCCACCAGCCCTCGTTTGCGGCGAGATCGCCGACCACGCCGCTGAGGTCGAAGGTCGACTCGACTTCGAAGTAGGCCACGACGGCCTGAGCCACGCCGGCGATGGCGCCGCCCGCGATCAGGCCCGAGGCCATGAGCATGCCCGGGGAGAACTCGGCCTCCGAGGCCGACTCGCCGCGCCGCTTGCGGTCCACCAGCCAGCGCACCATGCCGCCGACGAAGATGCCCGCCGAGGTCGACACCGGCAGGTACAGGCCCACCGCGAAGGGCAGCGAGGCGACGCCCACCATCTCCATCATCACGGCCAGGAAGAAGCCGATGAGCACGAGCCCCCAGGGCAGCTTGCCGCCCAGGGTGCCGTCGATGATGAGGCTGAAGAGCTGCGCCTTGGGGGCGTCGAACTTGGCGACGTCCCGCGCGTGCCAGGCCACCGCGCCCGTGGCGGGCTCGACCAGATAACGCCCGGCCTCCAGGCCGTCCCGGCCGGCCTCGAGCGCGACGACGTTGTACATCTTGCGATCCGGGCCGAGCTCCCGGGGCGCTTCCGTCGGCTGCGGCCCGAGCGCGACGGCGCCGGCGAACTTCTCCAGGCGGTACGGGTAGGTGCCACACACCCCCGGATCCACCAGGAATGCCAGCTCGCCGTCGGCCTTGGCCAGGTACTTGCCACGGGGCACGCCGCCCGTCTCCTCCTGGATGTAGACGACCTTGTAGTCCTGCCCGTCCGGGCCCGGGCCGGTGGCCGCGTCCGCCGCGATGGTCGCATGGTAGGACGGGTACTCGACGGCCTTGGCCGTGGAGGCCGACTCATTGAGCAAGAGCAGCGTCGCGCCGATCACGATGGCGCTCGTCACCACGCCGACCAGGATGGCGATCTGCTGCAAGCGCGGCGTCGCGCCCACCAGGTAGCCCGTCTTGAGGTCCTGCGAGATCGTGCCGCCGTTCGAGGCCGCGACGCAGACCAGCGCGGCCGTCGTGAGCGCCATGGCTTTGTACTGCACGCCCGTCCAGCCCACGAGCACGAAGAGCCCGCAGGTCAGCAGCAGGGTGGCCACGGTCATGCCCGAAATCGGGTTGGAGGACGACCCGATCTCACCGGTGATGCGGCTCGAGACGGTGACGAAGAAGAAGCCGAACAGGACGATCAGCACGGCCGACACGAGGTTGATCTGGAGCACCGGGGCCAGCCAGATGGCCAGGGCGATGCCCAGGGAGCCGCCGAGCACGAGCTTCATCGAGAGGTCCTGCTCCGTGCGCGGCACGGCGGCCACCACGGCCCCGCCCTTGCCCGCCTGCAGGTTGGCCAGGCCGCCCCGGAACGCCGAGATGATGGTCGGGATCGCGCGCCCCAGGGCGATGAAGCCGCCCGTCGCCACGGCGCCGGCGCCGATGTACAGGATGTAGTTCGACCGGATCTGGTACGCGCTCATCTGCGCGATGGTCTTCGTCGTCTCCGGGTACATCGGCGTCAGCATGCTGTCGCCGAACGTGTGGATGAGCGGGATGAGGATGACGAACGCCAGAAGGCCGCCGGCCAGCATGTTCGCGCTGACCTTGGGGCCGATGATGTAGCCCACGCCCAGCATCGGCGGGGAGACCTCGAAGGCGATCATCGCGCCCTTCAGGCGTCCCCAGAAGTCGATGGCGAAGTGCGCCGTGTCCGACCAGAGGCGGTTGATCAGGTTCATGAACGTGTAGAAGAGGCCCACGAAGAAGCCGATGAAGACGGTCTTCGCATCCGTGCCGCCCCGCTCGCCGACGATCAGCACGTCCGCGCAGGCCGTACCCTCGGGGTAGGCCAGGTGGCCGTGCTCCTTGACGATCAGGCCGTGCCGCAGCGGGATCATCATCAGCACGCCGATCAGGCCGCCGAGCAGCGCGACGAGCAGCACGCGCATGAACTCCAGCTCGAAGCCCATGATCAGCAGGGAGGGCAGCGTGAACGCCACGCCCGCCGCCAGGGACTCGCCGGCGGAGCCCGTGGTCTGGACGATGTTGTTCTCGAGGATCGTCCCCCGCAGGCGCAGCCAGCGGAAGAGGGTGATCGAGAGCACCGCGACGGGGATCGAGGCCGAGACCGTCAGCCCGACCTTGAGTCCGAGGTACACCGAGGAGAGCGCGAAGAGCACCCCGAGCGCCGAGCCCATGAGCAGGCCCACCCAGGTGAGCTCGCGCACCTTCTCCTCGGGCGCGATGAAGGGTTTGAATTCGGACATGCAGCCCCCTGAAATCCGGTCGTGTCGACGAAGGCGACATGAAATCCCGCGGCCCGCCCCTTGGCAACCGAAAGCCGGTGCGCAACGTCCCTGAGATCGGCGATTTCCGCCCCGCACCGACCCGACCACCGAATGGACCCATGGACCAACCGCCCGAAGCCGACTTCCGCCCCGTGCCCGGGCGCCTCGCGCGCTTCGGCCTCACCGCGGCCGGACACGCACTGATCGGATTGGCCATCGCCGGCGTCTTCCTGCCCGTGCTGCCCACGGTCCCGTTCCTGATCGCCGCGGCGGCGTGTTACGCGCGCAGCTCCGAGCGCTTTCACGGCTGGCTGCTGAACCATCGTCACCTCGGGCCCCCGGTGCGGGACTGGTACCGACACCGGAGCCTCACGCCCCGTCAGAAGGCGACCTTCGCCGCCCTGGCCTCGGGCGGCATCGCGTTCAGCACCTTCGTCTTCATGCCGTCCGGTCTGCCGCAGGTCGGCGCAGGGGTCGTCTGGCTCGGGCTGATGCTCGGGCTGTGGCGGATTCCCACACGACGGGCTTGATCGCGGGGCGCCGTGGTCGGAACGTTCGGCCATGGCCACGCTGTCCGAACTCCTCCAATCGCTCGTCGAGCACGGCGCCGACTCCCTCCAGCTCCGGGCGGACGCCGCGCCGCTGCTGCTCGTCGAACGGCAGCCCCGACCCCTCCCCGGCCCCGCCCTGACGACCGGCGAGATCGACGCCCTCGTGGAGTTCCTCGTCGAGCCGGACGCGCGCGCGCTGTTCGAGGCCCGGGGCCTGCACGACGGCGTCTTCGACGCGCCGCGGACGGGGCGGTTCAACTACCGCATCCGCCGGTTGCCCGAGGGCACGGCGCTGGCGTTCCGGCCCGTCTCGGCCGAGACGACGCAGACCACGAGCAACGGCTGGCCGGTCCAGAGCATTCAGGCCCTGCTCGTGGCGGCGTGGAACCGCGGCGCGTCGGACATCATCCTGTCCGGTGGCACGTCGGCCAGCGTGCGCCTCGCCGGGGAGCTCGTGGCGCTGCCGGGGGTGACCTTCTCGGACGACGCCATCCTGGCCAGCCTCGGCCCCATGTTGACCGCCGACCGACGCCGACAGCTCGAGACGCAGGGCAACCTGGATCTCGCCATCGAGGTCCCGGACGGAGAGCGTCATCACCGCTTCCGGGTGAACATCTTCCGGCAGATGCGCGGCCTCGGCGGCGCCTGGCGGCCCATCTGGGACCGCATCCCGGACATGTCCACCCTGCACCTGCCACCGGACCTGCTCTCGCTCACCGAGAACCCGCATGGCCTGCTGCTCGTCGTCGGCCCCACCGGCGCCGGCAAGTCGACGACGCTGGCCGTCCTGCTCGAGCACATCAACCGCACGCAGGCCAAACACATCATCACGCTCGAGGATCCCATCGAGCACATGTTCCGACCGCAGCGCAGCGTCGTGCACCAGCGCGAGGTGGGCGTGCACCTGCCGTCGTTCTCCGATGGTCTCCGCGCCGCCCTGCGCGAGTGCCCGGACGTGATCCTGGTCGGTGAGATGCGCGACCTGGACACCATCGCCGCCGCTCTGACGGCCGCCGAGACGGGCCACCTGGTCCTCTCGACGCTCCACTCGGGCTCGGCCATGCAGGCCATCGACCGCATCATCGACGTCTTCCCCCAGCACCAGCAGGGGCAGGTCCGCATCCAGCTCTCCGAGGTCCTGCGCGGTGTGGTCACGCAGCGCCTGCTGCCCACGGCGGACACGAAGGGGCGCGTGCCCGTGCTGGAGGTCGTGCGGATGAACTACGCGTTCAGCAACCTCATCCGCGACAAGAAGACGCACCTCTTCGCCAGCCAGCTCCAGACGACGATGAAGGAGGGCAACGTGCCCTTCGACGTCAGCCTCGCCCGGGTGGTGAAGGAAGGCCTCGTCTCCGTCGACGCCGCCATGCGCGCGGCCCACGATCCGCAGTATCTGCGCTCGATGATCGGGGCCGTCGCCGCCCCCTGAGACCCGGATGCGCGTTTACCTCGCCGGCCGCCCGGTGTAGTTTGCGCGCGTGTCGCACATCACCCCCACCGAATGGCCGAATACGACCCTCGTCGAGCTCGAGGGTCGGCAGATCTACCTCGTGGGCACCGCCCACATCTCGCAGAACAGCGTGCGCGAGGTCGAAGCCGTCATCTCGGCGCTTCGCCCCGACACCGTCTGCGTCGAGCTCTGCCAGACTCGGTACGACGCGCTCACGGATGACAGCCGCTGGCGCAAGCTCGACATCTTCCAGGTCCTGAAACAGAAGAAGGCCCTGTTCCTGATGGCCAACCTGGCGCTGTCGGCTTACCAGCGCCGCCTGGGCGAGAAGCTGGGCGTCGAGCCGGGCGCCGAGCTGATGGCCGGTGTCCGCAAGGCCAGCGAGGTCGGCGCGAAGCTCGTGCTGGCCGATCGGGACATCCAGATCACGCTCAAGCGCACATGGGCCAACCTCGGCTTCTGGGGACGCAACAAGATCCTGGCCGGCCTCGTGGCGGGCATCTTCGGCGCCACCGAGGAGCTGTCCGAGGACGAGCTCGAGAAGATGAAGGACCGGGACACGCTCACCGAGAAGATGAAGGAGTTCGCCGTCTCGCACCCGCGGGTCAAGCAGCCCCTCATCGACGAGCGTGACCTTTTCCTGATCTCCAGCATCCGCGAGGCCTCGGGCGACAAGATCGTCGCCGTCGTGGGCGCGGGCCACGTGCCCGGCATGCTGGAGCACCTGCGCACGACGGTCGACCGCGCGGCCATCAGCGTCATCCCGCCTCCGGGCCTCGGCTCGCGCCTGGCGCCGTGGCTGGTGCCCGCGCTCTTCGTCGGCGGTCTGATCTGGGGCATTCAACAGCGCGGCGCCACCGAGCAGACGCTTCTGGAGATGCTCCTGGCCTGGGTCGTGCCGACCTCCGTCGGTGCCGGGCTGGGGGCCATCGCCGCCCTGGCGCACCCCCTGACCATCCTCGCGAGCATCCTGTCCGCGCCGCTGACGACCCTGCACCCGGCCATCGCGGTCGGCATGATCGCGGCCCCCATCGAGGCGTGGAAGCGCCGTCCCACGGTCGCCGACTGCGAGCGCATCCGGGACGACGCCGAGTCGCTCGGCGGCTGGTACAAGAACCCCTTCCTGCGCGTGCTGGTGGTGTTCATCCTCACGAACCTGGGCGCCTCCATCGGCGTCTGGGTCGGGGTGGGCAAGCTGTTCGGCGGGGGTTGAGCGGCGAAGACCGCAGAGGCGAAGGGGCGGGCGGGGTCGAACTCGATCGCGGGCCGTCGGGCGACGGCCCCGGGCCTCAGTTGGCCACGTTCACGCACTCGGCGGGGTACACCGCCGGCTGGAACGCGCCGCGGTTCGCCGGGACGAGGCAGTTGTTGTACGTCTCGAGGATCAGGCAGCGCGTCTCGGGCGACGTGTAGTAGCCCAGCGCGCCGTCGTAGTCGTAGCTCTCGACGTAGCCCAGGCCCTCGGCCTGCGTGAGGCGCGCGTTGCGGGCGACGGGCGAGAACTTGCCACACGCGGTCTCGACGCGGAGCAGGGAGATCTCGATGCGGAACTTCACGGCCAACATCAAGCCGTGCTGCCAGTCGCGGACGTACACACCCACGGACTTCGACGAGTAGAGGATGTCGATCAGGTCCATCAGGGCCAGCTCGTTCTCCAGGGCCTCCTCGTCGTTGATGCAGCTGCCGTCCGGGCAGCTCAGCGCCAGGGGCATCGAGGTCAGCTCGATGATGTGATCGAGCACGGGGATGGCAGCCGCCACCTCGGCGCCGCCGGGGCCCGGGTCCTGCGCGCTGCGGGCGCGGTCGCGGTAGTCCACGAGGGTCAGCCGGAGCTCGTTCAGGGCGGTGATCAGGTCGGCGTTGACCTCGTTCGCCGCGGCGATGCGCTGGCCGACGTCGATGACGTTCGGCATGGCGAAGTCGTCGAACCGGTTGAAGGGGTCCACGGACTGGCGCAGGTAGAAGTAGGCCTCGTACGCCGACAGGAACAGGTCGCCGGCCATGAAGGGGTTGTTCCGGCCGGAGACGTCCGCCTCGAAGTTCGGCTGGTTGAAGAACGCCTCGGCGGCGCGCATGAACGTGTCCGAACGCACGATCAGCGGGTGGTTGGCCGGCTGCGCCTGGTCGACGTCGACGATCCGGTGCTTCAGGGCGCGCACGTCCCGCAGGAACTGACGCGACATCGCCCACAGCAGATTGCCGTAGTCGGCGCCGCGCGACTGCGCGGTCGGCAGGTAGGTCAGCACGTTGTCGAGGCCGACCCACACGTTGGCGGGGTAGCCGTTGCGCTCGCCCCAGGCGCCGGTGCGCCCCCAAGTCTGGATGACCCGCAGGCGATCGATCATCGAGGGCTGCCAGCCCGGCACCGCGAGGAGCGCGGTGGACCGCGTGTCGGCCAGCTGAGAGATCTCACCGAGCGAGATCTCGCGCACCACGAAGTCCGTCGAGACCACCGCGACGGAGTCCTTGTCGCGGATGCGGATGGTCACCGTCCGGGGGCCGGCGTCGCGGAACGTCGGCATGACCGAGAAGAGCGCGGGGCCGGCGAACTCGGGCACGCCGTCTCCGTTGAAGTCCCACTCGACCCGGGTGATCGGCTCGCCGGCCGCGCCGCCGTGGGCGCGCAGCGTGAAGGCCATCTCGGCGATCTCGTAGGGATCCGGCGGCACGACGAGCTCATCGACCACCGGGTCCACGTCCGTCACGTTCACGACCACCACCGCCGTCGCCTCGCTGTCCTCGTCGGAGACGGTCAGGCGCACGTTGTACAGGCCGCTCTCGGCCCAGCGGTGCGTCGCCGTCGGCTGCGGCGAGGGCGCGCTCGGGGGCGTACCGTCACCCCAGTCCCAGGCGTAGGTGCGGATCAGATCGGCCTGGCTGCCCGACTGCGAGCCGCTCGCGTCCACACGGAGGTCCGCGCCCTGAGCGACCGTGTACGGGCCACCGGGGTTGGCGATGGGGTTCACGTCCGTGACCGTGACCGTGAAGCCCGAGGTGTGCGTGGCGCCGAGCGAGTCCGTGACCCGGAGCTGGGCCTGGAACCGGCCGTTGTCCTGCGTGGGGAACGGCACGGTGGCGCCGCGGGCGTCGTAGGTGCCGTCACCGGTGAAGTCCCACTCGTAGAGCGCGATGCTGTCGATGGCCTCGGGGGTGCGGGACTCGCGGCCGTCGAGCACCAGGTCGCCACCCTCGGCCACCAGGTAACCGCCGGGCGCGGCGATCGCGGGATCGCGGTTCGGGTGGACGGCGGGCACGGGCACCGCCACGGGCGGCGCGTTGACCACGAAGTTGCGCGTCTGCTGGCGAGCCACGCCCTGGCAGTTGACGATGGAGAGCGCGAGCACATAGCTGCCGGGCAGCACGATCTGGGTGTTCGCCGCATAGGGTGCAGCGGCGGCGCCGTCGCGCGAGAGCGTGGCGGTGATGCCGTTGGCGCAGTCTGCCGGCCCGACGACCGTCCAGGTGAGCCGAGGCGAAGCGACGAGCTGACCCTCCTGCGCGCCCTGGATGTCGACCTGGACGGCCTCGGCCACGCGGTAGCCGCGGCTGGCCTCGGCGACGTTGCCGCAGTCGTCCATGGCCCGCACGGTGACGGTCCGTCCGCAGCCGTTGGCGACGACGCCCTCGTCGATGCTCAGGGTCTGGTCGATGTTGTCCGAGGCCTGGAACTGCGTGGCCGGGATGGCCGCCGGGTTGAAGCAGGCGTTGGCCTGGGGCAGCGCCCCGATCATGACCTGCGGCGGCGTCTTGTCGAAGGTGATGCGACCGCCGGCGTTGGCGGTCGAGAACGCCCCGGCATTGTCCTCGAAGCGGATCACCACGTCGCGGGCGCCGTCGGGCACGAGCGCCGCGTTGACGACCACGGTGCCGTTGACCGGCTGACCGTCCACGCGAGTCTGGACGACCGTGCGGCCCATCTCCACGCCGCCGATGAGGACGATGGCCGTGACCGGCTCGCCCTCGGGATCGGAGACGCTGAAGTCGACGTTCACGTTGCCGGCCGGGATGCACATGCCGGCGTTGGCGCGCGGCGACACGACCTCACCGGAGGGCGGCGCCTCGAGCTGCACCCGGATCTCGGTCTCGACGGGGGCCGAGCAGACGCCGTAGGTGTCGCAAACGGTCAGGCGTACGATCTGCACGGTGCCGACCTGCCACGCCGGGTTGGTGTAGTTGACCGTCGGGCCCTGGAAGTCGATCGTCCCGTTGCGGTCGACGTCCCAGCGGTACTCGACGACCTGGTCGCAGGGCTGGTTGGGGTCGAACGACGCGCGACCGTCGAGGCGCACGGCCGCCCAGCCGGCGCCCACGCGCCCCGTGAAGTAGGGGCCGGCGGGGTCGGCGACCGGCGCCAGGTTGTTGATGTTCACCGTGACCGGGATGACCGCCGTCGACGTCCGACCCGACGCGTCCGTGACGCGCAGACCCACGTTGACCAGGCCGCGGCCCACCATGTTGTGGACGACGCGCACGCCCTGACCGTCGTAGGTGCCGTTGCCGTCGAAGTCCCACTCGTAGGTCGTCAGGGCGAAGCCGCCGTTCACGGGACCGTCCGTGCTGCTGCCCGAGGCGTCGAACGTGATGGCCTGGTTGCAGCCGACCGCGTTGGGCACGGCCTGGCCGACCGCCGAGGGGCCGCGCACGACGCGGAGCTGCGCCAGGGCCTCGGCCGAGACGCCGAAGCGGTCCGTGACGCGCAGGCGGACGTCGTACTGACCCAGCGCGCCGACGCCGGCGTTGACGAGCTGCTGCCAGGTCACGACCTGCTGGGCGCCGTTGGCGGCGGAGAACTCGAAGCTGCCGTCGTTCCGGACGTCCCAGTCGTAGCGGACGATGTTGTCGCCGCAGTTCGCGTCGGGCTCGACGCTCCCGCGGGCGTCCAGACCCAGCGTGTCGTTCAGGGCGATCACGTAGGGACCGCCGGGGTTGGCGACGGGGGGCCGGTTGCCCTGGTTGATGTTCACCGGCACCACGGTCGTCCCGCGGTTGCCGTTGGTGTCCGTCACCTGCAGGCCGACCTGCAGCGGGTTGTTGAACGTGAACTGGTCGAACTGGTGGACCACCACGCGGCCGGTCTCGTCGTCGTACTGGCCGTCACCGTCCGTGTCCCAGTTCCAGGAGACCACGTTGATGTCCGGGTGCGGGTGGTCCGACGCGCTGCCGTCGAGCGTGATTCGGGCGCCGCACGCCGCAGGGTTGGGGTTGGCCGTGGCCGCTGCGACGGGATCGCGGGCGTAGATGTTGAGGACCGTCGTGTCGCGGGAGGTGAGCGAGGTCGTGTCCTCGACCTCGAGGAGCACGGGGAAGGCCCCCGCCCGGTTCAGGCCCATCGCGGTGAGCTCCTGCGCCGTGAGGTTCAGGATGGCCTCGCGCCCGTCACCGTTGGCGTCCGCGATGTCGCGGTCCCACACGGGGCGGGCGACGTCCGCGTTCAGGTCCCAACGGTAGCGCTGCAGGAAGTCCTGGAACTCGGCGGTGTCCGGGTCGAACGAGGCGCTGGCGTCCAGCGCCACGCCGTCGCCCAACAGGATGTGATAGGCCCGCTCGGGCGGCTCGGTGGGATCGGCGTCGGCCGTCGGCGGCGTGGGCGGCACGCGGTACTGGACCTGGTAGCAGGTCGAGGCCGTCCGGCCGTCGCGGTCGGTGACGCGCAGACAGACGGTCACGGCGGGGATGTTGCCGGGGCCCGGGATCGGGGCGAACTGGCGCTGGAAGTCGACGACCGGCGTGTTCGCGCGCTCGAAGGTGCCGTTGTTGTCCAGGTCCCAGTCGTAGCGGACGATGGTCATGCCGGGGATGGGCGAGGTGCTCTCGCGGCCGTCCAGCGTGGCCGTGGACGAGCCGTCACGGAGGCTGATCGGCGTCGGGCGCGGGGTCTGGACGATGACCGCCGTGGGCATCGCGCGGTAGACCGTCACGTTGGCGTTGACGGTCGCCGTCTGGCCGAACGTGTCCGTGACGCGGAGGGTGATCACGTTGGTCGGCAGGCCGGTGTTGCGGTCGGCGGGCCAGCGGAACAGGTTGGTGACCGTGCCCCAGGCGACGACCGGGTTCGCCCCGGCCAGGTCCACGCCGGCGTCGTTGAAGCGCCCGTTGTTGTTCAGGTCCCACTCGTACGCCGCGATGGCGTCACCGCAGTTGGCGTTGGCATCCGAGGACGGGCGGCCGTCGAGGGGCAGCGGATCGCCCTCGAGCACGACGTAGTTGGCCAAGGAGGTGCGGGCGACCGGGGGCGCGTTGCCCTGGTTGACCTGGACCTGCAGGGTGACCTCGTGGCGGCGGCCGAGGTCGTCCGTCACGCGCAGGATCACGTCGTAGTTGCCGAAGCGGTTGTACGTGTAGGTGAAGCGGGGCAGCGCGCCGCCGCCGTCGAAGCCCGGGATGCCGTCGACGTCCCACTGGTAGGTGGAGATCGTCCGCTGCGGGTTCGGGTGGTAGCTCCGGCTGGCGTCGAAGGTGATGGGCGAGCCGCAGGCCGCCGGGTTCGGCAGCGCGGTCGCGACCGCCACGGGCTCGGCCGGGTAGATGGTGACGGTCGTGTCCGAGGTCGACTCGAGGCCGGCCGAGTCACGCACGCGGATGCGCAGGGGCACGGGCTGCCCGACGGGCAGGTTGCGCAGGCTGTTCCACGGCACCAGCGTGTTGGTCGCGTTGGCGAAGGTGAAGGTGCCCGAGTTGTTGATGTCCCAGGCCGTCACGATCGTGTCGCCGCAGCCGGCGTTCTGGTCGCTGGCGTTGCCGGCGAGCTGCAGCGGCTGGCCGATCTCCGTGATGTAGGGGCCACCGGCGGCGGCGGCGGGACCGACGTTCGGCGCGGCGTTGACGGTGATGCGGACCGTCTTGGCGTTGCTCAGCGTGGGGTTGTTGTTGTCGACCACCTGGAGCGTCGCGGTGTAGACGCCGGCCCGCTGGTACCGGTACTGCAGCGACTCGGAGACGTCCTGCGTCTGCCAGTCCGGCACCGCGTTGGGGTCGTCCCACCACAGGCCGTTGCTGGCGTCGAAGTCCCAGCGATAGGCCAGGATGCGGCTCGAGGGGCTGGGGTGGAACGACTCGGCGTGGCTGAAGGTCACCAGGCCGCTGTTGGCACCGATGCACCCCTCGGTCACCGTCGTGGGCTGGACCACGGGCATCGCCACCGGCTTGGGCGTGAACAGCGACGGCGTGACCGTCAGGCCGCCGAACCCGGTGGACATCCACGGGGCGCCGTAGGAGCAGGTCACCTGGGTGTGTCCGGCGCAGAAGGCGTCCGTGACGCGCCCGAAGTTCGTGTAGTCCCCCAGGTTCCGGTCCTGGGCGCGCATGAAGTACGTGGTGAACTGGGTGAACCAGTCGCGCCCGCCGACCGTCGTCAGCTCGGGGCTGCCGGTGCGATACCCCTTCTGGTGGGAGTACATCGCGTACGTGTTGCCGCATCGGCCGGCGTTGTAGAGGCCCACCGGCGTGTTGCAGAGATAGTCGCCGTCCTGCCAGAGGCGGTCGTGCCAGCCCACGGAGGTCGCGTAGCGTGCGTTGGACGTCCACGCCGCCGCCGTGAAGGCGATGTAGTTGTCATAGGATTGACGCAGCCGGTCGCGCGTGTAGGCGGCGTTGTTGGCATAGTTGATCGCGTAGGTGGGGAACGCCGCCGTGTTGTCCCCGCGCTGGAACATGTGCACCCCCAGCCACCGGGCCGCGACGAACGCGCCGCCCGTGAGCTGGAAGTTGTCGCTGCCGCCGGAGCGATAGCTGGCGCCGCCGGTGGCCGTCTGGTTGTTCACCAGGTTCGCGGCGATGCGATACTTGTGGCGGTTGTTGACGAAGACGCCGAAGGGCGCGCCGTTCACTTCGGCGCTCTCCAGGCCGATGTAGGCCCACTGAGAGGTCGAGCCGTCGCTGTTGCCGCAACCGGCCGAGCCGTTCGCCGCGGTGTAGAGCCAGCTGCCGAGCGCGCAGCCACCGTCGTACTGCATGTAGCCGAGGTAGTCGGCCATGTCCTGGATGAACGACTCCCAGGTGCGACCCGCCAGGCCCCCCACCTGCAGGCGCGTCGCCGCGAGCGCGGGCAGCACCGTGGCCATGCCGCCGAGCAGCATGCCCTGCGCGTAGACGTTGTTCGAGTTGCCACCCGTGTACGCGCCCGCCCCGGCGGCCGTCCCCGGGACGCGGTTGCACATGCGCTCCGTGCCGTTGGCGTTGAAGCCGCAGGTGTTGGCCTCCTCGGCGGGGACCGCGGCCGCAGCGATGGCCACCGTGCTCGTCCCGGCGTTCAGCGCGCCGTTGACGAAGGCCATCACGGTCTCGGCATAGGGGTCCGTGTTCCAACGCGCGTCGTTCGCGGCCGCCCAACCGTTCGGCAGGGGCACGGCGAACGCGTTGATGGTGCCGGGCGGGTACGCCGGCTGGTGACCGTTGTTCGTGAACAGCCAGATGCCCGTGCCGTTGATCACGTAGTTGAACGTGCCGTATTGGGCTCGAACGCCCGCAGTTCCCTGCCCTGCCCGGTTGGCCGACGCCCGGTGCGAGTACCAGAGGGACTCCTGGATCGCCATCTGCCCCATGATCGTCAGCTGATCCGGGGTCTGGGCCCAGGTCCGCGCGTCGGGGTTCGGTTCGAAGTCGTAGACGAAGAGGCGGAACGTGCCAAAGGCGTCCGGCTGGTTCGCACACGTGCTCCGCACCCGCACGCCCACGGGCATTCGGGTGTCCTGCGCCACGACGGGGACCTGGAAGGTCGCCCCGATGTCGTACAGCGTGCCGCTGAGGGGCGTCACGAGCCGCGTGGCGTCGTCATCGAAGTTGTTGTTGAGGTTGACGTCCCACGCAACGCGGTAGCCGCCCACGCAGGGCGCGTTGCGGACGATCGCCTTCAGCGTGACCCGCGCATTCTCGTGCGCCGGGTGCGGCAGGGCCGGGTTGATCTGCGAGAACGGCACCGGGATGACCGTCGGCCCGGCCGCCTGAGCGGCGGCGTCGGTCGCGAGGCCGATCGTTCCGAGCCCGAGGCTCAAAGCGAGTGTCCACGATTGCCTGAGTGACATCGAACCCCCCTTCACTGCGCTGAACAGGACATCCCCGGACGCGGTCGGGCCGTTTGGCCCTTCCCTCGACCATCGGCCAGGGTAATTTTCACTTGAATGCGGTGCGGTAATCCTACGACTTCGGTACAGGGGCAACAAGGAATCTTGATTCAAACTTACCTCACAAGACTGATTTTTCCAGGAGGGTCGTAAGTTGCCGCCGATGCTGCCATCGCTCCCGACACAGACCGGAGAGACGCGCGTCGTCTCCGAGGGGTTTCATGCTCGCGTGCACGCGGTCGTTCGCACCGTGCCCGCCGGCCGCGTGACGACTTACGGCGACGTCGCCACGATGCTCGGCTCCCCACGCGTCGCACGCCATGTGGGTTATGCCCTCGCCGCGCTGAGCGATCCGACGGTGCCCTGGCACCGTGTCATCAACGCGCAGGGCCGAATCAGCCACCGCGGCGACCTGGTGCGAGCCGAGTCGCAGCGCCGGCGCCTGGAGGCCGAGGGCATCGAGTTCGACGCGCTCGGCCGGGTCGACCTGAAGCGCTACCGCTTCAGCCCGCCGCCGGGTCCTTGAGGCGGCGGAGTTCGCGCCGGACCACCTCGTGGGGCGTATCCAGGGCGAGGCCCAACCCCGGGCGTCCCGGCGCGGCCTCGCCACGGTAGACGACCCGGGCGGCGAGCCACAGCGCCCGCGCCTCCGGCAACGCCAGCCGGACCAGGACCGGGGTGTTCGTCTCCAGGGGCACGTCCGTCTCGACCATCAGCGAGCCGCTCAGGAGCTGGTCGACCAGGGCGGCCCGCGCGGCGGCCACCTGCAGGTCGACGAGGAAGGTCTCGCGGACCTCACCGGCCCGCACGCTCAGCGCCTCGTCCGCCTGCGGCGCGGTCGAGGGGCGATCGACCATGATGCCCAGGTCGCGCGCGATGCTGGCCATCACCACCAGCCCCGGCTCCTCCGGTTGCAGCCACTGGAACCGGACCCGATGGCCCTTCTCCGCCGGCTGCCGGGACTCGACCCGGGCGCGGACATCCAGGAGCAGGCGGCGTGCGCCCGCGCTGCAGCGCACCTGGAGCCCGACCTCGTCGCCCGGCGAGACCGGCACGTGGGTCACGATCTCGCCGCCCCGACCATCGGCCAGCGTCAAGGGGGTGACGCTGCGGGCCTCGCCCACCGCCAGCGCGATCAGGATGCTCGGCGTCCAGGAGCTCACGCGGAGCGCTCCAGCAACGCGCGGACGGACTGCCCCGGGATCGCCAGCCGCACGCGGGCGCGGGTCCCCCGAACGGTGATCACCGTCCCCTCGAGCAGCACCGCCGAGTCGCCGACGACGACGTGCGCCGCGAAGACGTCCCGCGGGTTCAGATCCTTGACGCCGTCCAGCTCGAGCATGGGCGACAGCTCCCCGGGGAAGCGCCCCAGGGCCTGCACGAGCGGACGAATCGGGACGTGGACCATGACTGTTCGCGACCGCGGCACGAGACCGT
Source organism: uncultured Myxococcales bacterium (assembly GCA_903847385.1). Classification (GTDB taxonomy): domain Bacteria; phylum Myxococcota_A; class Bradymonadia; order UBA7976; family UBA1532; genus CAINDO01. Next base: position 15,711 of record CAINDO010000575.1, read on the forward strand.
CCTCGCGGCCGCGGGTCGCCTGCAAGACCTCGGAGGTCGTGCGGGCGCTGGGGAGCACGGAGGCCGGGACGGGTGTGGGGACGGGCGGCGGAGCGGGCAGCCGGGGCAGGACGGGCGGGGCGGGTGCAGGCGCGAGGCGCGGAAACGGCGCGCCGGCCCCGAGCCCGAGCAGCGCCGCGAGCTCTGGCCAGAGCCGCTCGGCGTCCTCCGGCCAGTCGACTCGGGCGCCCTCTTCGACCGCGTGCACCGCGCCGGACCAGGCGATCACGGCCTCGCCCGGGCGCCCCAGACAGCGCAGGCTCCCCTCGCCCTCCGGCGGGTGTTCGCGCGTGGCGAGTTCGAGGCCGGCGGGTCCGACGGCCCGGACGGGCGCGACGATCGTCCGCCCTCCGACCTTCAGGTAACCCCGAACCGCGGTCCCGGGCGCCGGCGATGTGACCCCTTCGCGCACGCTCGCATCTCCAGAACTCCCGAGAATATAGCCGGCGGCCTCAGAGCCAAATCGAATTCGGTGAAACCCGGATCGCGGTCAATTCGCCCCGCCGCCCCGCCAGGCGACCAGGGCGTCCACCAGCCCGGGGATCGTGAACGACTCCGCCGTCGCCGCCACGCGGAAGCCCGCATCCCGGGCCGTCTCCGCCGTGACGGGTCCGATGCACAGGGCGGGCACGCGCGCCTGAAGCGCCGCGACCGCCTCGGGCCCCACCAGGTCGCAGAAGTGCCGCACCGTCGACGACGCCGTGAAGGTCAACACGTCGACCTCGCCGCGTCGAATGCGCGCGAGCGCCGCCGGCTCGACGACCGCGGCCTGGGTCCGGTAGGCCACGACGACGTCGACGGCCCCCCCGCCGGCGCGCAGGGCGTCGGGCAGGATCTCCCGGGCGACCTCGGCCCGAAGCAGGAGGTAGCGACGCCCCGTGATGCCCTCGGCGACGAACTGCTCGAGCAGGGCCTCGGCCACGAAGGTCTCCGGCACCCGGTCGGCGAGCAGCCCCCGCTCGGCGAGACGCCGCGCCGTCGCCGGGCCGATGCAGGCGATGCGCGCACGGCCGAAGGCGCGGGCATCCCGACCGGCGGCCCGCAGCGCGTCCAGCGCGAAGTCGACCCCGTTGGCGCTCGTGAAGATCACCCAGTCATAGGTGTCGAGTCGACCCAGGGCCTCGGTGAGCGGCGCGGCGTCGCGCGGCGGCGCAAACTCGATGGTCGGCAGCAGGATGCACTCGGCGCCGAGGTCGTCGAGCCGCTCCACGAAGGGACCGGACTGACCGGCGCTCCGCGTCACGACGATGCGCAGGCCGTGAAGCGCGCGCCGCTCGAACCACCGGATGGTCTCGCGCAGCCGCACGACCTCGCCGACGACCACGGTCATCGGCGCCGCCAGGCCGGCCCGCTCGGCGTCCGCCGCGGCCTCGCCCAGCGTCGACACGAGCGTCTGCTGGTCGACCCGCGTGGCCCACCGCACCATCGCCACGGGTGTCTCGGGCGAACGGCCGGCGGCCATCAGCGCGGACGCGATCGCCGGGAGATTCCGCGCCGCCATGTACAACGCCACCGTGCTCATCCGGGCGACGGCCGCCCAGTCGACCCCGGCGATGGGGTCCTGGTCGGCCTTGCCGTGTCCCGTCACCAGGGTCAGCGTCGGACCGAAGCCCCGATGCGTCACGGGGATACCGGCGTAGGCGGCGCCCGCGATGGCCGCGGTCACGCCGGGCACGACCTCGAAGGGCACACCCGCCCCGGCGAGCGCCTCGGCCTCCTCGCCGCCCCGCCCGAAGACGAAGGGGTCGCCGCCCTTGAGGCGCACCACGACCCGCCCCGCGAGGCCGAGCTCGACGAGCAGGTCGTTGATCTCGGCCTGCGTCTTCCGATGCGGCCCCTCACCCACCAGGATCGTCTCGGCCCGGGGGCAGTGCCGCAGCAGCTCGGGGTTGGCCAGATAGTCGTAGACGACGACGTCGGCGCGGCCGAGCACCTGTGCGCCGCGCAGCGTCAGCAGCCCCGGCGCCCAGGGCCCGGCGCCGACGAGATAGACGACGCCCGGGGCGTTCATCCGCGCAGGGCGCGCAGCATCTCGCGACCGCCGGCGTCCAGCAGGCGCTGCGCCAGAAGCTCGCCGAGCGCCGGGCCGGGCTCGCCCATGACCGTGTCCGACACCATCGCGCTGCCGTCCGGCGCGCCGATGAAGCCGCGGATGCGCATCGTGCCCTGATCGACGGTGGCGTGCGCGCCCACGGGCACGCGGCAGTCGCCCTCGACGCCCCGGAGGAACGCCCGCTCCGCCGTGACGCACATCGCCGTGTCGGCGTGGTGGATGGCCCCGAGGAGCTCCAGCACCCGCGTGTCGCCGGCGCGCGTCTCGATGGCCAACGCGCCCTGCGAGACGGCCGGAATCCAGTGCTCCGGGTTCAGCGGTCGGAACTCCAGGTCGTCACGTTTGGTGATCTCCAGGCGCATCAGGCCGGCCATCGCCAGGACCACGACGTCGCACTTGCGCGGCGGCTCGGCGAGCACGCGGTCGACACGCGTCCCCACGTTGCCGCGGATGGCCTCGATGTGGGCGCCGGGCCAGCGCCTGCGCGCCAGACACGCCCGCCGCAGGCTGGCCGTGCCGACGATCGCCGGGGCGTCCACGTCCGCGCCGGCGCGGGTGACGAGGCAGTCCCGGACGTCCGCCCGGACCGGCACCGCGGCGATGACCAGGCCCTCGGGCAGCGCCGTGGGCATGTCCTTCAGGCTGTGGACCGCGAGGTCGATCTCGCCGCTCAGCAGCGACTCCTCGAGCTCTTTCGTGAACAGCCCCTTGCCGCCGAGCTCCGACAGCGGGCGGTCCAGGAAGCGGTCCCCCGCCGTCTTGAAGAGGATCTTCTCCGTCTTCAGGCCGGGATGGGCCTCCGCCAGCTCCGCCGCCACATGGTCCGCCTGCCAAAGGGCCAGGGCCGATCCGCGAGTGCCAATCTTGAGGGTGATGTCGGTCATTTTTCTGGCTCGTTGAGTCCGAAGAGCTTGCGGACCGTGTCCGCCATTTCGTCGCCGTGATCCGTTCGCGCCGCTTCTTTCAGGCTCGAGAAGACCTCGTGCAGGAGCTTGTTCACCACGCCGTCGGCCAGCATCTCGACCGTCTTGCGCTGCTTCTCGTCCAGGTCGCCCAGCTTGCGCATCGCGCGCTCGAGCTCGCCTGCCTTGAGCTCGTCCGCCTTGCGGCGCAACGCCTGGAGCGTCGGGGTGACCGAGCTGCCGGCGAGATCCTTCAGGAACCGCTCGGCCTCGTTGGCCACGAGCAGCTCGGCGGCCTCGGCCTCTCGCTTGCGGCCGGCGAGGTTCTCGTTGGCGATGCCGGACAGGTCGTCGACGTCGTAGAGGTAGACGTTGTCCATCGAGTTGATCGCCGGCTCGATGTTGCGCGGCACGGCGATGTCGATGAAGAAGATGGGCCGGTACTTCCGGGCCTTGAGCGCCCGCTTCACCATCGCGGTGGTGATGATGTGCGTGGGCGCGCCCGTCGAGGTCACGACGACCTCGGCCTGCGAGAGAAGGGTCTCGAGCTCGTCCAGGCTGCGCGGGTGGCCGCCGAGGGACTCGGCCAGCGCCCGCGCGCGGTCGAAGTTCCGGTTGGCGACCAACAGCTCCCGCGCCCCGTGCGTCTTGAAGTGGCGCGCCGCCAGTTCGCCCATCTTGCCGGCGCCGACGAGCAGCACGTTGCAGGTCGCCAGGTCGCCGAAGATCTGGCGCGCCAGATCCGCCGCGACGCTGGCCACGGAGACCGAGCTGCGACCGATGCCCGTCTCCGAGCGCACGCGTTTGGCGACCGTGAAGGCCCGCTCCATCGCGCGGTGCAGCACGGGGCCCGTCTGCCCGCCCTGACGGCAGGACTCGTAGGCGGCCTTCAGTTGCCCGAGGATCTGCGACTCGCCGACCACCAGGCTGTCCAGGCTGGCGGCGACGCGGAACAGGTGCTTGATGGCCTGCGGGCCGGTGTGGGCGTAGAGGTGCGGCCGGACGGCGCCGGGGTTGGCGCCACCGACCTCGGCCATCACGGTGCCCAGGGCCTCCTCGAGGGCGGCGCCGTTCTCGCAGGCCGCGTAGAGCTCGATGCGGTTGCAGGTGGAGACCAGGAAGGTCTCGTGGCAGCCGGGCACCGTTCGGGCACGCTCGGCGGCCTGGGGCACCGCTTCTTCGGAGAGGGCGAACTTTTCGCGAATCGCGACGGGGGCGGTCTTGTGACTCAGCCCGAGGACCAGGAGCTCCATCGTCTTCAGATGCTCCTGAACCCGTACTGGGCGACCACGCTGAGCGCCAGCACGAGACCGAATACGGTCAGGATCGCGGCGCGACGGCCACGCCAGCCGGCCGTCAGGCGGGCCTGCAGCACCACGCCGTAGATGATCCACGAGATGATGGCCAGCACGTACGAACCGCGCAGATGCTCCGTGCGGATGGCCTGGGCGCTGCCGAGGAGCAGCGCCACGGTGTAGAACGGGAAACCGACGACGATGCCCCGCATGCCGAGCTGATCCAGAACGTCCAGGGGCGGCAGTCGTCGACGCAGCTCCGTCTTGGACTTCTGCTTCAGCATGCGCGCCTGCGCCAGGTACACCAGCGAGACGGCGGTGGAGAACGCAAAGGCGGTCACGCCGATGAACGCCAGGGCGATGTGCACGCGCAGCAGCCAGTCGACCAGCGCCGGATCCGTCACGTTCTGCTGCTGGGCGAACAGGGCGAACACGCTCAGGAGCGTCGCCAGGGCGGACACGACGCTGCCGAGCCCGGAGACCGGGTAGCGCCGCACCAGGATCAGGTAGAGCGTGCTCAGCGCGATGGCCGATCCGCCCAGGTAGAACCGGGTGACGCCACCCTCGGAGAGGTGCGCCACGCTGCCGGCGAGGATGCCGACCCACAGCAGGACCGTGAGCGCCAACAGCGTGTGGGCCGCGCGAAGCACGAAGGGCTTCGACGTCCACAGCGCCGCCAGATAGGCCGCGGTGCTGCCGGCAAAGAGACCTACGCCGGCGGGAAGGAGGGCTTGCATCTCGGGTGTCCCCGACTGGATCGACGGATTCGGTTGGAGGAAGGGCGCGGGCCGGTTCAGAGGACCGAGGTCACCATCTCACCGATGGTGGCCTTGATGTTGGACGAAGGTGCGCCGACGCGCTGCTTGACCACCGCCCCGCCCTTGAACACGAGGATCGTGGGGATGCTGCGGATGCCGTACTTCATCGCCACGCCCGGGGACTCGTCGACGTTGCACTTGGCCACGCGGGCCTTGCCGACGAGCTCCGTCGAGAGGGCCTCGACGTGGGGGGCGATGGCGCGGCAGGGCCCGCACCAGGGCGCCCAGAAGTCCACCAGCACGGGGACGTCGCTCTTGAGGACGTCCTGGTCGAAGTTCGCGTCGTTCACGTGGATGTAGGCACCGGCCATGATGGTCTCTCCTGGGGCTGAAATGACTCGATTGGGTGGTTCAGAAAACCGTGCGTCTCAGATTGATGTTCACCAAAAGTCCGATCGCCACCATGACCGTCAAAACAGAGGAGCCGCCGTAGCTCAAAAGAGGCAGCGTCACCCCGGTGACGGGCAGGAGGTTGAGAACCATGCCGATGTTCATGAAGACCTGCCAGAAGATCAGTGCGGCCACACCGACCGCCACGTGACCCCCGAACTTGTCGCGCGCGTGGCTGGCCACCCGGAGCGCGCCGAGGATCAACAGCAGGTACAGAAACAGAACAAAGGTCGACCCGATGAGGCCGTGCTCCTCGGACAGGTTGGCGAACACGAAGTCGGTGTGGTTCTCGGGCAGGAAACCGCCGGCGACCTGCGTGCCCATGCCGTGACCCTTTCCGAACAGGCCGCCACTGCCCACGGCCACCCGCGCCTGAAGCGCGTGCCATCCCGAGCCGAGGCGGTCGACGTCGCCGTCGAGCAGGGTCAGGATGCGGTCCTTCTGGTAGTCGCGCAGCACGAACCGCCACATCACGGGCACCGCCACGATGGCCGCCGTGATGAGCGTGAGCAGCGCGCGGCGGTCGAAGCGCTCGTAGGCCAGCATCGAGAACCCGATGAAAAGAAGCATCAGGGTATGGCCGAGGTCGGGCTCCTGCAGGATGAGGAACATCGGCACGCCCAGGATGCCCGCCACGGGCAGCAGGTCGCGCAGCGTGTAGCCCGCCGGCCGTGGCACGCGGTTGAACCAGCTCGCCAGCGCGGCGATCACCGCCAGCTTGGAGAGCTCCGAGGGCTGCACCGAAGCCGGCCCCAGGTCGAACCACCGGCGCGAGCCGTTGACCTCTTTGCCGATGCCCAGCACCAGGGCGAGCATGAGCACCGCGAAGCCGTAGAGAAACGGCGAGAATCGGTCGAGATGGCGGTAGTCCACGGCGGCGGTGACGACCATGACCACCCCGCCGAGCACCAGCCAGTAGAGTTGCTTCAGGTGGATGTTGCTGCCCGTCGACAACGAGGTCGATTGCAGGTTGAACACCCCCACGGCCCCGATGAGGAGCACCAGCACGACGAGGGACCAGTCCAGCCGCGCCACCCCGGCCATTGCGCGGGTCACGGCAGGCCGCGCTCCCGCCGCGGCGTCCGGGCGTCGTTGACGGCGGCCGTGTTGAAGATGGGCTCGATGCGCTGGTGGTAACCCTCGATCACCTGGCGGGCCACGGGCGCGGCCTCCTTTCCGCCCGTCCCGCCGTGCTCGAGGAAAACGACGACCACGATGCGCGGCGACTCGACGGGGGCGAAACCCGCGAACCAGGCGTGGTCGCGGTCCCGGAAGTCCTTGACCTTGTCCGTGAAGCGCGCGCGCTCGATGTCGCGCACCTGCGCCGTGCCGGTCTTGCCGGCGATTCGGCCGTAGGAGACGGCGGCGAGGGTGCCCGTGCCGATGTCCGTGTCGGCCACGGTGCGCTCGAGGCCCGTCACGATCTGCTGAATGTGCTCGGGCCGGGCGCCGAGCGTACCGACCACCTGGGGCGCGACCTTCTGCACGGTCTTGCCGTCCGGCGACTGGATGCGATCGATGATGCGCGGGGCGTAGAGCGTGCCGCCGTTCGCCAGCGCCGCATAGGCCATGGCCATCTGCAGGGGTGTGGTGCGGACGTCGCCCTGCCCGATGGCGGTGGAGAGCGCCAGGCCGAACTGGTAGCCGCCCGGCGTGTGCTCGTCGTGCCAGGCCCGCGTCGGCACGATGCCCGGCGAATCGCCGTTGATCTCCATGCCGGTGCGCCGCCCGAAGCCGAAGCGGGCGGCGTAGGTGGCCAGCGTGTCGATGCCCAGCCGCTCGCCGAGTTTGTAGAAGTAGACGTCCGCCGAGGCGGCGATGGCCCCCGAGAGGTCGAGGTGACCGTGGCCGCTGAGCTTGTGGCAGTGGAAAATGCGATTGCCGAACTCGTAGGAGCCGGGGCTGTCGACCTCCTGGTCGGCCTCGATGGCGTTCTCCTCGAGGCCCGCCAGCGCGGTGACGACCTTGTAGACCGAGCCCGGAAAGAACGAGTGCACGCTCTTGTCGATCATCGGCTTGTACGGGTTCTCGTCCACCTCGCGCTTGACCTCGGCGGGCAGGCGGCCCGACCAAAGGTTCGGATCGAAGGTCGGCTTCGACACGATGCCGAGCACGGTGCCGTCCCGGGGATCGACGGCGACGATGGCACCGGACTCATAGCGGGAGAGCGCCTGCATCAGGAGCGCCTGAACCTCGGCATCCACCGTGAGGACGAGGTCGCTGCCGGGTACGGGCGGCTCGCGGATGACGTCGTCCACGGCGCCCAGCGCCCGCTGATCGGCCGCGCGCGCGCCGCGGGCGTTCACAACGAAACGTTCCAGGCCGTTGCGGCCGGCCAGAACCTCCTCGAAACGCTGCTCGAGGCCGGCGCGCCCGACCATCGTGCCATCTCGGTATCGCAGGGGGTCGCCGTTCGCGACCTCCTCGGGGCGGGGCCGGCCGAGGTAGCCGATCAGGTGCGAGCCGATGTCGTTCTGGGGGTAGGCCCGCTGCTGCTCGACCCGGATGGAGATGCCATCGACCTGCGCGCGGAGCGCCTCGGCGCGGGCGACCAGCTCGCGGTCGATGTCCCGCCGCACGCGGATCGGCTGGAAACGCGCCATGCCGCGGGGCTCTTCGAGCTTCTCGCGGAGGCGATCGAGGTCGAGGGCGTCGAGCTCGAGGACCTGCCGGAGACCATCGAGGAGGAGCGGCAGCTTCTTGACGTGGGCCGGCGTGACGTAGAGATCGAAGGCCGGCCGATTCACGGCCAGCGGTCGCATGCTGTGGTCGTAGATGGCGCCGCGATCCGCCGAGAGGACCTCGGTCCGGATGAAGTTGTCCTCCGAAGCCTGGCCGAGCTCGTCGCCCTCGACGACCTGCAATTGGGCCAGGCGGCCGATGAAAACCAGGAAAACCAGGACCACCGCGACCATCAAGCGCCGGGAGCGCAAGCGGTAGCCGATGGCCGAGGAATCGAGGTAAACATCCGACATGATTGAGAATTTAGCCTGGTTGAGCCGTTTCGGCGGCGTTTGAGCCGGCCGACGTTAGCAGAAGGCGCCGCCATGGCCAACCCCCAAGCCCGACGCGGGCCGGGCCGGACCTCACATCAGGTCGCGTTCGGGCTGCCGGACGAAGAGCGCCTCGAGGCGGTCCATGATGGGGAAAGCGAAGGGCACCGCGGCCACGACGACCAGGATCCTGGGCAGGATCAGGTGCGTGATGCGCACCGCGAGGCGGGCGTCCGCGAGGACCAATCGGCCGATCAGCGTGAGCAGAAAGAGGCTGGCGAGGCCGCCCACGAGGCCGAGGAGAAGCCGCCCCACGAAGCCCTGGAACAGCACCCGGCTGGAGACGGTGCGGGACAGGTAGAACAACAGCAGCCCGTGGAACATGTGCATCCCGAGGGGGCTGCCCGCGAAGGCGTCCGCGACCGCGCCGAGTGTGGTCGCGATGATCGCCCCCTGCGTCCACGAGCGCGTGGTGCCGAGCCAGAGCAGCACGACCGCCAGGAAGTCCGGCGACCACGCGTCCAGCATGAACGCCTCGCGCACGAAGAGATCGAGGCAGAGCGCCAAGAGACCGGCCATCCACGCCAAAGCAAAGCTCATGGCACCGCCCCCCCGCCCGCAAGGCGGGTCTGCCCCCCCGAGGGGGCCCGTTTCGCTTCGCTCACGGCACCGCCCCCCCGCCCGCAAGGCGGGTCTGCCCCCCCGAGGGGGCCCGTTTCGCTTCGCTCATGGCACCGCCCCCCCGCCCGCAAGGCGGGTCTGCCCCCCCGAGGGGGCCCGTTTCGCTTCGCTCACGGTACCGCCCCCCCGCCCGCAAGGCGGGTCTGCCCCCCCGAGGGGGCCCGTTTCGCTTCGCTCATGGCACCGCCCCCCCGCCCCGTGCAGACGGCGCGCCCGCAGGCGGTGTCGGCTTCTCGGGCCGCTGAATGTCCGTGCCGTCGGGCGTCAGGCCCGAGGGTCCGAGGACGACGAAGACCTCTTCGAGGGCGGACAGGTCGACCATCGGCTCGAGCTCGGCGTCCTGGAAGAGGCCATGGGCCTGCGCCTTGAGCGTCGTGACCCGGCCGACGGCCAGCCCGCGCGGGTACCGGCCGTCGTCGCCCGTCGTCATCACCCGCTCGCCGACCACCGTTTCGTCGTTGCGCTGCAGATACTCCAGCCGGGCGGCGTAGCGATCCGGCTCGCCCGTCCCGACGGCCAGGCCGCGCGCACGGCTCGTCTCGAGCACGACGTCGATGGCGCTGCGCGGATCCGTGATGAGCAGGACCTCGGCCGTCGCGTTGGTCGTACTCCGCACCTGACCCACCAGGCCCCCGGGCGCGATGACCGGCATGCCCGGCTTGACCTCGTCGCCGTTGGCCTCGAGCGTCACCTTCATCACGCGGAAGTAGGGGCTCACGGACCGCCCGCTCACCCGCGCCGCCCGCAGCCGGAGGTCCTTGCGCTTGTCCGCGAGCTCGAGCAACCCGCGGAGTCGCTCGTTCTCCGACCGCAGGCCGTCGAGCTCGTCCCGCTCGTTGCGCATCGCCTGCAGCTCGGCCTCGAGCGCCCGGTTCTGCGCGCGCACCTCGGTCAGCGAGACGTAGTCCGCGCGCAACTCCCGCACGGACCTCGCGGCGCTCGTCACCACGACGTGCAACGGCGAGAACACCCGGCCGACGATCCGGGACATGGGCCCGGCGCCGGTGTCCCCGTGATCGAAGAACAGGCAGACGCCCGACAACGTGAACAGGAGGATGCCCACGAGGATCGGTCGCCGGGGCGAAGTCGGGCGGCGCACGGCCGGCTACGCTTCGATGGCCACGCTCTTCAGCAGCGAGATCTCGTCGAGCGCCTTGCCACAGCCGAGCACCACCGCGGAGAGCGGATCGTCGGCGATCATGACCGGCAGGCCCGTCTCCTCGCGCAAGAGCATGTCGAGTCCCTTCAAGAGCGCGCCGCCACCGGCGAGCACGATGCCCTTGTCGACGATGTCCGCCGAGAGCTCGGGGGGGGTGCGCTCGAGGGCGGTCCGGACCGCCTCGACGATCTGATTGACCGGTTCCTGGAGCGCCTCGCGGATCTCGTCCGCGGTGATCGTCAGGGTCTTGGGGAGACCCGCGACCAGGTCGCGCCCCTTGACCTCCATCGCCGCCGCCTCTCCGGTGTTGAAGGCGTTGCCGATGTGGATCTTGATCTTCTCGGCCGTCGGCTCGCCGATGAGCAGGTTGTACTTGCGCTTCATGTGCTGGACGATCGCCTCGTCCATTTTGTCGCCGCCGACGCGGACCGAGCGCGAGTACACGATGCCCGACAGCGAGATGACGGCGACCTCGGTGGTGCCGCCCCCGATGTCCACGATCATGTTGCCCGAAGGCTCCGTGATGGGGAGCCCGGCGCCGATGGCGGCCGCGATGGGCTCCTCGATCAGATAGACCTCGCGGGCGCCGGCGATCTGCGCCGACTCTTTGACCGCGCGCTTCTCTACCTCGGTGATGCCGAAGGGCACGCCGATGATGACCCGCGGCTTGACCAGCGTGGTGCGCTGGTGCGCCCGCGTGATGAAGTACCGGATCATGGCCTCGGTGACGTCGAAGTCGGCGATGACGCCGTCCTTCATGGGGCGGATGGCCACGATCGAGCCGGGCGTACGACCGAGCATCTCCTTCGCCTCGCGGCCGACGGCGAGCACGCGGCGAACACCGCGCGCGTCCTTCTTGACCGCGACCACGGAGGGCTCGCAGGAGACGATGCCCTTGCCCCGCGCATAGATCAGCGTATTGGCCGTCCCGAGATCGATGGCCAGGTCGTTGCTGAACATGCCGTAGATGTAGTCGAAGAGCACGGCTCTCCTCATTACGGGCGGGAAGTTGGGGGCGAGGGACACCCCGAAGCGGGCGCTTCTATAGCAGAGCTCCCGGGGTTCGGCAACCCGAAACGGGGTTGACCGTCCAGGAGGCGTGCTCTAGGATGCCGCGTTCTCGAATCCCGCCTACCCTGCCACGACCCATCCAGGCGAGCCCCATGATCAGCGACCTTCGCGAGAAGTCCCAGAACTTCGCCATCTACTTGATGTTCGGCATCCTGATCTTCGTCTTCATCTTCTTCTTCGGTCCGCAGAGCGACGGCTGCAACCCCGCCAAGGGCGGCGCAACGCACCGCGCGGGCTGGGCCGCGACCGTCGGTGGTCAGACCATCACGCAGCAAGAGGTCGAGATCATCGTTCGCCGGATGCTCAACACCCGCGAGCGGGACGAAGCCGGCATCGAGCGTCTGCGCCACGACTGCCTGATGCAGCTCATCGATCAATATACGGTGGCCGCCCGCGCCGAGGCCCTCGGCCTCGCCGTCAACGAGGTGGAGGTCACGCGCTACATCGTGAAGAAGGGCGAGAACCCGGACTTCATGGACTACGCCAAGCGTGACGGCACGTTCGACTACGAGCGCTGGGTCGACTGGGTCCACCAGGCCCTGGGCACCACGCCCGACGACTACCGCAAGCTCGTCGGCCGCGAGCTCCTCATCAAGAAGTACCTCGAGTTCCTGGGCAACCAGGTCCAGGTCGCCGATGCCGAGGTCCGCGCCGCGTTCGACCGTGCCGAGCGCACCTGGAACGTCGAGTACCTCACGTTCGACGCCGCGGACGTCGCGCTCGACGCCGCCGCCCCCGTGATGTCCGCCGCCGATGCCCAGGCCTGGGCCGATGCCCACACGGCCGAGGTGCAGAAGTACTACGACGACAACAAGGCGCAGTACGACCGGGACAAGGAGATCAAGATCCGCCGCATCACGGTCAAGGTGGCCAAGGACGCCGATCCCACCAAGGCCGCCGCCGCCAAGGACGAGGCCAAGAAGAAGATCGAGGAGCTCCTCGCCGCCGCCAAGGCCCCCGGGGCCGACTTCGCCGCGCTGGCCAAGGACAAGTCCGAGGACTCGTTCAAGGACGAGGGCGGCGACATGGGCTGGCAGAGCCGGGAGAACACGAGCCCCGAGAACTACGACGTCTTCGCCAAGCTCGAGGTCGGCCAGGTCTCCGACATCCAGGAGGCCCCCTTCGGCTTCTGGTTTGCCAAGGCGGACGAGCTCCGCGCCCCGATGAAGAAGACCCTCGCCGAGGTCAAGGCCGACATCGCCCTGATCCTGGCCGCCGACTCCAAGCGCGCCGAGCAGGCCAAGGCCAAGGCCGTGGCGGCCCTCGAGGCGGCCAAGGGTGGCAAGGCCTTCGCCAACATCCTGCACGGCGATACGCCGCCCCCGCCGCCGCCGGCCCCCGGCAGCGAGAACGCCGAGACCGCGCCCCCGCCCGCGCCGACGGCCCCCGAGACCGGTGAGATCAACGAGGACCGCCTCTCGTTCGACCCGATCTTCGGCAAGTCCAAGGAGCTCGCCAAGCTGCTGCCCACGCTGACGCTGGAGAAGCCCCTGGTCGAGCAGGTCTTCGAGATCGAGGGCAAGTTCGTCATCGTGAAGCTGAAGGCCCGCAAGGATCCCAGCGACGCCGACTTCGACAGCCGCAAGAACGACTACGTTCAGCGTCTGCGCCAGGACCGCCAGGAGGCCATCCTCGGCCCGTGGCAGGCGATGCTCATCGGCACGCCCCGGTACCGCCAGCAGGCGCGTCAGATGACCGCGGCCAGCGGTCTGGTGGACTCCCTGCCCGAGCCGGGCAAGGACACCGGCATCGAGATCAACGCCGAGGCGTTCCCCCTGCCGGCCGAGCCGAGCGCGCCGGCCTCCAAGGCCGAGGGCTGAGCCCCGGGACCCCTCGAGGTCCCGTGCTCCCGAAGAAACGCCGGCCTCGCCCGGCGTTTTTCGTTTCTGCCGCCGGAGCGGGTCAGGCGCCGCCGGCCAGCCGACGCAGTCTGTTCAGCTCATTGCGATCGAGGTGGCCCGAGCGCAGGTAGCGCCCCCGGGCGTCGATCGTGGCCTGCGCGTCCGCGCTGCGGCCGAGCTCACTGAGGCGCCGGGCCATGCGCTCGAGCGTCGTGGCGACGCGCCGGTGGTCCCCCTCGAGGAACGCGCGGGCGGCCTCTTCGACCCAGCCCGCCGGCTCGACCCGATCGCGCGCGGCGACCACGCCGGCCTCCACGTAACCCAGGAGGGTCGGGTCGTCCGTCACCTGGTGCACCACACTCGCCTGATGGCAGGTGACGAACCGATGCCCGGCTCGGTGGCGAGCGCTGACCTCGAGGAGGCGGTACCGACCGACGCGCCGGCGAGGCAGCGTGAGCGTCACCAGGAACTGCGGCTCGTGGCCGGCGACCACGGGGCCGGGGTCGAGCACCAGCCGACGGTCCGTGGGCGTGAGGCGCACGTTGCCCAGGAACACGGCGCCCGGCGCCGCCCGGAACATCCGCCCCGGCACCACCCCCGGCACGAACTCGAGCTCGAGCCGCGGGTCGATCAGGTGCTGCTGCGTGAGCCGGCCGATGCGGTCCCGCATGTTGGTCTCGAGCGCGGCGACCCCTTCGACGAAGGCGACGTCCCCCCCGCCGAGGTTGGCGAGGCGGATCATCATGCCCAGGTCCATCGAGGGCGTCGTGGTCACGACGTCCAGCCCGAAGTGTTTCTCCGTCAGGGCGCTCGCCGCGTTGAGCAGCGGCTCCGTGGCCTCGACGATGGGCGAGTGGGCGACGATGATCAGGCGATGCGCCGCATCCGTCCGACGGTCGGCCAGCAGGGCGTCGCGACCGTGGGCGAGCGCCGCGGCGGCGTTGTCCTCGGGGCGCGTGAAGGCATCCTCGGTGAGCGCGCGCAAGGCGTCGGGCGACTCGCCGGCGACGAGCGTATGGGTGCGGCCCCCGGGGAACGAAACGCGGTCGCCCGGCCGAAGGGCCTCGAAGGACCGAAAAACCGCCGCCGCGTTGCCCGCGCCGGGCCCGAGCGGGGCGATCATCACGTGGAGCGGCACGGGGGCCGAGTCCGCGGGGACGTCCAGCCGCAGCTTCAGCAGCGCCGTGACCTCGAGCTCGGCGTCCGTCACCGCCGAGGTGGTCGGGTCCAGGAGGACGTCCACCTCGAGTCGGGGTCCCCTGCGTGTCATGCCACTGCGCTCCCACCGACCGGTAGCGCCGGGTCGGTCTCCACGATCGTCGCCGCCGAGGGCAGGAAGTGCAGGACGATGCAGCTGATGTTGTCGCCGCCGCCGCCGCGATTGGCCAGGACCATGAGCTCGAACGCGGCCCAGGGTGCACCCGTGGCCGTCTCGACGGCACGCCGGATGTTCTCCTCGGCCTCTTCCTCGTCGATGCCGCCGTAGTCGGGCACGCCGTCGGAGCACAGCACGAGCCAGTCGCCGGGCAGCACGGTGATGTCGCGGAAGCCGGGCTGCAACGGGACCGGGATGAGGCGGTCGTCGTCGCCCTTCTCGAACTCGCCGACGCAACGGATGAGGGCCCCGCCGGCGGGCACGTGGCGCGCGACGCTCGGGGCCCGGCCGAGCCGAAGCAGTTGAGTGGTGAGGTCGTCGTCGATCATCAGCGACGCGATGTGGCCGCCCCGGATGAGGTACGCCCGGCTGTCGCCGATGGAGAACATCATCAGGTGGTTGCCGTCCACCACGACGCCGACGGCCGTGGAGGCCATGATGCCCTCGGGCGGGCCGGCGAAGCGCGGCATCTCGCTGTGCACGAGGTCGGCGATGCGCCGGTTGGCCGTGTCCAGCATGTCGTTGATCATGCGCCGCCGCTGGCTGGGCTGGTCGGGGAGTGTCGGGCGCCGGGGCAGCCCGGGCACCGTGACCGCCTCGGCGAGGCCGGGCTCCGTGGGACCATCGGAGATGTCGTCCTGCCCGGCGATGCGCCGCCAGAGTTCGACCGCTTCGGCCCGCACACAGGCGCTCGCCATGTCCCCCGAGCCGTACTCGGAGATGCTCACGCCGTCACCGATGACGAAGAGCCCGACGCCGGATGGGGCGTCGTAGGCCAGGAAGAGGTCGTCCTGGTTCACGGGGCTGTACTGGCCCTTGAGCACGCCCACGTGCAGCTCGTGGCCGATGTCGATCTGCAGCCGCTGATGCCGTGCGTTGCGCCGCAGCACGGCGTTGTCCAGCGCGGCGAGCAGCGCCTCTTGCAGGGCACGGCAGTCCGCGTAGCGTCGCTCCGGCAAGGGCGAGGTCGCCCGGCGGGCCACCGCGGCGAGCGCAGGCGGGACCTCGGGGGCATAGACCTGCGGGGGCGGCAGGCGCTCGCCGGACAGGCCGGCCTCCGTGAGCGGCGCGATGCGGGTGAGGGTGTAGTAGAGCACCACCCCCGCGAAGAAGACGTCCGTCCGGGGCCCCACCCAGCCGCCGCAGTGCCCGAGGACCTCGGGCGCCGAGAAGCCGCGTGGCGCACGACGGCGCTGGACCGCGAGGGGCGCCTCGGCGGCGTCCCGCGGGTGCGCGGGCTCGCGGAACCGGACGAGGCCCTCGGCGTCGATGAGGATCTCCGACGGGTCGAGCAGGCCGAAGAAGCGCTGCTCGGCGTGGAAACCGGCCAGGAACGACGTGATGGGCAGAACCCAGCGGCGCACGGCCTCGAGGACCTCGCCGCCGTGACGGTCGGCCAGGAGTGCGGCCAGGCCGTCGGACAGGCTGGGGGCGTCCGGCAGGCGGGTCACAGTGTACCGCAGACCCCCTTGATCGGCGGCCCAGGCCGGGGAGAGCGCGTGTTCGCCGAGTTGGGCGCGGGCCTCGGTCCGACGGGCCAGGACACCGCGCTCGCGATCGGCGCTCTTCGGGGTGACGAGGACCTCGTAGCGGCCCAGATCCTCGTCCATCGCGAGGAATCGGGCGGCCCCCGGGACGGCGGGCAAGGGCGCTCGCAGGGTGACCGCCTTGCCGGCGCCCCCCTCGACCCGCGCGCCGACGGGCGGAAACTGGCCGTGCGCGGCGTCGTCCGGCAGCAGCTCGTAGCCGCAGCCGTTGCAATATTGCCCCGTCGACATCCCGCCGCACGCAGGACACACGATGGCCCCGGGCAGGGTCTGGGCACCCGCGAGGTCACCTTCGTCAAAGTCGAAGGCACCCCCGGGTTCGTCGCGTTTCTCAGCCATGGTCTCCCGATGGACCGATGTGGTGGCGGGATGCTAGGACAGAACCGCCATGGGGGCAACGCGCATCGGGTCCGGACCACCGATTTGCGAGGTTCGCCCCCCGGCGTCAGCTCAGCGTCGCGCCGGGTCC
Source organism: uncultured Myxococcales bacterium (assembly GCA_903847385.1). Taxonomy (GTDB): domain Bacteria; phylum Myxococcota_A; class Bradymonadia; order UBA7976; family UBA1532; genus CAINDO01. Next base: position 32,344 of record CAINDO010000575.1, read on the forward strand.
GCGCAGATCGAGCGACCGTTCGGCGGGGTCCACGGCGTCCGCCCGACGCAGCGTGAACGAGAAGGTCGCCCCGAGTCCCGGCTCGCTCTCGACCCAGATGCGGCCGCGGTGCAGGTGCACGAGCTCCCGGCAGATGGGCAGGCCGAGGCCCGTGCCCGACGGCCGTCCCTTCTGGGCCTCCCCCGCCTGCCGGAAGCGCTCGAAGATGTGTGAGAGCTCCTCGGGCGGAATGCCGGCCCCGGCGTCCCGGACCGAGAGGGTCAGCTCCTCGGGCGTGACCGCCACGGAGACCCGGATCTCGCCGCGCTCGGTGTACTTGATCGCGTTGCTGACCAGGTTCACCAGGACCTGCAGCAGACGGTCCTTGTCGCCCCAGGCCTCCGGGCAGATCTCCGGCAGGTCGGGCACCATCAGGATGTGGCGACCCTGGAACAGCGTCGAGGTGGCCTGCAGCGCGCCCGCCACCAGGGCCGGCACGTCCACGGGCTCGAAGTTCAGACGCAGTCGACCCGCCTCGAGCTTGCTCAGGTCGAGGACGTCGTTGACGAGCCGGCCGAGGCGCTCCCCCTCGGCGGCCATGACCTCCATGTCCGACAGCGCCTTCTGGAGGGACGTGCGCGCCTCTTCGGGGGCCTCGGCGAGGAAGGGGCGCACGTACCGCGTCAGGCGGCGCATGTTCAGCTTGTTGAAGCCCATGAGCGACGTCAGCGGCGTGCGGAGCTCGTGACTCACGGCGGCCAGGAAGTTCGCCTTGAGGTCCTCGAGCTGGCGCTCCTTGGTGACGTCCCGCTTGTGGTTGATGACGGCGTGGAGCTGGCCGTCCTTGCCCAGGAGGGGGTACGTGCTGATGCGCGTGATCGCATTGCCGAAGATGCGGTGCTCGACGCTCGTGCTCTGGTGCTGCGCGAAGGTCGTCCGCGCCGGGCAGTCCTGGCAGGGGTCGTCGCGCATGCGGAACGCACGGTAGCAGCGCCGACCGATGAGCTCCTTGCCGAAGACGAGCCGCGCCTGCCGGTTGGCTTGCAAGACCTCGTAGTCCGGCGAGATCACCGTGATGGGATCCTCCATCGCGTCGAACAGATCCTGGAAGAACCGCTCCGAATCCTCGAGGCGCTCGGCCGCCCGCTGCAGCTCCGAGGTCAGCCGCGAGATCTCCACGTTGTCGCGCGCCACGAGCACGGCCCCCCGCGGCTCGCCGTCCATGGACGTGCGCGTGCGCCCCGTCGTCTTCAGGGTGACCGTGCCGCCGTATGCGTCGTGAAAACGGAGATCCTGCGCGAGCAGCTCCCCCGTCTCGAGCAGACCGACGAACCAGGCCGGCCGGGTCTCGCCCCCGAGCGCGTCGAGGCCGAGGCCCACGATGTCCTCCGGGGTCTCGAACCGCATGCGCAGCGCGAAGGTGCGGTTGCACAGCTCGATCCGTCCGTGCGCGTCGAGGACGAGCAGCGAGTCCGGCATGGAGTCGATGACGTCCTGCATGGACTGGCGGTCGTCGAGCGCCTGGCCGGCCATCTCGAGCTGCGCGAGCATGTTGCGCATCTGCGACCACAGCGGCGCGAAGGCGGGCGGGAGCTCCTGCACCGATCGCCCACGCGCCATCTCCTCCCAGATCTTCGCGGCCTCGGCGACCCGCGCCTTGGTGCGGGCCCGCAACCCGAAGACGACGCCGATGCAGAGCACCGCGCCGACGGCGAGCAGGATCAGGGTGGCCCACTCCGGGCTGAGGCCCGTCGACACGAGCATCGGGTGCACGACGAAGGTCGCCAGCGCGGGTGCGGCGACGCCGACGGCCAGGAGGGTCCAGAGCTCCATGGCGTTGGTCAAAAGCCGAGGTCGAGGTCGATGGCGAGCACCTCGGCCGCCCGGGCGATGATGTGGTCCGGGTCGAAGGGTTTCGTCAGGAACTCGTGGGGGCCGTGTGCCAGGTCCAGGGGCGGCATGGTCTGCCCGCGGGCCGTGAGGATGATCACGTGGCAGCCGACGAGCTCGGGGTCCTTCCGGATGTGTTTGCAGACGTCCATGCCGTTCATGCGCGGCATCATCACGTCCAGGAAGATCAGGTCGGGCTTGAGCGCCCGGGCCTTGTCCAGACCCTCGACGCCGTCCTCGGCCACGTCGATGAGCACGCCCTCGAGCTCGAGCTCTTCCAGGGTGCGCCGGAGGAGCAGCCGGATGTGCGCGTCGTCGTCAACGATCAGGATTCGCTTCTGCACCCGTGTCCTCCGCTTCGATGGGCGGTCGGGCCAGGGGGAGCCGCACCGTGAAGGTGCTGCCCTCGCCCACGCGGCTGCGGACCTCGATGCGTCCCTGATGATGGTCGACGATGTTGCGCACGAGGGCCAGGCCCAGACCGGTACCTTCCTTCGTATGTACCACGTTCTCGACCCGATAGAACTTCTCGAAGATGTACGAGAGCTGGTCCTCGGGGATCCCCTCACCCGTGTCCTCGATGGCCACGCAGGCCTCGTCGCCCTCCACCCATTGCGTCACGGTCACCGCGCCTTCGTCGGTGAACTTGATGGCGTTGCCGAGCAGGTTCTTGAGCACCTGCGCGAAGCGCGTGGGGTCGAGCATCACCTCGGCCGAGTCGACGAGCTGGAACTCCAGGTTCAGGGTCTTCTTGTCCGCGAGCACGGCGAGCAGCTTGACGACCTCCTGCACCACGGACTCGAGGCGGCTCGGGCGGACGTCGAATTTCATGTGGCCGGACATCATCTTCGAGATGTCGAGGATGTCGTTGATGATGACGCTGAGCTTGTCCGACTCGTCGTTGATGATGCCGACGAACTCGCGCTGGATCTCCGCGGGCATCTCGTCGTCGAGCAGGATCGTGGCGGCGAACCCCTTGATGCTGGCCAGCGGCGTGCGCAGCTCGTGGCTCACGTTGCTCACGAAGTCGCTCTTCATCTGGTCGAGGGCCTTCAGCTCGTCGTTGAGCCGCTCGAGCTCCTGGTTCTTGCTGATCAGCCCCTGGATCAGCCGGTTGTTCTCCAGAGCGATGCCGGCCTGGCGCGCCACGGCCCGGATGAGCTTCTCGTCCGCGGCGCTGAAAAACCCGTTCTTCTTGTTGTAGACGGTCACGTCGCCCAGATGCCCGTGCGCGTTCTCGATGGGCACGCTGAGCTGCGAGTCGATGTTCTCGGGCGTCGTGCCGAGCGTGAAGCCGTCGTCCAGGTCGATGCGACCGGTGGCCGCCCGCAGGATCTTGCAGCACTCCCGCAGGACGAGCTGGCAGACGTCCGTGGGGCTGAGGCACGCGTTGATCGACTCGCCGATCCGATAGAGCAGGTTCACCTGCCGATACAGGTTGAGCGTCTCCTGCGTCAGCGCTTCGATTTCGATCTGACTGGCGGCGAGGCGCTCTTCGAGGGCGGCGAGGTTCGGTTCGGTCACAGCGACTGCGGCGTGGAGAATCCGGTCAGTTCGACGGCGAGGTCGCCTTCGAGGTAGGGGGTCACGGCGAATACGTAGACGTAGCCGGCGGGCAGCATCGAGATGCGGGCTTCCGTCTCGACGGTCGTCTGATCGCCGAAGCGCTCGTAGTCGGCGAGGCCGAGCTTCTGGCGCAGCACCACGAGCTCGTACTCCTCGGCGCCGGCCACCGCCGTCCACTCGACGGCGACGAACTGGCCCTCGCGCCGGGCCTCGACCGTGGGCGGGCTGGGCAGGAAACCCGTCTCCCGACCGCAGGCCGGGCAGTCGGCGGGGGGCCGCTGCGCGTCGGCGAAGCCCTCGGCGGGCTCGACCTCGGCGGGGCCACACAGCGCATCGCACCAGGGTGCCCCGCCACAGTGGTCGAGGCAGGCCTGAGCGTCGGCGGCCGCGACGGCCTCGGCGCCGGGCGTCGTGAAGGGCGTGGTGGCGGCGCGATGGAGGTCCCGGCGAGCGTCGGCGCGCAGGCGGACGGCCCGTACCGGGGCGGGCGAGACCGCAGCAAGGGCCTCGGGCGTCGCGCCGGGCGACGGCTCGGCGGCGTCGTGCGTCGGGGCGCAGGCCGTGGCGGAGAGCAGGGTGATCAGGACGGTGAGTGGCGTCTTCATCGCTCCGCGTCCTCCATTTCGGTCAGGCCGGCGTACAGGGCGTAACACCGGGCGCGGGGGTCGTCGGCGGCCGCCTCTTCGAGCCCGCGATAGTTCGTGCGCACGAACTCGAAGAAGGCCTCGCGGAACGCCTCGACCTCCTCGGGGCGGGCCCGGAAGGAGAAAGTCCGCGCGGCGGCCGTCTCGGGCTCGTCGCTGATCATCCGACGACGGATGGTCTCGGTCACGGCCTCGAGGTGCTCGGCGAGCGCGTCGAGGCGGGCCTCCCAGTCGCCCTCCGTGTGCAGATTGTGATGGCGGGCGACGACCTGATACCGCACCGGCGCGCCCGGCGTGCGGGCCACCGCCTCGATGCGCCCCTGGTTCAGGAGCGCGCCGACGGCGAGGCGAGTGCTGTCGAACTCCGCGGTCTGCGGGAGGCGGTCGCCGAGCTCGTCCATGGACATCGGCCGCTGCCGGAGCAGGTCCTCGACGCGGCGCATCAGGTTCGTCTCGTTCGACTCGAAGTAGCCGCCCTTGTTGAAGCGCGCCGAGAGCGCCTTCACCGTGCGGGTCGACTTCCCGAAGATGACCGAGATGAGGTTGATGGTGGAGTGTTTGCGCCGGGCCTCCTGCCACAGCGCCAGCGTCATCATGTCCTTGACGGTGTCGAGCGGGTAGTTGAAGTCCACCGCCGTCTTCACGGCCGGCGTGAAGAGCGTGAACAGCACCCGCAGCACGTACTCGGGGTACGGAATCGACTTCGGGGCGACTTCGTCAGCTCTCGCGTGCATGCCAGCTCCGGACCGGTGGGGGGCTCACGTACGGCACCTCGACGCCGAACGAGGCATCGTACTCCAGCGCGAGCCATTCTGTCAGGGACCACGTCGCGGGCGACCCGATCACCCGGGGCTCCCCACTTTCCATCAGCGCACGTTCGGGGGGCGCGGCCCAAGGGCAAGAAATTGCACCGGGGCCAAAATTTCCCCTCCGGGCGACGCCGACATAGGATGGCGCCAGAGGTTCCCGATGGCCCGACCCGATCCCCGTCTCGTCCGCAAGCAGCCCGTCGCCAGCGCGCCCGTCCGCGCCGGCGAGATCGCGATCAGCCCGTCGCGCGCCGTGCCCGAGGCCCGCCCGCTTCGCCTCTTTGCCGCCGATGGCCGCCTGGACCTCGACGCGGTGTGGCGCCTCGTCGACCATGCGTCGGTCATCGTCGAGGGTCGCATCTACGAGGCGGCCGCCGTGTCCGGCGGGCACGGTGACCAGTCGGTCTTCATGGGCTCGGCGCTGATGTCCGTCGACCTGGCGACCGTGGGACTCGACGCGTCCCCGAACGAGCCACGCGTGGACGCCGCCTTTACTCAGCGCGTGCGCGACGCGCTCGCGCGCGACCGTCGGACGCAGCCCATCCTGCGTGACCGCGCGGCCCGCGAAGCCGCCCGCCTGCTCGGACCGGAGACGCCGGGTCAGCTCGAGGCGACGTCGACGCTGCGGGCCCGGGGCACGTTGCTGCTGATCGACCTGGACCTCGAAGGGGTCGTCGAGGGCGCCGCGCACTGACCCGATGAGCGCGTCCGAAACAGTGCGGACCGCCGACCGTCTCTTCTCGGTCGCGGAGATGTCCCGATTGTGCGGCGTGCCCGTGGCGCGCCTGCGCCAGTGGGATCGCTCCGGACTGCTCAGCGCCCTGCGCCCCGACGGGTCCGGACCCCGCTACGCCTTCCGCGACGTCGTCACCGCGCGCACCGCGGCCGCCCTGCTCTCGGCCGGCGTACGCTCGACGCAGGTTCGGCGCGCCATCCAGGCACTGCGCGCCTGGCGGCCGGAGCTCCACGCGCCCCTCGCCTCGATGCGGGTGTTCTCCGAGGGCGGTCAGCTCCTCGTCCAGGTGGACGGGAACGTGATGGAGCCGGTCACGGGTCAGCTGCTGCTGGCGCTGCCGAGCGGAGAGCTCACCGCGGTCACCGCGCGACCGGGTCGTCGCGCCGAGCCGGCCGAGGCCGCCCCCCTGCCCTGGTCGAGTCAGGCCGCCTTCGAGGCCGGCCTTCGGGCCGAGGGCCTCGACGATACCGCCACGGCGGAGACACACTACCGTGCGGCGCTCTCCCGCGATGCCGAACACCCCGGCGCGCTCTTGAACCTGGGCAACATCCACTACAACCGCGGTGAGATCCGCGAGGCGCTGGGGTTCTATCGCGAGGCCGTGCGCGTGGCCGATGCCTTCCCCGAGGCGCACTACAACCTGGGTAACGCCCTCGACGATCTCGGCCAGCTCGACGCCGCCGTCCGCGCGTACGAAGCCGCGCTGGACCAGAGCCCAGACTTCAAGGCGGCCCACTTCAACCTGGCGCTGGCCTGGGAGAAGCTGGGACAGCGCGAGCGTGCCCGGCGACACTGGCTGGCCTACGTGCGCCTCGAACCCGAGAGCGAGTCGGCGGAGATTGCCCGCAGCTTCCTCACGGACGACGAGGACGCGCCGCCCGACGGCCTGCCGGGCCCCGGCGCGGTGCACCTGCGCGCGCTGCCACCCCTGGTCGACGACGACACGGCCGAGTGAGTGTCCGGCGCGACCCGCGCCGATTGCACCCCACCCGACCCTCTGCTAACTTGCGCCCGCGCCGCTCGGCCGATCCAGGGCACACAAACGCTGCGTAGGCCGCCGTGACGCTCAGACAGTCAGTCCCCCTGCCAAACCCGGCTGGAAGAAAGCGCCGAGTTCTGCCCCTTCGACGGAGCCAGGTTGAATCCCGAGAACGTTGAAATCAGTTTCGTCGGCGCAACGCTCGCTGAGCGCTACCGCGTCGACGCGAAGATCGGGCAGGGCATCGTCGGCACGGTCTACCGGGGCGAGGACATCGTCGAAGGGCGCTCCGTCGCCCTGAAGATCTTCAATCCCGACATCGATCCCGCAGCGCCCGCGACGCAGAAGGTCCTGGAAGACGCCCAGCAGGCCAACGGTCTCGGTCACCCGAACCTGGTCCCGACGCTCGACGCCGGTGTCCACGCGGAGCGCTACCTCTTCGTGGTGGAGCCCCTGCTCGACGGCCAGTCCATGGCGCGGCGAATCGAGACCACGAACGGGATGGACGCGCCCCTGGTGCAACGGCTCGTCAGCCAGGTGCTGCAGGCCATCGACGCACTCCACCGCGCCAACCTGCTGCATCTGGACATCAAGCCCAGCAACATCTTCCTGGTGAAGGACCCCCTCGGCCTCGAGCGTGCGGTCCTCGCCGGCCTGGGCATGCGCCACGTGATGCAGCTCGAGGCCGCGTCGGGCAAGGGCAAGGAGACCTGCCGCGCCCGAGTCGAGTACGTGACGCCCGAGTCCGTCGGCGGCAAGGCGCCCGAGGTCCGCTCGGACATCTACCTGGTCGGCGTCCTCTTGTACGAGGCTCTGACCGGGCGCGCGCCGTTCACCGGCGGCAACTTTGCCGCCACGGCCAAGCGCCATGTGTACGAGAAGCCCCTGGGCCTGAAGCTCGCGCGGCCGCAGGCGCAGATCCCCGAGGCCTTCGAGGCCATCGTGCTGCGCTGCCTGAACAAGTCCCCGGGCGCGCGCTATGCGTCCGCCGCGGACCTGCAGCGCGTGCTCGAGAAGCTGACGCTGACGACGGCGACGCCGGGCGGCGCCAGCATGGGTGGCAGCGGCGCATTCAAGACGCTCGGCAGCGGGTTCGGCCTCGGGCAGACCGCGTCTGGCATCTCGAAGGCCCCGGCGCCGGCCCCGGAGCCCTCGGTGGAGCCCGCCAAGGTCGACGAGCCCGTCAAGGCCGAGGCGCCCGCCCAGGCCGAGGAGCCCGTCAAGGCCGAGGCGCCCGCCCAGGCCGAGGAGCCCGTCAAGGCCGAGGCGCCCGCCCGGGCCGAAGAGCCCGCCCAGGCCGAAGAGCCCGCCAAGGCCGAAGAGCCCGTCAAGGCCGAGGCGCCCGCCCAGGCCGAAGAGCCCGTCAAGGCCGAGGAGCCCGTCAAGGCCGAGGTGCCCGTCAAGGCCGAGGAGCCCGTCAAGGCCGAGGAGCCCGTCAAGGCCGAAGAGCCCGTCAAGGCCGAGGAGCCCGTCAAGGCCGAGGAGCCCGCCAAGGCCGAGGAGCCCGCCAAGGCCGACGAGCCCGCCAAGGTCGAGGAGCCCGACTCCGCCGACGAGTCCGCCGAGTCGGACGACGAGGAGGAGGAAGAGAGCGCCGCCGCCGGCTCGGCCCAGGCGCGCGACAAGAAGGGCAAGAAGAAGAAGGGCAAGAAGGGCCGGAAGGGCGCGCCCACGGCGGAGACCCCCGCGGCCGCCCCGGAGCCCGTCAAGGCGGGTGCGCCGGCGGCGACCGGCGCCGAGAAGCCTCCGGTCACGATCGCGAAGCAGCCGACGAACCCGAAGGGCGGCGACAACGCCGCGTACGGCGCCCACGTGGACGTCGCGACGCTCGGCCGCGCCGCGAAGATCACCCTGCCCCCGGGCCAGGGCTCCGATGACTACTGGTTCGTCGAGAGCGATCAGCAGCTCGAGGAGAAACACGGCAGCGTCACCGAGTATCACGCGCAGGGGGAGAAGGACC
>CAINDO010000576.1 GCA_903847385.1 uncultured Myxococcales bacterium
CGCGCCTGTTCCATTACGCCGGGCACGGCAAGCTGGACGCCGCGCGCCCCTGGGAGACCCACCTCTCCCTCGGCCGCGGCGAGTCGGTCACCCTCGCCGATCTGCTCGCCGCCCGCCCGCGGCTGGGCCTCGTGGTGCTCTCGGGCTGCGAGACGGGCGCCCGCGCCGCCCTGGCCGGGGACGCCACGCTCGGCCTGCCCGACGCCCTGCTGGCCGCCGGCACCGCCAGCGTGCTCGCCGCCACCGAGGTCGTGCCCGACGACGCCGCCGCCCGCTTCATCGAGGCGTTCTACGCCGAGGGCGGGGCCGACACGCCCCTGGCCGCGCTCCCCCGCGCCGCCGCCCGCCTCGAGGCCGCGAGCGACCCGGCCTGGCGCGCCTGGCGTCTCTCCGGTGGCAGGAATCCCGCGCCTCGTTGATGCCACGGCGGCGCCCCCGCGGTACACTGCGCGCCCGAACAGAACCTACGGAGATCCCCCATGGGTCCAGTGGACAGCGGTCAAGTCGCCCATCACTTCTACGATCCCATCGGCCACTTCATCGATGGCCGTTTCGTCGAGCCCCGGTCCGGCCTGACCGGTGACGTCTTCAACCCGGCCACCGGCGAGGTCGCCCGCCGCGTGGGCCTGGCCACCGTGGCCGAGGTCGACGCCGCCGTCGCCGCCGCGGCCGCCGCGCAGCCGGCCTGGGCGGACATGCCCCCGGTCCGCCGCGCCCGCATCCTGAACAACTTCCTGGCGCTCCTGAACCAGCACAAAGACATCCTCGCGGCGATGATCACCAGCGAGCACGGCAAGGTGTTCACGGACGCGCAGGGCGAGGTCACGCGCGGCATCGAGATCGTCGAGTTCGCCTGCGGCGCGCCGCAGTTGCTCAAGGGCGCCTTCACCGACCAGGTGTCCACGGGCATCGACAACTGGACGATCCGTCAGCCCCTCGGTGTGGTCGCCGGCATCACGCCCTTCAACTTCCCCTGCATGGTGCCGTGCTGGATGTTCCCCGTGGCCCTCGCCTGCGGGAACACCTTCGTGCTCAAGCCCAGCGAGCGCGACCCCAGCCCGGCCATCCTGATGGCCGAGCTGCTCACCCAGGCCGGCCTGCCCCCCGGTGTGTTCAACGTGGTGCAGGGCGACAAGACGGCCGTGGATCGTCTCATCGAGCACCCGGACGTCCGCGCGCTCAGCTTCGTGGGCTCCACGCCCATCGCCCAATACATCTACGAGCGCGGCGCGCACTTCGGCAAGCGCGTGCAGGCCCTCGGCGGCGCCAAGAACCACATGGTCGTCATGCCCGACGCGGACGTCGACCAGGTGGTGGACGCCCTCATCGGTGCGGCTTACGGCAGTGCCGGCGAGCGCTGTATGGCCATCTCCGTGGCCGTGTTCGTGGGCGAGGCCGCCGACCGCGTGCTGCCCAAGCTCACCGAGCGCACGCGCCAGCTGAAGATCAAGAACGGCATGGAGCTCGACGCCGAGATGGGCCCCATCGTCACCGGCGCCGCGCTCGACCGCATCTGCGGCTACATCGAGCACGGCGTGCAGTCCGGCGCGAAGCTCCTGGTCGACGGCCGCGGCCACGAGGTCCCCGGCTGCGAGGGCGGCTTCTGGCTCGGCGGCACGCTCTTCGACCACGTCACCCCGGACATGAAGATCTACCGCGAGGAGATCTTCGGCCCGGTCTTGAGCTGCATGCGGGTCAAGGACTTCGCCGCCGCCCTCGAGCTGGTGAACAGCCACCCCTACGGCAACGGCGTCGCCTGCTTCACCAGCGACGGCAACGTCGCCCGCGAGTTCGCCCGCCGCATCCAGGTCGGCATGGTCGGCATCAACGTGCCCATCCCCGTGCCCATGGCCTGGCATGGCTTCGGCGGCTGGAAGTCCAGTCTGTTCGGTGACATGCACGCCTACGGCGAAGAGGGCGTGCGCTTCTACACCCGCCAGAAGTCCATCATGCAGCGCTGGCCCGCCAGCATCGCCAAGGGCGCCGAGTTCGTGATGCCCACGGCCAAGTAGGCGCGGCGCGCGTCTTGCAGCCGCTCTCGAGGCGGCGTCGCGGTCCGACTCGGTCACAAGTCGGCGTGCGCCCCCGGAGTGTGCACGATGACGGTCGACACGATTCGTTCGGAGTTGAAGACGGAGGCCACGGCCGCTCGACAGGTGCGCTGGGCCCTGACCCTGGGATCCGCGGCCTTCGCCGCCGCCTATGCCGCGATCGCGTTCGGCCTCGGTCGGCGGGATCCCATCTACCTGCTCCTCCTGGCCGGCGCCGTCGCCGCGGCCGGGACGCACCTGCTCGTGCGCGAGCGCTTCCGCGTCCCGACGTGCCTGCTGCGCCTGACGGCGACGACGGCGCGCGAGTTCGGCCTGCGCTCGATGATCGAGCGTCTCTGGCCGCAGATCCGCGCGAGCCACGGCCGGGGGCTCGCCGCGCTCGGGCGACGCGCGTGGAGCCGGGACGAGGTCGGGCGCATGACACTCGACGACGCCGTGATGCTCGTGACCCGCGCGCACCGCCGGGACTGGGACGTCTTTCTCCGGCGCTGGGCCTGGGGACTCGGCGTGCTGCTCGGCCTCATCGCGGTCGCGTGTTATCACCACGTGCCGAGCGACGTCGTCCATCAAGGTGAGAGTCGAAACGGATCAATGTGATGCGTCCCCCCGTGCCGGGTCGCGCGCACCGTTGCGGGGGGCGGTCGGGCGTCGCGGCGTGTTTCGTGCACCGTCGAGCCGCGGGCACCCTGCGCCCCGAGGACCGAGACCGATGAACCAGACCTTCGAAACGACACTCAGCCCCGATGTCGCCGACCTCCGCCGCGCCGCCCGCGAACACACCGAGGACGGCGCAGTCACCCGCGGCAACCAGGGCGATCGTCAGGCGGTCCTCACCATGCTCGACGGCGGGCTCGCCCCGGAGCTCGTGTGTGTGTTGCGCGACCGCCGACACCACCCCATGGCCAAGGGCGGCAACGGCCACCCCGCGCGGGAGACCCGGCCGTGATCGACAACATCGTCCTGGTCCATGGCGCCTTCGCCGACGGCTCGAGCTGGAGTGGCGTGATTCGTCTCCTCCAGGCGCGCGGATTCCACGTCACGGCCGTCCAGCAGCCGCTGACCTCGCTGGAGGCGGACGTGGCCATCACCCGCCACGTGCTGGCCATGCAGGACGGCCCGACGCTTCTGGTCGGACACTCCTACGGCGGTGTCATCATCACGGTCGCCGGCAACGCGCCCAACGTCGCCGGGCTGGTCTACGTGGCCGCGTACGCACCCGACGAGGGCGAGAACATCGCCGATCTCAAGGCCCTGGGCCCGGGCGTGTCCGGCGCGGGCCACGTGAAGGTCGACACCCTCGGGTATGCCTGGATCGAGCGCGAGGCGTTTCGAGACTGCTTCGCGGCGGATGTGGACCCGGTGACCGCCCGGGTCATGGCGGCGACCCAGATGCCCTGGAAGATCCCGACCGACCGCGTGGGTCACCCGGCGTGGCGCACGCGGCCGAGCTGGTATCAGGTCTCCGCGCAGGACCAGATGATCAGCCCGAAGCTGCAGGTCCTGATGGCCGCGCGCATGAAGGCGCAGGTGATGACACTGCAGGCCAGCCATGCCTCGGCCGTCTCGGTGCCGGGGGACGTCGCCGCGCTGATCGCCACCGCCGCCGAGTCGCTGCCACACGGATAGCCGCCCGCCCCGGGCGCGCGCTCAGGCCGCGACCGGCGCCGGCAGCCCCCGCGCGCGGAACCAGAAATACACCACCGGGATGATCTCCAGCGTGAGGAACGCCGACGTGATCAGACCGCCGACGAGCGGCGCCGCGATGCGACTCATCACATCGGCGCCGAGGCCGTCGCTCCACAACAGCGGCACCAGGCCGAAGAGCATGGTGCCCACGGTCATCAGCTTGGGTCGCACGCGCTGCACGGCGCCCTCGAGGATGGCCTCGCGCAGCGCCTCGCGGCTGGTCAGGCGCCCCTCGGCGAGCGCGCGGTCGCAGGCCTCGTCCAGATACATGAGCATCACGATGCCCGTCTCCGCGGCCACGCCGACCAGGGCGATGAGACCGACCCACACCGCCGTCGAGAGCGGGTGGCCGAGCGCGAACAGCAGCCAGATCGAGCCCACGAGCGCGAAGGGCACGGACAGCAGCACGATGAACGTGCGCGCCCACGACCGGAAGTTCAGGTACAGCAGCAGCACGACGATCAACAGCGTGATCGGCACCACGATCTGCAGCCGCGCGGTCATACGCTCGAGCTGCTCGTACTGCCCGGTCCAGTGCAGCATCACCCCGGCCGTCCGCGGCACCTCGGCCTCGACGCGGGCCTTGGCCTCGGTCACGAAGCCGCCCAGATCCCGCTCGCTCGCGTCGACGTCCACGTACACGTCCACCGACAGCTGCCCATTCACGTCCTTGAGCATCGCCGGCGCGGGGCGCACGTCCACGTCGGCCACCTCGCCGAGCGTGATGTAGAGCGGACCCGCGGGTGGCGTCGCCGCGCCACCGGTCGCCTCGCCCATGCCACCGGCCATGCCGCCCGCCATGCCGCCGGCCTTCACGCCGCCGTAGCCCCCGCCGACGACCGGTACGTCGATTCCCGGCAGATCCGAGAGATTCGCTGGACCGGTGGCCCCGTTCGCGCCCGCGGCCGGGGCGGGCGACGACCCGCCGCCCATGTTCATGCCGGGCATGTTCTGCGCCAGCATCGCTTCGGTGGGCGGACGCGCGCGCTCGCGCTCACCCCCCATGGGCGGCATGCCCGCACCGCCGCCGCCGCCACCCATGGGCGAGAGCGGGATCAGCAGGCGCCGCAAAGCCTCGGGCGAGTCGCGCGTGTCCGCCGGGTAGCGCAGCGTCACGGGCACCCGCGCGCGGCCGTCGACCATGCGGGTGAGCACGGCGCCGCCCAGGGCGGTCTCCACGGCCAGCGTCAGGTCCCCGGGGTTCAGGCCGTACCGGGAGAGTCGAACCGGGTCCGGCCGGATCTCGACGCTCGTGGCGCCGCCGACCCGCTCGGCGAACACACCGCGCGCGCCGGGCACCTGCCGGACCACGTCCGCGACGGCCTGCGCGGTCTTCTCCAGGGCGGCCACGCTGTCGCCCTGCACCTGGATGCCCACGGGCGTGCGGATGCCCGTCGTGAGCATGTCGATCCGCGTCTTGATGGGGGGCACCAGGGCGTTCGTCCAGCCGGGGATGGCCAGCCGCGCGTTCAACTCGGCCAGCAGCGCCTCGCGGGTGATGGGCGCCTCGCTGGGCCACAGCCAGCGCAGGGGCCGCGCCAGCACTTCGGGAAACCCGTCGTGGAACCGCGGCACGCGCACCGTGCGCCACTGCTCACGCGGCTTGAGCGTGATGACCGTCTCCACCATGTCCAGCGGGGCCGGATCCGTGGCCGAGTCGGCGCGCCCGACCTTGCCGAACACTCGCTCGACCTCGGGCGTGTCTTTCAGGATGCGATCCTGCGCCAACAGACTGTCGCGCGCCAGGGGGGCCGAGATGCCGGGCAGCGTGGTGGGCATGTACATCAGCGAGCCCTCGTCCAACGGGGGCATGAACTCGCTGCCCAGGCGCATCGCCAGCGGCACGGCGCTCGCCAGCGCGGCCACGGCCATGAGCACGGTGCTGCGCGGGTTGTGCAGCGCCACCCACGCGAACGGCCGATACAGCGCGATGAAGAACCGCGACACGGGGTTCGACTGCTCGCTGCGGATGCGCCCGCGCAGGAAATACACCATCAGCGCCGGGGCCAGCGTGATGCTCAGCACCGCCGCGAAGAACATCGAGGCCGTCTTGGTGAGCGCGAGCGGGATGAACAGACGCCCGCCCTGCCCTTCCAGCGTGAACACCGGCAGGAAACTCACCGTGATCAGCAAGAGCGAGAAGAAGATGGGCCGCCCGACCTCGCGCGCGGCCGCGATCACCAGCGTGGTGCGCGCCGCCGTGTCCAGGTCCGGGCCGGCGTGTTCGAGCTTCTTGTGTGCGTTCTCCACCAGCACCACGCAGGCGTCCACCATGGCCCCGATGGCGATCGCGATGCCGCCCAGGCTCATGATGTTCGAGGTCAGCCCGAACAGGCGCATGGGGATGAACGCGAGGAGCACGGCCACGGGCAGCGTGATGATCGCCACCAGCGCCGAGCGGAAGTGCAGCAGGAACACCACCACGATCAGCGAAACGACCAGGGCCTCTTCGAGCAGCGCCCGCGTCAGCGTCGAGATCGAGGCGTCGATGAGCACGCTGCGGTCGTAGGTCGTGACCAGCGACACCCCGTCGGGCAGCCGCAGATCGGCCAGCCGGGCCTTGACGCGGTGGATCACGTCCAGCGCGTTCTCGCCGTCGCGCATGACCACGATGCCGCCCACGACCTCACCCTGACCGTCCAGCTCGGCGATGCCACGCCGCTGCGCGCCGCCGGCCGAGACCGAGGCCACGTCCGACAGCCGCACCGGCGTGCCACCGGCGTTGATGCGTAGAATCAGCGCGCCGAGCTCGTCGGCGCTCTTCAGCAGGCCCCGCGCCTGGATGGCGTATTCGCGGCCGGCCTGGTTCAGCGCGCCGCCGCCGACGTCCAGGTTGGACCGACGCACCACGGCGGCGACCTCGTCCAGCGTGACCCCCTGCGCGCGCAGCCGCTGCGGATCGACCGTGATCTGCACCTCGCGCTCGTAGCCGCCCACGGCCGCGACCTCGGCCACGCCGGGCACGGACTCCAGCGCCGAGCGCACCGTCCAGTCCTGCAACTGGCGCAGCTCGGACAGATCGTGCGCGCCCGAGGGGTCCGTGAGCGCATAGGAGAACACCCAGCCCACGCCCGTTGCGTCCGGCCCGAGCTGCGGAACCACGGCCGCCGGCAAGCGCGCCCGCCCCATGGCCTCGGCGACGCGCGCCCGGGCCCAATACAGGTCGGTGCCCTCGTCGAAGAGCGTGTACACGAACGACATCCCGAACATCGAGAAGCCGCGCACCGCGCGCGCTTTCGGCGTGCCGCGCAGCGCGGTCACCAGCGGATACGTGACCTGGTCCTCGATGAGCTCCGCGCCGCGCCCCATCCACTCGGCGGTCACGACGACCTGGGGGTCCGACAGATCGGGAATGGCGTCCAGCGGCAGCCCGCGTATGGCGTGGAGCGCGCCGAGCACGGCCAGCGCCGTGGCGAAGACGACCGTGAGCCGGTGGCGGGCGCACCACTCGATGATCGCGTCCACGCTCATGGCTTGCCCCCCCCGCCGAGCACGCTCGCGGCGTCGATGAGGAACACGGCGCCCGTGGCGACGCGGTCGCCGGCGGCGAGGCCGTCGAGAATCTCGACGTCGGCGCCGTCGCGCGCGCCGGTGCGGACGGGGACGGGCGTCAGGCGGCCGTCGGGGCCGGCGCGAAAGACATGCTTCGCGTCGCCTCGGTCGACGACCGCCTCGGCGGGCACCATCACGGCCTGCCGCGCGGTCCGGCGCAGGTCGGCGTGGCCGAACATGCCCGGGATCAGGGGCCGCGCGGGCACGTCGTTGCTCACGAGCGCCCGCACGCTGGCGGTGCGCGTCCGGGCGTCGATCTGCGGGTACACGTCCACGACCTTGGCCGGTCGCCGGGGCGCGTCCGGGTAGGCGTTCAGGGCGATCTCCACCGTCTCCCCGGGCACCACCTGGGCGAGCGCGGCCTCGGGCACCTCGATCACCGCGAACAGACGCGACAGATCTCCCACCGTCAGGATGGTCGTATTGGGGTCCACGGCCTGCCCGGGCACCGCGTCCCGGCGGATCACCACGCCGTTGGCGGGCGCCACGATGTCCACGCTCCGCTGCACCTGGCCGGACTTCTCCAATTGGTCGACGTCCGCGGCCGACAGCGCGAACACATCGAGCCGCGCCCGCGCCGCCGTGGCGAGCGCCGGCTGCCCGAGCGCCCGGGCGCTGCGCAACGCCGCCAGATAGTCCGTCTGCGCGGCGATGAGCTCGGGGCTGTACAGATGCCCCACGCTCTGACCACGCCGCACGCGCTCGCCGGTGCGCCCCACGGACAGACTCTCCAGGAACCCGCTCGACCGCGCGTGCACCATGGACACGCGCGTCTCGTCCACCTCGAGCCGCACGACGGCGCGCGTGCCCTCGGCCAACGACCGGGACACGGCCGCGACCAGGTTCACCGGCTGCGGCAGCGGCGTGCCATCGGCGAGCGTGACGCTGGCGCCACCCGCGGCGGCGGCGGCCGGTTCGACCTTCACCAGGTCCATCTTGCAGATGGGACAAGTGCCCGGGTGCGACTGCACGACCTGCGGGTGCATCGGGCAGCGATACTCCACCGGGGCCGCGCCGGCGGCGTCCATCGCCCCGGTTCCGGCCGCCTTCGGCGCGATGACCGACGCGATGGCGAGCACCGCCCCGACGATCAACCCGGCGATGAGCACCCACCGCAACACGTTCATCACACGCGCGCCCCGCGGCGCTTCCGCAGTCATTTGACTCCCTCCGGCGGTGGCGGCATGAAGATCGGCAGCCCGCGCACCCGAGCCAGGCGCAGCTCGCGGCGCAGCACCTCGGCTCGGGCGTCCACGATTTGTCCCTCCAGCGACACGAGCGTGCGCTCGGCGTCCAGCAACGCGCCGATGTCCTCGCGGCCGGCGGCGTAGCCCTGCGAGAGCAAAGACACCGCCTGCTCCGCCCGGGGCCGCACCTGCGTCTCCAGGACCTCGCGAAGCGTCCGCGCCGCTGCGAGCTCGGCGACGGCCTCGGCCTCGCGCCGCGTCTGCGCCAGCGTCGTCTCCCGCGCGCCGGCCCGGGCAGCCACCAGCCGCGCCTCGGCCTCCTCCCGGGCGGCGTCGCGCACCTCGCCGGCGAACGGAAAGCTGAACCCGACCATCGCCAGCAGCGACGGCGGCTCCATGGTGCTGATCATCGCCCCGCCCTGCAGCAGCAGCTCGGCGCCGTAGCGTTCGCTGGCGGCGGCGGCCTGCGCGGCGGCGGCGGAGACCTCGGCCTCGGCCCGGGCCTGCTCGGCGCTCGTGGCGGCGGCCGCATCGCCCGCGGCGAGCAGGGACGCCGGCGGATCGGCGATCTGCAGCGTCTCGGCGCCGGACTCCAGGCCCAGCGCGGACGCGAGCCCTGCGCGCCGCCCGGCAAGCATGGCCACGGCCACGGCCCGATTCCCGGTGAGCGCCGCGTGCTCCGTCTCGGCCCGCAGCACGTCGCCCTGGCCCGCCGCGCCCGCCGAGAAGCGCTGCAGCGCCAGCGTCCGCGCGACCTCCGTCAGGCCCAGGGCCTTGTCCATCGAGGCGATGCGCCGCTCGGCCTGCCAGAGGTCGAGAAACGCCAGCGCCGCCGACTCGGGCACGTCCATGGCCGCCAGCGCAACGTCCGCGTCGGAGACCGCCGCCCGCTTGCGCGCCGCATTGGCTTCGGCCGCGCGCACGTCGTTCAGCGGGAAGCCGTACTGCGCCTGAATCATGAAGTCGACGCCGTGCAACATGATGGGCAGCTTGTCGATGCCCGCCATGATCATCGGCGGCGTGGACGCGCCGGCCTGGGTCGCGCGCTGGGCGTCTGCGGCAGCGGTGGCCCGCAGTCGCACCAGCTCCGGCCGGTGCGCCGAGGCGTGGGCCATGGCCTGCGCGAGGGTCAAGGGCTGCGGCAACGGGGCCGTGGCCGGGGCCGGGGCCGGGGCCGCCAGCAAGACGAACGAAGTCGTGAGGGCGAGGGCGTGGAACATCAGGCCGACACGTCGCAAGGATCGTGCCGCCGCGCTCGCCCGCCCCGCGCCCCGCCGCCGGTTCCACCACCCGGACAAGGGCGACACGGCCGGTTACGCCCCTGTGACCGGTGCGGTCACACTCGCCGGCCCCACCTTGCCTCGATGCGGCCGAAGGCTCACAGTCGCCCCATGCGCCGCCCGCCCTTCGAACCCGAACCCGAACCGCCCCCGCCCGGTCGCTTCGACCCGCTGCTCGACCTGATCGCGCCCGTCCCCGGCGCGGTCAACAAGGTCATGTTCGGCGGGCGGGTGCTCGTGCTCCTGCTCCTGGCGGTCTGGGGCGCGTCGTTTCTGATGCTGCCGTGGCGCTCGCCGGCCATCGGCGCCTCGTTCATGCACGGCATCAACCTCGTGTTCCACGAGGCCGGGCACGTGATCTTCGCGCCGTTCGGGCGCTTCATGATGTTCCTGGGCGGCAGCCTGAACCAGGTGCTGGTGCCGCTGATCTTCGCGGTCGTGTTCTTCATCAAATACCGCAACGCCTTCGGCGCCGCCGTCTGCCTGGGCTGGGTCGGGCAGAGCCTGAAGGACGTCGCCCCTTACATCGCCGACGCCCGCATCATGGACATGCCCCTGCTCGGCGAGATGGACGACGAGGACGTCGAGAGCCGCGCCGACCGCCACGACTGGCACAACCTGCTCGGCGATCTGGGCTGGCTCCAGCACGAGGTCACGCTCGGCCGCGCCGTGGCCTTCGTCGGCGGGTCGCTGATGGTCCTGGCGTTGCTGTGGGCCGCCCTGGTGCTCTGGCGCCAGTGGCAGCGGCGGTCGGACTTCGCGTTCGAGGAGGGGTGAGGGCGACCAGGCGCAACCCGGATTGCATCTGGTCGTACCAAACGCAATCCGGGTTGCGCTTGGTCACATGCGAGCGGTAGACTGCCCGCATGATCGTTCGCAGCCACTGGCGCGCCCTCCTCGAATCGACCCTCGCCCGGCGCAACGTCTTGTGGTTGCAGGGCGTGCGGCGCATCGGCAAGACGACCCTGTGCCGCAGCCTGGATGCCCACGAGTACTTCGACTGCGAGCTCCCGAGCCACCGGCGCGTCTTGAATGAACCCGAGTCCTTTCTGCGGGGCGTGCGCGGGCGTGTGGTCATCGCCGACGAGGTCCACCGCCTCGAGCAACCGGCGGAGCTGCTCAAGATCGCCGCGGACCACTTCCCCGACGTGCGGATCATCGCCACCGGGTCCTCCACGCTGGGCGCCTCCGCACGCTTCAAAGACACGCTCACCGGCCGAAAGGCGGACGTCTGGCTGACGCCCATGTCCGACCGCGACTGCGAGGCGTTCGGGCAGACCGACCTGACACACCGATGCGTGCGCGGCGGCCTGCCCGCCCACTTTCAGGCCCCCGAGGTGCCCGAGCGCGACTTCGGAGAGTGGCTCGACGCCTACTGGGCCAAGGACATTCAAGAGCTCTTCCGCCTCGAACGGCGCCACTCGTTCCTGCGGTTCACCGAGTTGCTGCTGGCCAACAGCAGCGGCATCTTCGAAGCCACGCGCTACGCCCGCCCCTGCGAAATCAGCCGACAGACCGTGACGAACTACCTCGCGGTCCTGGAAGCCACCTTCGTGGCCCACGTCGTCCGGCCGTTTTCGACGCACCGGCCGACGGAGATCGTCTCTGCGCCAAAGGTCTACGGCTTCGACACCGGCTTCATCTGTTGGCAGCGGGGCTGGTCACAACTGCGCCGCGAGGACCTCGGCCAACTCTGGGAACACATCGTGCTCAACGAACTGCATGCCGAACTTCAGCGGCGCGACGTTCACTACTGGCGCGACAAGGCAGGCCACGAGGTCGACTTCGTCCTCCCCGTGCGCGGCGGCCACCCCATCGCCATCGAATGCAAACGGACGGCCGAAGACACCGACCTCGCCGGCCTCCGCGCGTTCCGGAGAGCCTATCCCGAAGGCCGCAACTACCTGGTCGCGACGGACGTGGACCGCGCGTTCGTCCGGATGGTGGACGGCCACGAGGTCCGCTGCGTCGGCCTACGGGATCTCATCGAGGGCCTGCGGCACGGCGAGGGGCGGAGTGCAGCCGCTCAGGGACAGGTGTAGACGACAAGAGGCCAGCCGCCGTCGTCCTCGAGAGAGTCGTCGAAGTCCTGCCCTTCCGGCGAGTGCATCGTCGTCACGAACCGGCCCCGGGACACGGGTCGATCTCACCGTGCGAAACGCCCCAGGGTTTGGGGCAGATCCACCGCACAAGGCGTTCCAGCGTCGTCCAGGCGCGCCAGATCACGTCGGCCGGCAGGTATAGGGCACGCTCCATGACGAGATCGCGGGTGGGGTCAAAGGGCAGGAGGGGTCATCGCGCTCGCTTGAACTCCGGACGCCGCGCTTCCAGCTCAACGAGCGTCGGGCGCCCGATCATACAGCCCGGTCCAGCGCCGAGGGCGTCGCCTTCGTTGGACAGCCAGCACGCGACCTGCCCGTCTCGGGTCAGCGCGCACAGGTGACCGGAAAACGGCCCGGCGGCCAGGGCCGAAACGGGCGGCAGTCCGGACACCGGCGCCAGGGGCCCGGCGGGCAGCGCCGCGTAATCGTTGGGATCCTCCGGTGGTGTGCACTCGACCATGCCCGAGGTTCGCAGGACACAAACCATTGCGGCCCCCCCCAATGCGATGGAGCGGACATCGCCCGCAACGTCGAACGGCAGAAAACCACCGTCGACCTGCCCGTCGGGTTTGTGCCAGAGCGTCTCCGCACACAGCACGTGCCGCGCGGAGTCGAGTGCGCAGGTGCGATTCCATCTCCGGACGACCATCGTGAACCCATCGAGCGCCGGGGCGCGCACCATGGGGAATCCGGTGGGAACGCCGCCGTCGCTCGCGATTCCGCCCACCCAGGCCGCGTCCGAGTCGTCGTAGGCCAGCAGGCTGCTCTGGAGCACCATGACTCGGCGCACGTTCTCGAGGGCAACCCAGTCGCCCGTGATATCGTGGGACTCGAGACCGCGGACCCGACGTTCCGGTGTGAGCCAGAAGTAGCCCCGCGCCGCACCGACCACGTCGGGCGAGCCGGGCAGCGCGGCGCTTCGGAGCGGCTCCACGAGCGGTGGACCGAGGGGCGCGCTGACAGAGAGCACGCGCAGCACGCTGGCGTCAAAGTGGCTCCGAATGCAGGACAGGGTGCCGTCCGGCATTCGGCCGCAGGCGGAGCCCCAAAGCGCGAAGCTGGGGGATGCGTCGACGCTGGCCGCTCCTGAGAATGATGGCACCTCGGTCGGCACGGAACGGCAGGTCCCGCCATACCGCATCGATCCCCAACAGAAGACGCGGCCATCTTCCAGACCTGCGCAGGAGAGCGTCTCGCGCACCATGAGAAAGCGCGCGCGTCCCGGCAGCGGGACGAAAAGAGGTGCCGCGCTGTTCAGGCGGCGTCCGACGGCTTGTCCGGCGTAGTTTTCGCCCCAGCACTTCACGGCCCCCGCCGAGTCGACGACGCAGACGTGACCCGAGCTGAGGCTCACCGAGGTCACGGAACCGACCGACTCGATCGCCGTGGGCTCGCCCATCTCATCCGCGCCCAGGCGGATGCGCGTGTCATCGCCGGGCCAGGACGTGCCGCCCGGTAACCCGAAACACGAGAGGCCGGCGTCCGTGATGACACATCCCATGCCGCCCATGACGAGCGCCCGGGCGGGCGAAAGGCCTGCAAGGCGCGAGGCCGGGCGTTCCATTGCGTCGAGTCGGAAACACCAGACCTCGCCGTCTTCGGTCAGCACACAGCCGCGGCCGTACGCGCGCCCCACCGTGAGGATGGACTTGGGGGGCAGGCCGGCCACCGTGAACACTTCCAGTGGCCCTTCGGCGGCCTCCGGCAGGCGCCAGCATTGGACGTGCCCTTTGGGGCCGGCTGCGCAGCCGGCTTCTGGACCGGCCCAGCGGTCGAGCAGCCGGAGGCCCCCCGGTGCTGCCACCGGCATGGCCAACGGGGCCGCGGCCTCGTCGATTGACCCCCAGCATCGCAGCGCGCCCGCCTTGTCGATCAGGCATCCCTCGGTCGGATGCCCAGAGCGGTCGTTCGAGTCGGTGAGCATCGGGACGTCGCGCCACGCCACCTGACCCGAGGCGCCGCCCGTCGTCAACGCCTCCACGCAGAGAACCCGACCATCCCGCGCCCGGCCGCAGCCCGGCACCTGGCCGTCGAATGACGCCATGGGTGGCAGACCGGCGAGTCGTTGCGGGGCGGCCCACTCGCCGGCCCAGTGGCCTGCACCCCAACAGTAGACGAGCCCCGAGGCCGTGACCGCGCAGGTCGAGGTCGCGCCGGCCACCACCGAGGCCACGGGACCCGGCTCGATCATGGCATCGGGCGCCGTGTCGGGCGACGCATCAGGCGACGCATCCGGCGCGGCGTCCGGTCGGGCCGGCTCGGCGTCGTCGACGCGAATCCGCTCGTCGGTGCACCCTAGTGCCGCGCCCGCCAACAAGCCGAGAACGGCCGACCTCATCGCGCCGGGTCGTGGACGAGCCGGTCGGGTGTGGGGTGTAGGAGACACGGCAGCACTCGTACGACAAGGTGGCCCGCTACCGCAACGGTCCACTCGGCCGGAGAGGACGGCGCGCGCACGGCGACTTGCTCCTGCACCGCATCAACCTGGTGTTCCACGAGGCCGGGCACGTGATCTTCGCGCCGTTCGGGCGCTCCATGATGTTCCTGGGCGGCAGCCTGAACCAGGTGCTGGTGCCGCTGGTCTTCGCCCTCGTGTTCTTCATCGAGTATCGCAACGCCTTCGGCGCCGCGATCTGCCTGGCCTGGGTCGGCCAGAGCCTGAAAGACGTCGCCCCCTACATCGCCGACGCCTGCGCCGACCGCCACGACTGGCACAACCTGCTCGGCGATCTGGGCTGGCTGCAGCACGAGGTCACGCTCGGCCGCGCGGTGGCCTTCGTCGGCGGCGCGCTCATGGTCGTGGCGTTCCTGTGGGCCGCCCTGGTGCTCTGGCGCCAGTGGCAGCGGCGGTCGGACTTCGCGTTCGAGGAGGGGTGAGGGCGCCGTCAGGGAACTCGGGGAACCTGGTCGTAGACCCTGTCCAGCGCCTGGAATCGGTGGTCCATCGGGGTCCAGATGATCTCACCCACGTGCCAGAATGCTTGGGCGTGGGCCAGCTCTCGCGGGGCCTCGTTCATCCAGGCCAGGGCGCCGTCGAGATAGACCCGAACGGTCACGAAGCTGGAGCCATACCCTTCGAGCGTGCCGAGGTCTTCCTCACGGAAGTAGTCGACGCCGACCTGATACGGACCCCCGAGGTTCTCCGTGTCCTCGGGTGCGTCGAGGTGGATGTTCTCCGGGCCGGCGCCGTCGACGTCGTCGAGGTCGAGTGCGGGGTCGTCCCGGGCATCGTCGACGGCACCCCAATCGGGGGCCGGATGGGCGTGATGGCAGTCCGAGGACGTGTTCCAGGTGCCGCCGGGACGGGTGAAGTGCATGTCCACGTCGGTCCCCGCTCCGTCGATCTGGTTGGCGTCGCCGGGCGTGTCCCAAGACAACTCGATGTGAATCGCGCTGCCCGTGGTGGACTCGAACGTGGCGTTGGCCTCGGCCTGCGCACCATCGGCCGCGACGACGAGCAGGGTGACCGTGTACGCGCCGACCTGGTCCAGAAAGAGGACGGCGGTCGGTGTCTCGGGATCGTCCTCGAGGGCCTCCGTGAGGGGGCTCTGCGGGTCTCCGCCGAGCGCCTCGACCGGACGCGTGGTCGAGCCCGCCGGGCGTTCGATGATGCGCCAGGTGTAGGTCGCCCCGTCGTGCGTCTTCGTGGGGCGCAGGTAGACGACGTCGTGGACCGCGCGCCGCCGGTCCGGGGCGTCGATGGCGGCCGTCGGCGGCTCGGCTGCGGACACGGCGGCGTCCGGCCGAGGGGCAGCACGCTCCGCATCCGCCGGCGCTTCGGGGGCGGGGCTCGCGTCGGTCTCGCCGCTCGCCTGCGCCGGCTCGGCGTCCCCCACCGCGGCATCCGGCCGGGCCTCGGGCTCCACGCCCGCCTGACAGCCGCCGAGCTCGAACGCGAGCGTGGACACGAGCATGAGCGGCCAATTGCGAACAGTCATCAGTCGTTCCTCCCGAAACAGATGTCGAGGCTTCCCCATCGAGACACAGTCTGTCCTGGTCCGCGGCGACGGACCCTCACGGCCCCTGCCACGCCGCCGTCAGCCGCACGCGACCGGGCGACATGCTGTGTACGAACGGATACACGGTCTCGCCCGCCTGCAGCGCAACGTCCACCGGGTCGAGGACCAGACTGGGCGGGTCCGCGCAAGCCCAAGTCTCCGGGTCGACGAGGTCACAGGCGCGCCGCACGGAGACGAGACCGTCGGCGTCCCCCTGGGCCACGAACGGCGCGTGGAATCGCCACAGGCCGGCCCGGGGGGCGGTGAAGGTGAAGACCGCGGCGTCGCGGACGTCGAGCAGGCAATCCTGCGAACGGACCCTCGGCGTGCCCGGCGGGGCGAGCCCGGCGTAGCCGTCGGCGTCGGCGGCCATCGGGATCGGCGCTTGGGGGCAGGCGGCCGGATTCGGGGCTGAGCAGCTCGGCCAGGCGGGTGCCTCGGCCGTCTCGCGGCACACGAGTCCTTCGCCGCAAGGGTTCAGCGCGCGACCGGCATCACATCGGTCGCCCGCCCGCGCCGCGACGGGCGAGTCCAGAGATTGCGGTTCCCCGGACAGGTCGTCGACCACCTCGCCCACTCGGCGGTCCAACACATGGACGACATAGCGCGTGAAATCCGCGGGGATGAGACCCAGGTCGCTCGTAATGCGTGTCTCGAACGTGAGCCGCACGCGGTTCCCATCGCGGTGCGTCGCCACGGGGTCGTTGTCGGCGCCCACCCACATGGGTGAAATCAGCGGCACGAAGTCATTCCAGAGTGTCACGGCCGCCCCCAGGAATCGCCCCTGCGGATCGGAGATGGTCAGCTCTGCGCTGGCCACGACGTCAGCGCCGATTGCCCGGATCCCGACGCGGGCGGCGACGGCCCGCGGCGTGAAGTCGCCGTCACACCGTCCGGCGGTGCAGGCATCTCCGTCGACACACACGCTCACCAGCAGGTCGGGGTCGCAGGCCTGGCCGGTGTGAACGGGCATGGGGAGCGTCACGTCGACCACGGCGGGTTCGCTCTGCGCCCCGGCGTCGTCGGCCACCACGACCCGGGCTGCGACCGCCGGCCGCAGAAGCCCTGACGGCCCCTCCCAGATGACATGTCCATGAAAGGTGCCGTCCGGGCCCGTCACGAGGTCCTGGACCAGCGGCGCGGCGCCCCCGACTGCGGCCGCCTGGAAGACCGGCGCCGCCGCCTCGTCGACCAGTACGACCCGCACGTTCTCGAGCGTTCGGCCCGCGACGAGCGTCCCCGCGACCTCGACCCCAAAGCGGCCGCCGTCGGCGGACACGCGCACCACGGGCGGCGAGACCTCGATGGGCACCTCGCGGTGGACGGACAGGCGGGCGATCTCTCCCACGGGGAAGCCCGTGCGCAGAAACACACGCTCCCCGGCCTCGAGGGACACGGCGGCCCGGGAAGACTCGCCGTCCACGGTCCATGCGCAGGCCAGCTCCTCGGCGACGTCGGGACCCCAGCAGCCGCGCCGCACCTCGACACCGAAGCCTCCCTCGGACTCGAAAACGTACTGCCCCGCGACGGGGGCGGTGAACGTGGCCCGCGATTCTCCGTTGAAGAGACACGGTGCCACCCAGGGCAGATCCGGCGCCTGGCCGAACAAGACCATCGGTGCGCCCTCCACGAGCTCGGGCGCCTCGAGCCCGGCCGGACACGCCGCCGGCGGCACGGGGGCACACGTCGGAACGCCGCCCATGTCGGCGCTCACGCAGCGGTGTGCCGGATCGGAACAGATCGACAGCAATCGCCAGGGGTCGCAGGCCTCACCCAGGGCGCGAGGCTCGGCCACAGCGGCCTGCTCCAGCGAGAACGGACTGCCCGATCGCTCGCCGGACGCCGCGAAGGCCACGGCCGTGACGACGGTCGGGACGACCGCGCCCGGGCCGATGAACCCCCAGATCCGATGGAGCGCGGGCGATGTCGGATCAGGGCCACCGTCCACGTGGACGGGCCCCAACGCCTCGCCCAGGAGGTTCCGGGCCTCCAGTTGGACCTCCCCGGGCTCACGCCCCTGGAAGTCGACGCGAAGTTCGAAGGCCGCGCCGCCACGTTCCGGATCGTGGCGATATCGACCGGCCACGATGACCGGCGGGCGGTCCCCGCAGACCCCCCAGTCCGCGTCCGGCGCGACGGTGACACACGCGGCGTTCAGGCATTCCGTGACGCGGCCGTGGGGGTCGCATCCCAAGCCGATGCCGGCGACAGCGACGGGCCGCGCACGCAGAGTCATCTCGGCCGGCGCCCCGCGAATCGCCAGGACCAGGTTCTCGAATCGTTCGAGCTCGACCGACAGATCGCCGGACGGCCATTGACCGCAGCCCAACGACGTGGCCTCGGGTCCGCACCGGAGCGCCTCGATCGCCGCCTCGCCCCCCTCGACCCAGAAGTGCCACCGACCGGCGCGGGGCGCCTGGAAGACCACGGCCCGCTGCGCCGGGCCCGCGCCGCAGCCAGGCTCCAAGGGATCCAGCGCGTCGCCGAGCGTGATCACCGCCTCGAGATCGGGCGGGTGGTCGAACACGATGTTCAGGTCTCGGAAGGCCACGTCGTGGAGGATGGCCGGGCACGTACCGGGAACGGGGACGGCGGCGTCGGGCAGGGCGGCGTCAGGCAGGGCCACGTCGCCGGGCGGTGCCTCTGCGGCGTCGGCCGGCGAGAGGGCCGCGTCGGCCGGCGAGAGGGCCGCGTCGGCCGGCGAGAGGGCCGCGTCGGCCGGCGAGAGGGCCGCGTCGGCCGGCGAGAGGCTCGTGTCGGACGGCGAGAGGGCCGCGTCGGCCGGCGAGAGGCTCGCGTCCGGGGGTGAACCGTTCGCGTCCGCGCGCGGCAGGGCTGCGTCGCCGGGGGGTGAGGCGGCGTCGCCCTCGGGGGCCGCGGCGTCGTTCGGCGGGTCGCTGGCGTCCGTCGCCGTGCGGGGTCCGTCGCCTTCCGCGAGGGCGGCATCGGCGACCATCGAGTCCGCACCCGACGATGGCGGGTGCAGGTCGGTCGCCTCGACGCGCGCGTCCGCGGCGGTCTCATCGGCTCCGGTCGGGGCGCACGCGGCCAGCAGCGCGGCGAGGCAGACGCGGTGCGTCCGGGTCGGTGTTCTACGCATCTCGGTGTCCTTCGGTTCGAAAGCTGTCTTCAGGCAACGCGACCGGTCGCCGGGGCTGTTCATGGCCAGCCCAGCGGCGCCTCCGAGACGTACTACGCGACGGCCCCTGCGTTTCTTTTCCTTTTTTTTCGGCGGCACGGAATTCGGCACGGGCCGTGCCGCGAATGCCACGTCACCGACTCGGACGGTGAATGGCAGGACGCGTCGACCTCACAGGGTCTCGCCCAGAAGCTCCTCGACCTGCGCTGCGGACACTCGGGGGGCATCTGGAGGCACGTCGAACACCCACACCTCGCCCGCCTGGACGATCCCGATTCGGGGCTGGCGGGCCCGCCGAATCAGCTCGGAGACCGCTTGCCCGAGTCGAAGGGAACGCGAGCGCGCTTAGGCGCTGGCGGCGTCGAAAGCATCGTCGTCCAAGGTCAGGGTCGTGCGCATCGCTCAGCCTCGGCGTCGGGTTGATTCACTTTGGCTCGAATCGCATCAATCTGCCGGCGACGCATCAAGCTCGCGAGCACCCACGCGCCCCGCCTCAGAGCCCCAGACCCGACGACACGAGCGCCCAGGACAGGTGGGGATCCAGCATCAGCCCCGTGTGCGCGTGCACGACCCGGCCCTCGGCGTCGAGCACGACCGTGGTCGGGTAGGTCGTCACGCCGTAGGCCGCGAAGACCTCCGGCGTGCCCCGCAGGATGGGGTAGGTCGCGCCGAGATCCGCGCCCGCCGCGCGCAGCGTCTCGGGCGTGCCGTCGGCGGCGATGCCGAGCACCACCAGGTCGGGCCGCCGCGCGGCGAGCCGCGAGAATGCCGGGATCTCGACCCGGCACGGCGGGCACCACGTCGCCCAGAAGTTCAGCACCACCGGCCGACCGCGCAGCGCCGCGAGGCGGACCGTGCCGCCCTCGAGATCGGGCAGCGCGAACTCGGGCGCACGCTCGGGCAGCTCGGGCGCGCGCAACCGCCCCACGACGGCCAGCGCGACGAGCGCCACACCGAGCCAGATCGCGGCCTCGCGGGCGAAGCGGAACACACGGCGGGGCCACGGCGGCCGGGGGTCGGGTCTGGACACGGCGACACCCTGCCGCGCGGCTCACGCCCGGTCAAATCCGCGATGGCCGTTCCGGCGCCGCAGGGCGAGGCCAGGGCGGCGGCGGGGCGGACATGGACGCGGCGAGGCCCTCAGAACGACCGGGCAAGCGACCCCATCGCCCCGGCGCTGAAGCGGGCCCGCGCCGCGTCGACCTCGAGCTGGGAGTTCATGCAGAACGGGCCGCCGAAGACCACCGGCTCCCCGAGGGGCGCGCCGGCGAGCACCAGCACCGTCGCCCCCGCGGCCCCCGCGGACATCGCGAGCGTCGGCGGCCCGGCGGCGAGGGACGCGACCGCGTGCTTCGGCAGCGTCACGCCGTCGATCACCACCGACCCCTCGACGACGAGCACGACCACGCGGTGCGAGGGCTCGACCGGGAGCTCCACATCGGCAGACGCCGCGAGGTCGACATCGAGCAACTGCACCTCGGTCAGCAGGCCGATGATGGGTGAGGAGACCTCGCCGAGTCGACCGACGACGACCCGCGCCGTGACCCCCGGTGACGCATGGACCACGGGCACGGCCGCGGCCGAGACGTGGAACGCCCGCGGCGCAGCGAGCTTGTGGTCCGAGCGCAGGTTCACGAAGAGTTGCAGGCCGTGGCAGTCGACGCCCGGCTCGACGGGGATCTCCTCGTGCATCATCCCCGAGCCCGCCTGCGTCCAGTGGAGGGCGCCCGGCTCGATGAGGCTCTGGTCGCCGAGGCTGTCCCGATTGCGGAACGCCCCGACCCCGTCGCGGAACATGTACGTGACCGCGGAGAAGCCGGCGTGGGGGTGCGGCGCGAACGTCGGCTGCGTCATGTGGAAGTCGGTCAGGGCGAGGAACGGGTCGAGGACGACGGGACCGCCGTGAAACACGGTGGCCTCGACGAAACCCCGAGCGGCTTGGCGGGGCTGCAGGACGGTCCTCGATTCGATCGTTCGGTGCATCGTGGTCATGGTTCGGCTCCCGGAATCTATGCAACACCAATGTTGCATAGTCCATCTCAACACCGATGTCGCGTATGATGTTCCCGTGACATCCGAAAACGACGAACGGCTCGACCCGCGCCAGGTGAGAACACGGGCGCGGGTGCTGGCGGCCGCGCGAACGGTGCTCCGGCGCGACGGACTCGGCGGTGCCACCATCGAGGCCATCGCCGCCGAGGCCGGGGTGGCCCGCAGCACCGTGTACCGCAACTGGACCACGCGCGACGACGTGCTCGCCGCGGCCTTCGACGATGCCATCGGCCCGCCGACCACGGCCGATGCCACACGGCCGTTGAGCGACCAGCTCGAACGGGTGCTGACCGAGCTCGCCCGGTCGCTCTCGGATAGCGAGTGGGGCCGGGCGCTCCCGGCCGTCGTCGCGGCGATCGACGCCGAGCCGGCCCTGGCGGAGCGATACGGGCGGCTGACACAGGAGCGCCGCACCGCGCTGTCCGAGCTGCTGGACTCCGCCGTCGACGGCGGCGCGCTCCCGGTCGGCACCCCGGTCGACGAGCTGATCGACGCGCTCGTGGGCCCGCTCTTCTACCGGCGCCTCATCCGCCAGACGCAAACGGACGACGCCTGGCTCACGCGCCACCTCGACCGGACGCTCCGCGCCTTCGGCGCACGAGCCACCGCCCGGCGAGCAGTGCGCCGAGCCACGGGGCCGACGCCGGCACGGTGACGGGCCGCGGCGCCGCCGTGAGACCCTCGGTCGCGGTGTCCGGCATCGTGGTCCCACCGGGTGCGCTCTCGGGGCCGCCGCCGGGGCCGAAGCGGCGCAGCTCACCCGAGGGCGTCTCGCAGCGCAGCTTGTGAATGCTGTCGATGAACGCGCCCGCGCCCTCGGCGCAGCGGCACGCGCCGAAGCCGCCCACGACCAGACACTCGCCCTCGCCGCAGTCCAGGCTGGCGCAGGGGTCGAGCGTGGTCTCCGCGTCGGCCGCGAGGCCGAGCGGATTCGTCGGCGGCGTGCAGGTGGCCCGCACCTCGCCGTCGGGGCCGACCACCGCCTGGGCCACGTCCCCCGCGGCGCAAACACAGTGCGGGTAGGGCTTGTCCAGCGTGTCGACACACTCCGCGCCCAGGCCGCAGTAGTTGTCATAGCAGGCCGCAGGGGGCTCCAGCTCGCCGCAGAGCGGGATGCCCCGCTGCGTCGACAGATCGATGACGGCGTCCCGGTAGGTCTGGCCGTCGGTAGGCATGAACACCGCGTCTTCGGTCATGTGTCGCGGGCTCAGGCGCGTGGTGAAGTGGGTCATCCAGGGATACGCCGACAGCGTGTTCTCGGACCCCGGCAGGGCGTCGGTGAGCCCGTGCGACCCGGCGAAGTCGAGCACCCAGGCCCGGCCGTCGGCCTCGTCCGCGACGCGGGCCATCCACTCGAAGTAGTTGGTGCGACCGGTCACGGGGTCGAACACGATGCTTTCGGGGTCGGGCGCGAGCGCCTCGCCGCCGGAGAGCGTGAAGGTCACGTCGCTGACGACCGTCACGGACAGGCTGGTCATCGGCGCGGCGGCCACGGCGGCGAGGCGCAGGGGCACGGCCGGCGCGGCCGCGTCGTAACAGAGCACGATGGGCGCCGTCTCCGTGGCCGAGGCCGTGTCACGCAGCTTGAACGCCGCGAAGAGCATGCCCTCGTCCACGTAGGCCTGCACCGCCGGCCGCATGTTGTCCGAGAAGCGATACCCGTTGTCCTGCAACCAGATCACCAGTGCGTCGGCGCCGGCGTCGCCCTCGGCGCCGACGACCACGGCGTCGTAGTTCTGCGTCTGCACCTCGGCGTACACGGTCACAGGCCCCGTCGGATCGGCGCCCAGGGGACCGCCGCCGCCGGCCCCGCCCTTCGCGCTGAGGGCGTCGGCGCCACACCCGCACGTCATTTCGTCGTCGTCCGAATCTGGACACGTCGAGGCGTCCGGACTCGGCGGCACCACCCGCAGGGCGGCCCGCGTGTCGATGGCGTCGAAGAGCGCCGGCGCGGACTCGCCGATGGTGGGCTCCGCGGGTACGGGCACGATCCAGGCGAAGCCCGAGGGCGCGCCGCGGTAGGACATCTGCAGGTGCGCGCAGACCCGGCCCGCCGCGCGGTCCACGGCGAAGACCATGCGCGCCCCCCGCTGATCGACGGGCGTGACCGGCGCGCCGATCTCGTTCTGTGGGAAGAAGCCGCCGCAGGCGTGGGCGGCGGGGGCATGCAGGCACGCCGCGGCCAGGGCGAGGGGCGCGACGAGCACGGAGCGTCGGAGGAAGGACATCGGGGCCTCGCGGAGCAGGGGCGCCCAACGTCCCCCGCGGCGCCGGTCGGGCGCAAGTCCGGCGTGCAATTCGTCCGTGTCCGGCGTCAAATGGCGACATGCGATCCCCCGCCCGCCCCCGCCCGATCGTCTGCGCCCTGGCCGCGGCCCTGGCGGCGTGCGGTGGTTCGAATGGCGACGCCACGACCGACGCGGGCCTCGCGGCGGACACGGCGCGCCCGGGCCCGGATGCCACGCCGACTCAGCCGCCGCCCGGGGATGCCGCCCCGACGCCGCCCGATGCCGCAGGGCCGACGCCCGACATGCACCCGGCCGACGCCGCGCCCTCCGATGCGACCCCGCCCGATGCCGCCGCCCCGCCCCCGGACGCTGCGCCCCCGGACGCTGGCGAGCCGCACTGCGGCGACGGCCTGGACGCGCTCGTGCCCGGTCCAGGTCTCGCGCTGACCCCCGCCGGCCCGCGCCTGACGTGCCCGGGGTTCGAGCTCCAGCTTACGGCGACCCCGGACGCCGTGGCTTACGAACGCCTGGACGCAGGCCGCGCGCCCCGCTTGAAGACACCGGCGCTGGTCGCGCCAAAACAGGACGATCCGCAGCGGTGGCGCGCCTCGGAGACACATCTGATGGCCTGCATGACCGGCGGCGTCGTGACGATCGCTCGCGCCGACTGCGCCCTGGAGCTGCGCGCCCTGGACGGCGCGCTCCTGTACTCGACGCGCCCGGCGACCGACACGGCGCGCGTGGCCGCCGGCGCGGGCCCGGACGCCGGGGGCGACGTCGTCGTGCGACATGCCGAAGCCGCGGTCCCCAACGACGCCGCCGTGTACGGCTGCGGCGAACACACCGGCCCGCTCGACCGCGCGGGCACACGCTTCACGCACTGGAACGCGGACGCCTACGACGTCGCGCACGGCGGCTGGGCGCCGAACGCGGACCCGCTCTACGCCTCGATCCCCTTCTGCACGCTGGTCACCGCCAACGCGTCGCTCGGTGTGTTCGTGGACGAACCGCGCCGCACGACGTTCGATCTGGGCGCGACACGGGCGGGCCTCTGGGCCGTCGACACGCACGGCACGCCGACGACGTGGCTGATGCCCGGCGCCACGCCCGCCGAGGTCGGGGCCAAGTACCGCGGCCTGACCGGCGCCGCCGCGCTGCCCCCCCGCTGGGCCTTCGGGTTCCAGCAGTCGCGCTGGGGTTACGACACCGCGGACGCCGTGCGCGCCGTGGCCGCCGAATTCCGCGCGCGCGACCTGCCCGGCGAGGTCCTGTGGCTGGACATTCAACACATGGACGGCTTTCGGACCTTCACCTTCGACCCCCTGCGGTTCCCCGACCCCGCCGGCCTCGTGCGCGACCTGGCGGCGCTGGGCTTTCGTACGATCGCCATCGCCGATCCGGGGATCAAGGCCGACCCTGCGTGGCCGGTCTACACCGAGGCCCGCGACGCGCGTCTGTTCCTGCAACACAGTGATGGCACCGACTTCGTGGGGGACGTGTGGGCCGGCGCGTCGTCGTTCCCGGACTTCACGCTGGATGCGGCCCGCGACTTCTGGGCCGCGCACGTGGCGGCGCTCGCGGGCCTGGGCCTCGCCGGCATCTGGCTGGACGTGAACGAGCCGACGACCTTCCCCGAGGGCGGCGCCGGGCTCACGGTGCCCAACACGGTCCCCGTGCGGGGCGTCGAATTCGGCGAAGACTTCCCGGGCGCGACCATGGCGGACGCGCACAATCTCTACGCGCTGTTCGAGGCCGAGGCGACCTACGCCGGCCTGCGCACTGCGGCGCCCGGCGTGCGGCCCCCTCGTCGTGAGCCGCGCGGGCTACGCGGGCCTCCAGCGCGTCGCCGGGCTGTGGACGGGCGACACACCGAGCACCTGGCCCGCGCTGCGACAGACGCTGCCGATGCTGCTGAACCTGGGCGCCTCGGGCGTGCCTTACGTGGGCAGCGACGTGGGCGGGTACTCGGGCAACGCCACGCCGGAGCTCTACGCGCGCTGGCTGCAGGTCGGTGTGTTGTCGCCGTTCTTCCGGGCGCACGTGACCAACGGCGTGCCCGGGCAGGAGCCCTGGCAGTTCGGCATCGAGGTCACGGACATCGCGCGGTTCTGGCTCGAGGAGCGCACACGGCTCGTGCCGCACTTCGAGGCGCTGGCGCTGGAGGCGAGCCTGACCGGCGCGCCGCCGCTGCGTCCGCTGGCCTGGGGCTTCCCGGCGGAGGCCGCGCTCCGGGGTGTGGAAGACACGGCGCTGCTCGGCGAGACGCTGCTCGTGGCGCCGGTGCTGACCGAGGGCGAGACCACGCAGCGCGTGACGCTGCCCCCCGGGCGCTGGGTCGAGTACTTCTCGGGCGCGGTGTACGCCGGCGGCGGCGTGCTCGAACAGAGCGTGCGGCTGGCCGCGCTGCCGATGTATCTCGGTGAGGGCGCGCTGCTGCTGCGCGCGGCGACCACCGCCACCCACAGCGACGCCCTGCCCGCGGCGCTGCGGGTGGACGTCGTGCCCGGGCGGCGAACGACGACGCTCCGGTTCACGGCGGCGGGCCTCGTCGACGCGGCCGACACGGAACACACGTTCGGCCTCGAGCAGCGCTTCGATGGCACCACACTCCAGGTCGCCCTCTCCGCCGGCGCGCGCGTCGTGCCCCCGCCCGTGGCGATCGCGGTGCGCCTGGTGGACGCCGCCCCCGCCGCGCCGGCCGACCTTCGCTGGAACGGCGCGGCGCTGCCCGCGGAGGCCGTGCGCACGGACCTGAACGACCGGACGCTGCACGTCACCCTGCCCCCCGGCGAGGTCGGCACACTCGAGGTCGACCTCGTCGACCCGCTCGCCCCGGCGCCCGCGCCCGACGACCTCGTGGACATCGGGGTCGTGGTCGAAGTCCCCGAAGGCACCCCCGGGGATCAGCCCATCCACATCGCCGGGACCTTCAATGACTGGGTGCAGACGCCGCTCGCCTGGCTGGAGCCCGGGCGCCGGGCCGGGGGCCGCGTCCGCGTGCCGCGCGGGCAGTGGTACGAGTACAAGTTCACGCGCGGTGATTGGGACACCGTGGAGAAGTGGCCCGACTGCGCCGAGGCGAGCAATCGCTATGCGTTCGGGGCGGCCACCCAGGCCCGCGCCGACCGCATCTGGACGTGGCGGGACGCCTGCCCCTGACATCCGGGTCCGGCACGCTCGGGTTTCTCCCAATGCCGACCGCGTCAAGACCGGACGGCAAAGGCACCTCACATCCCTCACTCTGGGGCCATGCTGATCGCGCCCGCGCTCCATCTGGTCACCGCCGAAGACATCGAAGCCGGACCCCGCTTCGTGGTCCCCCCCGTGGGGGGCACGATCGGCTCCGCCGAGGGGAACGCCGTGCTGCTGCCGGTGGACCAGGTCCGCCGCGTCCACGCCCGGATCGTGTTCTCCGAGGGCGCGCCGGTCGTGTTCCGACTCCACCCCGAAGCCCGCGTCGTCGTGAACGGAACGGACGCCGAGGTGGTCACGCTGCACGACGGCGACGTGGTGAAGTTCGGCGAGGCCGCCCCGCTGCGCGTGTGCATCACCGACGGCCTCGGCGGCGACGACACGCCCACGACCGTGCTGCTGCACCTGTGCGCCGCCACGGCCGCCATCGACGGCAGCCGGGAGATCGACGAGGTCCTCGCGCGCATCGCCGACGCCGCCATCGCGGTGACGGGCGCGGATCGGGGCTTCATCGTGCGCCTGCACAACGGCCGCCCGTTGTTCTCCGCGTTGCGCATGCAGCGCCGCGCCGGGGTCGAGTGGACCCCCGCCTCGTTCTCTCGAACCGTCGTCGAGGAGGCCCTGGCCAACACCGGGCCGATCCTGCGCAGCTTCGGCTCGATGCTCTCGGACCGGCCGCACAGCGTCGCCCTGAGCAGCATCGGCAGCGCCCTGGCCTGCGCGGTGCGCACGCGGCGCGGTCCCATCGGCGTGCTCTATCTGGACAGCCAGGGCGACCGCGGCCAGTTCACCGATCGCGATCACACCTTGCTGATCCTGCTGAGCAACATCGCCGCCATCGCGCTCGCCCAGGCGCAGCGCGCGCAGGAGCTCGCCGAGAGCAACGCCCGCCTGCAGGTCGCCCGCCGCCTGGTGGACTTCAGCCCCCACGCGCTGTTCGCCATCGACGGCAACGCCGTGGTGTACGAGAACCCGGTGGCCGTGCACGGCCCGCTCGGTGGCATCGCCCACACCATCGCCGCGGTGCTCGCCGCGGACGACGAGCCCGGCGCCAGCGACGCCCCGGACGCGATGGCCATGACCATCGCCCCGCTCATCCGCCGTGCGCAAATGGAGCGCACGGTGGTGCGCGAGCGGCTGTCGGTCCGGCTCAACGGTCACGAGCGTGTGCTCGAGGTCCGCACCCACCCCACCGGGCACAACGATCACACGCAGGTCGCCGTGTCCATCGAGGACGTCACGCAGGGCCACGAGGCCGAGCAACTCATGGCCCGCGCCGAGCGCGTCGCCTCGGCCGAGGCCGTCGCCGGTGGCATCGCCCACGACTTCAACAACCTGCTCACCGTGCTGCGCTCGGGTCTCGACTACCTGGTCGAGGTGGACGGTCAACTGCGGGAGCACGGCGAGCTGGTGCAAGACATGCGCACCGCCATGGACACGGCTCGCGAGCTCACGCAGCGGCTCATGACCTTCTCGCGCCGCCGCGAGTCCGTGGCCGGCGTGTACCCCATCGGGCCGCTGCTGAGCGAGGTCGCCGACCTGGCGCGGCGCTCCTTCGGCGGTCGACACACGCTGCTCGTGCGGGACAAGACCGCGGGGTGCCAGGCGCGCATCGAGCGCACGGACATCCAGCGTGCGCTGCTGAACCTGCTGTTCAACGCCCGGGACGCCAGCGCGCTCGGTCAGGAGATCGAGCTGCGGGCCGAGATGGGCCCGGGCGTCGTGCCCGGCGCGCCGCAGACGCTGCGCTTCAGCGTGGTGGACCACGGCTGTGGTGTGCCCCTGGAGAGCCGCCCGCGTCTGTTCGAGCCCTTCTTCACCACCAAAGGCCCCGACCACGGCACGGGCCTCGGCCTGGCGAGCAGCCGGCGCATCGTGCGCCACCACGGCGGCGATCTGTTCCACGCCGAGACGCCGGGCGGCGGCTCGACCTTCGTGTTCACGCTACCGGCGGTGTGCCGGGAGTGAAGCGGCGCGGCGCCCCGGCGCCGTTCAGGCCGCCGGCCAGCAGGCGCATCAGCCCGTCCGGGTTGTCCACGTGCAGCCAGTGGCCGGCGTCCTCGAGCACGTGCAGGCGGACGTCCCCGCCCGCCTGCGCGTCGGCGAAGCGGGCCAGGTCCGCGCTGCGCCAGCGGTCGCTGCGGGCCGCGCGGACGACGTGGACGCTCAGGGACTCGGGCAGCGCGTTCAGGAACGGCCAGAAGTCCGTCTCGAAGTAGCTCGCGAGCATCGCGTCCACGGCGTCGAGCGAGAATCGCCAGGTGAAGCCGCCACCCTCGAGCGGCCGCAGATTCGTCGTCATCCACCCGGCGAAGGACTCACCGAAGCCGCCGGCCCGCAGCGTCTCCTGGAGCGCGGCGCGGCTGGCGATGGGCAGCGAGACGCCCCGCAGCGCGCCGACGACGTCCACGACCTCGTGCGTGTCGCCATCGATGTCCCGGGCGTTCGCCGCGCCGGGCACGGCGTCCAGCACCCAACACTGCCGCAGGCCCGCGCCGTGGTCCCGGGCGTAGGCGAGCGCGACCTTGCCCCCGAAGGAGTGGCCGATGACGGCCTCGGGGGTCACGTCCAGGTGCGCGGCGAGGGCACGGAGATCCTCCGCGCAGGCGGCGAGCGTGTGCGGCGGGGGCGCCCCGTGGCTGTCGCCGTGGTTGCGCAGGTCCACGAGCACCAGCCGCCAGTCGGGCACCTGCGCGACGAAGCGGCGCGCGAAGCTGAGCCAGTTGCGGGCGGAGCCCAGGATCCCGTGCAGGATGAACGCCGTACGGCGCGGCTGCGCCTCGGGCGCGGTGACGACGAGGTGGGCGAGCGGCGCGGTCATGGCATCTCCGGGGGCGCGGCCGCCGGAGTGCGGGCGAGGCGGCGCAGGATCTGTCGGTCGTGGGTGTAGTGATACTCGAGCTGGTCGGCGTCGTATCGGTGCTCTGCGCCGGTGGGGCAGGCCGCGCGGGCGCGTGCCCAACCCCGCCAGATGTCACCGTGCCTGAACTCGGCCTCGCTGCCCGGCACGCTCAGCGCCCGGTAGGCGGGCCCACAGCCGGTTTCGCAGTGTTCGCAGGGTGCGCACGCGTTCGCGGTCGGCTCGCCGGGCGCGAATGACGCTGTCATCGCCGGAAAAACGAAGAGCGCGCGCAGAGACACCCACGGCCCGAAGACAGGGTGGACCCCCAGGCCGCCGGCGCCCTTCCACAACAGACCCGCGCGCACCGCCAGCCCGACGAAGTCCGGGGCGCCGCGCTCGTAGGGGAACACGATGCGGTCCGGCGGGGGGAAATCGCCGCCCAGGAGTGTGCAGGCCCGGGCGAGCGCCGTCGACGCGAAGGTGTCGAACGGGTCCGCGAGCTCGGCGCGTCGCGGCTCGGCGCGGAGCCAGGAGACGAAGGGCGCCCACACCGCGCGCGAGTTGCCGACGAGACACGCGGGCCGGCCCTCGAACGCGACGGGCGCCCGCAGGTCGAGCCCGGCCGCGTCCAGGGCGGCGATCGCCGCGGGGGAGAACAGGTTCGGCACTGCGCTCAACCGAGCGTCTGCGGATCGGTGTTGGACCCGCACAGGATGATGCCGATGGGGCCGGGATCGCGGTCGAACAGACCCCGGGACAGCGCCGCCACGCCCGCCGCCGCGCCGGCCTCCACGGGCACGCGCAGGTGGGTCCACAGCCAGCGGCGCGCCTCGAGGATGGCGCCGTCGTCCACCAGCTCGATGCGATCCAGGCGCTCGCGACACAGAGCGAAGGGCAGCTCGCCCACGCGCCCGGCGCCGAGGGAATCTGCCGCGACGGACTCGATGTGTTCCAGCGAGATGGGTGAACCGGCCCGCAGCGCCGCGTGCATCGTCGGCGCCCCGTAGGGCTCCACGCCGACCACGCGACGACCCTGCGCCGCGACCACGGCGCCGCCCACCAGGCCGCCGCCGCCCACCGCCACCACGATGGTCTGCACGTCCGGCGCGTCCTCCAGCAGCTCGGTCACCACGGTGCCCTGACCGGCGATGACCGCGGCGTCGTCGTAGGCGTGCACATAGGGCAGCTCGTGGGCCCGGGCGTAGCTGCGCGCGGCGATCTCGGCGTCCGGGTAGCGACCGGGGATGCGCTCGACGCTGGCGTTGGCGGCCGAGAGCGCCTCGAGCTTGGTGTGGGGTGTGTTCTCCGGCACGCACACGTGGGCCTTCAACTGCAGGAACCACGCGGCCCAGGCCACCCCGAGTCCGTGATTGCCGCCGCTCGCCGTGACCACGCCGCCGCGGGCCGCGTCGCCGAGCAGCATGAGTTTGTTCAGCGCGCCGCGCAGCTTGAACGAGCCCGAGCGCTGCAGGCCCTCGAGCTTGAAGACGACGTCGCGCGCGCCGGGGCCCTGCACGCGGATGATCGGCGTGCGGCGGATCCAGGGGGCGAGCCGCGCGGCGGCGGCCTCGACGTCGGCCAGGACCGGCATCTCGTTCGGTTCGGTCATCTCGGGTTCTCTCTCGGTCACTGCGCCTGGACGACCACGCGCGGGTTCAGGTTCGCGTCGGCGATGCCCTGCGCGAGCGCGGCATCGTCCGTGATGGTGAAGCGCCACGTGGTCGGCTGGTGGGGCGGCTGCGTCTCGTCCAGCATCCAGACCTCGTCGTTGCGGCCCTCGCCCGCCGGGAATCCGAAGGCCAGGTGGACGCGGCTCAGGTCCTTGATGACATGAAAGCCGGTGCCCAGATCGACCCAGCCATCGCCGATCGGCAGCCAGACCGCGTCGTCGCGGGCGTCGTCGGGGAAGCGGAAGTCGGCCTCGGTGTAGGTCTCGAGCGTGTCCGTGAAGGCCGGTCGCATGCGAATCGCCCCGGTTGCGCGGGGAAAGACCAGCTTCAGCGGAATCGCCGCGGTGTCACAGACGTGCTCGGCGTTGCCCCGCGCGAGGCAGGCATCCCGGGCCTCGACGAACTCCGGCGCGGGCGCCCAGGTCACGGTGAGGAACCAGCGGTGCGTGTCGCCGGGCACCTGTGTCCAGGCGAGCGTGTAGGGGCGCGGCTCGGCCTCGACGCGGACCTCGAAGGGCGCGTCCACGGGCTGCTCCGCGGCGACCGGCGGCGGCAGCCAGGGGCCCACGGCGCCCGAGGCGAGATCGACCTCGACCGCCGCCCATCCCTCGCGACGCGCGACGGCGCCGAGGGCCAGCTCGGCGGCCACACGCGCGGCGTCGCAGTGTCTCAGACCGTACTGGACCTCGCCGCGCCAGGGGTTCAGGCCCCGCGCATCACTCACCTGACCGAGCAACAGATCCTGCCAGAGGGCATCGGGCACGGCGCCCGCGGCCCGCTGCAGCGCCCGAACGGCGCGCTCCGCCGAGACACAGGCCATCAACACGTCGTTGTCGCGCTCGTGCTGGCGGAAGCCGCCGCCGCCGCCCATCCAGCGCAGCGCGCCCCGGGTGCTCTTCGGCTGCCAGGTGCCATCGAGCACGGGGGGCATCTCGGCGGGGGTGTAGCCCGACGCGCGCACGGCCTCGACATAGTCGGCCACGCGCCCCACGCGCACGCCGTTCTCCACGGCGCAGCGGAGTTCACGCTCGTACACGGCCACGGCCGCCGGCCGATGCACGAAGACGGAGCCGAAGTACGGGTCCAGGCCGCCCGTCGCCAGGAGCTCCCCGTCGTCGAAGTAGTTGAAGCTCTTCTCGGCCGTCGCGTCCGAAAGGCCGCGCGGCAGCACCACGTCCAGCCCGCGCGCCGTGAAGAGCGGCGCATCCGCCAGCTCGCCCTGGAAGAACCCCTGCAGGTTGCGGGGCATGACCATGATGGCCCCCGGGCGCGACTGCGCGAGCCAGGCGCCGAAGCCCGGCCCGAACTGCCCCTCCTGCGTGAAGACCACGGGCGAGAGCGGCAGGTCCGCGGCGGCGAAGCTGGCCTCGGTGCGCAGGCGACCCTCCTCGAGGCTGTCCCGCGTGAACGCCAGGAAGAACTGGTCGCTCCAGTGGATCGAGGCCAGCTCCAGCTGCGCCGACGCCGTGAGCGCCTGCATCTTCTGCAGGATGCCCGGGTGGCGCGCGACGATGAGATCGACCATGTACCCCTGCATCTCGAGCGTCAGGGCGAAGTCCGGGTTGCGCAGCAACAGATCCAGGAGCGGTTCGAAGCTCTCGACGATGATGTGATCCTCGACCTCGGCCTCGCTGAAGTCGGTCAGCCGCGCGGAGCCCGGGTTGCGCAGCGCGGTCTCGGCGAACCCCTCGGTGCCGCCGGCGACGTACTGCACGTTGAAGTGGAACATGGAGAGCGACCAGCGGCCCGCGGCGGGCACCGGCGTGTCCGGGGGCGGCGGGCAGGTCGCCGGCATCGCGGGCACGTCCGGG
Source organism: uncultured Myxococcales bacterium (assembly GCA_903847385.1). GTDB lineage: Bacteria > Myxococcota_A > Bradymonadia > UBA7976 > UBA1532 > CAINDO01. Next base: position 32,791 of record CAINDO010000576.1, read on the forward strand.
GGAGGTGGCAGGGCGTCGGCCGCGGCGTC
>CAINDO010000577.1 GCA_903847385.1 uncultured Myxococcales bacterium
GGCACGGGGGCCCGCAGCGGCGCGGCGGGCGCGGGCGCGCAGAACGCCTCGCACGCGAAGTGGCGCAGCCGCCCCGGCGCCAGGCCCGCGGCCTGCACGGCGGCTTCGATCAAGAACGTGCCCGAGCCGCACATGGGGTCGTGCAGGGGCTCGCCGGGGCGCCAGCCGGCCAGCCGCAGCAGCGTGGCCGCGAGCGTCTCGCGCAGGGGGGCGGGGCCGCTCTCCTCGCGCCAGCCGCGTTTGTGCAGCAGCTCACCGGAGGTGTCGACGCTCAGCGTACAGACGTCGTCTTCCAGGCGCACGTACAGGCCCAGCGAGCCGGCGGGCACCAGCGCAGACACACGCTCGGCCACGGCGCCGGTGTGATACAGGCGCGAGCGGTGGCAGGTGACCTCGACGGCGAACCCCAGGTGACCCCAGGCGGACCAGTTCACCGCGGCCGTGCCCCGCTGCAGCGCGCCGAAGTCCCGCGCCTCGAAGCGCGACACCCGCTGCAGGATGCGCGTCGGCAGCGCCAGCGCGCGGTTGGCCGCCAGCGCGTTCCCGCTGAAGGTCACCCCGCCGGGCACGGCGTTGGCGCCTGCGAAGCCGGCCTCGGTGATCTCCGCGAGGACGAGCGGCTCGAAGCCGGGGGGACAGATGGCGAACAGAGTGCCCGGGCGCTCCGTGACCGGCGGCGCCGGCACCGCCGGCTTCAAGGACCCGGCTCGCAGACCCGGACCATGCCCCCACCGACGCCGGCCAGCGGCGAACACACGTAACCCGTGCGGCAGTCGGCGTTCGCCGCGCAGCGCTTGCCGCAGAAGTTGCCCGCGCCGAAGTTCGCGCAGGCCCCGCCCGCGCAGTCGGCGTCGGCCCGGCAGGTGCGGGAGCAGTAGCCGTCCTGCACGCCGGGGTCGATCAGGCAGTCCAGGCTGCCCGAGCACTCCGTGAAGTCGAAACACGGGTCGCCCACGGCGCCCGCGCCCTCGAGCCCGCAGGTCTCCAGGCCGTCGAGCACCTTGCAGGCGAAGCCGGCGCGGGTGCACGTCAGGTCGTTCTGGCAGAGCTCAACGCACCAGCTCTCGTGACACAGGTAGTCCCCGGGGCAGGCGAAGGACTCGTCGCAGTAAGACGCCTCGCACCGGCCGTGGGGGTAGTCACAGACCTCGAACTCGCTGCACGTCGGCGACTGCAGCGTGCACATGGCGCCGGCGCCGCCGGCCTGGACCCGCACGTTCAGGTCGTAGGGCATGCCGCGCGCGCCCTCGACGATCTGGTAGTAGACCCAGCCCTCGGCCGGGGGGCGCACCGTCAAGCGGCGGCAGTCCCCGCGGCTCGCCCGGCAGCCATCGCCCGAGACGCTCTCCCAGCTCGTGTCCGCGATGTCCACGCCCGCGGCGTCGACGGCCCGGATGGCGGGCGGCAGGGCCGCGTCGAAGCTGATGTAGACCTGAAGCGCCTCGGTCGGCCCGGTCTGCGTCTTGAACCAGTCCGGGTCACCGCACCAGGTCAGGTCGTTGTAGACCTGCACGGGCAGGGGCTCGGCGTTCTGGCGCGTGTCGTTGGGCTCGACGCGGTCGTCCGTGCACGGGGCCGCGGCGGCCTCCGTCAGCGCGAGGGTGTAGGTGTTGGCGGCGTTCTCGTAGCCGAAGACCTCGAGCACGTAGCGCCCGGCGACGGGCACCGGGTCGAGCACGTGCTCCTCGTCGTCGTCGGCGGAGCCGGAGCTCACGGCGTACCCGTCGGGGCCCGTGAGCAGCGTGTCCAGGTCGCCGCTGCCGTGCGTGAAGAGCGTGCGCAGGGTCACGGTCTGGCCGGCCTCCAGGTCGACATAGAAGTAGTCCGACTCGCCGGCGCAGATGCGCAGGGGCGTGTCCAGGTGGTCGCGCAGGGCCGCCGCGTGGGCCGCGTCGTCGTTGCCCGCGGCGCCCTCGGCCGGGTCGTTGGGGGCCGGGCAGTCGCCGCCGCCTCCGCCGCCGCCGAGCGTGAGCTCAACGCTGTAGGCCGGGTGGGTGACCGATTGGTAGCCGAGCACCACGAGCTCGTAGCGGCCCGCCACGGGGGCCACGCCGGAGAGCGTCTCGTCGTCGTCGGAGCTCTGCGCGGCGACCTCGTACCCCGACCCCTGGGGCCCGAAGAGGCCGATGTCGATGTCGCCGTCCGCGTGCGCGAACCGCACGTCGATGGTGAACTGGTCGCCGGCCTGCAGGTCCAGCGCGAAGGTGTCCTCGTCTCCCTCGGGGCAGATGCTGCCCGAGGCGGGCGCGCCCGGGGCGAGCGCGGCGCCTTCGTCCGGGTTGGGCTCGCCGGGGTCCGGCGTGCAGGCGCCACCGCCGCCGCCGCCGCCCATCCCGTCCACCACGGAGAGCGTGACCGTCTCGATGGCGCGGTAGGTGCCATCGCTGACGCGGAACACGAGCCGATAGGCGCGGTCGACCTGGTCCGGCGTCGGCGTCCAGACGAAGTGGGCGTGGGCGGCGTCGAAGCTGCCGCCCTCCGGAGGGGGCGTCACCAGCTCGAACGAGAGCGCCTCGGGCCGCTCGTCCGTCGCCTCGACCACGATGTCCAGCGTCTCACCGACCCGCACCTCGCGGTCCTCGATGGGCGCGATCTGCGGGGGCAGATCCTGGTTGCCGGGGGCGTTCGCGTCCAGCACCACGAAGCGGACCGTCTCCGAGGCCGACAGCGCGCCGTCGGAGACGACGAACTCGGTCTGGAAACTCTGGCCGGCCAGCGCGGCCTCGGGTGTCCAGGTGAACAGCCCCGACTCGGCGTCCAGCGTGGCGCCGGGCAGCGGCTTCTCCCCCTGCATCGTATAGGTCAGCGCGTCGCCGTTGGGGTCCGAGGCCTCGAGCTGCAGCGCGAAGGGTCGCCCCGACGGCAGGGACTGGTCGCCCACGGGGTCGAGCTTCGGCGCGCCGCCGCTGCTCATGCCGGCGCCCACCACGGTGATCTGGATGGTCTCCTGATCGCGCAGCTTGGCCTCGTCGGCGACCTCGAAGGTGAGCAGCACCAGCGTGCCCTGCTGGGCGGCCTGGGGCGTCCAGGTGAAGCGGCCCGTGTCCTTCTCGAACTTGGCGCCGTCGGGCAGGCTGGAGCGCACGTTGTAGGTGATCGCGTCGCCGTCCGGATCGCTCCCGGCGAGCTGGATCTCCAGGGGCACGCCCACCTCGGCCTCGCGGTCGCCGATGCGCGTCAGCTCGGGGCGGTGGTTGCCGCCGGGCGGCGTCGGGGTGCCGCCCACGGGGTCGAACCCACCGCCGCCCCCCGCGCCGCCGGTGCCGACGTCTTCGGTGCCCATCGGGCCGGCGTCGGGAGCGTCGGCGCCGGAGCCGCCCGCGCAGCCCGCGGCCACGAGGGTCAGGGCCGCGGCGGCCAGGGAACGAGACCAGGGAAGGGTGCTTCGGGGGGCAGGAGCGCGCATGGGGCGGAAGTCTACACCCAGGCCGGGGGGAGCTACCAGAAGCCGCGCCGCTGAGGCATCATGCCGCGAGGAGGCGCACGCGATGAGCTTCGTCGGCGGTGTTTCGAAGAGGGCGGCCGCGCTCGCGGTCACGGGCCTCGTCGCCTGCGCGAACGTGATCCCCCTCGACGAAACGGACGCCTCGGGCGCGGCGGGTGGCGACTCGCTGAGCGGCACCACGGGCGGCCATGGCCAGCCCACCAAGCCGCCCGGGGGCACCGGCGGCGCCGGCGGGGCCCCGCCGACCTCACCCGGGCAGCCCGACGCGCCCGACGCCGCCTCCGGACCCGCGCCGCCCTCGGAGCCGCCCAGCGGGCCGCCCGCGCCGCCGCCTCCGCCGCCCCCCGAGGCCAACGGCCAGAGCTGGACCATCCTCGTCTACATGGTGGCCGACACGAACCTCGAGCCCTACGGCATGGAGGATCTCATCGAGATGGCCGGCGTGGGCGCGGGGCCGGGGTTCCGCATCGTCGCCCAGGTGGACCGCGCCGCGGCCTACACCTCCGACGCCGTGCTCAACGTGCCGAACTGGGTGAGCGCGCTGCGCATGGAGGTCGGCCGCGGCCGGTTCGACGTCGTCGACGACGTGGGCGAGCCGAACATGGGCGCCCCGGAGACCCTCTCGGACTTCATCGCCTGGGGCATCTCGCAGTACCCGGCGGACCGCTACGGCCTGGTGCTCTGGGACCACGGCGGCGGGATCATCGGCTTCGGCGGCGACGAGTCGGCGCAATCGGATCTCCTCTCGCTGCCGGAGATGCAGACTTCCCTGGACGAGGGCCTCGCGGCCTCGGGCGAGCGGTTCGCCTTCGTCGGCTTCGACGCCTGTCTCATGGCGACCTGGGAGACGGCCGTCGTGCTCGCCCCCCACGCGGAGTATCTGCTGGCCTCGGAGGAGCTGGAGCCCGGCCACGGATGGGACTACCACAGCTTCGACGCCACGCGGCGCGACCCGACCACCCACCCCGTGGCGTTGGGGAGCGAGATCGTCGCCGGCTTCTTCGACCAGGCGGCGGCGCAGCAGACCTCGGCGGACATCACGCTCTCCGTCGTGGATCTGACCCGCGTGCACCTTCTGACCGCCGCGCTCGAGGCCTTCGGGCAGGCCGTGGGCCCGGGGCTGGCCAAGTTCGCCCAGCCCCTGGGCATCGCGCAGACGCGCGCCGAGACCTTCGCCGCCAGCGGCGCGGGGCAGGGCAGCATGTTCGGCCTGGTGGACCTCGCCGACCTGATGGCCGGGCTCGTGCAGACCGCGCCCGAGGCCGCCGGCCCCGCCCGCGCGGTCATCGACGCGCTCTCCGAGGTCGTGGTGGAGTACCGCAACGGCCCGGCGCACCCCGGCGCGCGCGGTCTGTCCGTCTATTTCCCGCTGTACGCCGAGCACTACGACCCGGCCTACGACGCCATCCCCGGCATCGACGCCTGGCGGGACCTGCTCTTGGGGTTCTTCCAGTTCGCGGACGCGCTGCCGCATGCGCCCGACTTCGTGGGCGAGGCCACCGTGCGCTTCGGCCCGGACGGCGAGGCCATCGTGACGGCCGAGCTGACGCCGGACACGGCCGGCAGTGTGGTGCAGGCGACCCTGTACTCGGGCGCCTACGTGGGGGCGAACCGGGAGCTGGTGCTGCTCAACGCCGCGCCCGCGAACCTGCCGCAGGGGAGCACGACCGTCACGGGCGTCTGGTATCTGGACGCCTCTTACGTCGTGCAGGGGGACACGTCCGGCTACTGTTACGTGTCCCTCGAGGACCGGGACGGCCATCTCGTGGCGGGCATCCCGTTCTGGTACGCCGAGCCCGGCGGCGAGGGCGCCGACGTCGTCATGCAGGTGGTGATCGACCCGCGGACGGGCGCCGCCCAGCAGACGACGTTCTACGTGCTGAGCGGCGAGCTTTGGTCCGAGCTCTCGCCGGTGCCGGGGCCCTACCTGTGGCCCATCGTCTACACGCTGGACCAGAACGGTGACTTCCAGGGCCTCCTGTCGACGCCCTACGGCCTCGACCCCACGCGCAACGACTTCGCGTTCTATCTCGACGACTTCCGCCAGCAGCGAGACTTCTCCTTCCAGGTCTGGCTGACGGCGGTGAACCTCGCCGGCGAGGGCGACTCCGCGGGGGCGCAGGGCACGCGCTGAGCGTCGGCGCTCGTCACGGACGGGCGAGCGTGATCTCGAAGATCAGCGCCCCGCCGGAGAGGCCGAGATGGCCCGCGTCGAGCACGCGCAGCGTGTATTCGGGCTGGCCCCCGGTGGCGCCGTGGGGCCGCAGACGCAGGCGCCACGGGCCGCTCTCCGGGCCCGTGATCTCGGCGTCGCCCTCGAGCGGGGGCGCGCCGGACCGGGTGAGCGTGAAGCGCGCGTCGGCGCCGAGCGCGAGCGAAAGCGTGTGTGTCCCGGCCCCGTGGGTCCAGGTGCCGAGCAACGCCGCGGCGAGGCCCCAGGCCGTGATGGGCATGTGTTCAGCCCCGACCGCGCGGCGCCGGGGCCGGCCCCGGGTCGCTCAGCGCGGCCGCGGACAGGACGGTCCGGAGCGTGACGATGGAAACGTGCACCATGGGCGCTTCATACGCCCGGCGCGGGTGCATCTCAACGGGGTGCGCACGCGCGGGCGCGGCGGCGGATTCCCGTTGCGCAACGGGCGGCGGGGCGTTACTCGGGCCCATGGACACGCTCACCCTGTTCACTCTGCGCGGCCTCGCGCTCGGTCTCGCGCTCGGCCTCGCGGCGCCCGCCGCCGCGCAGACGCCCGCGTTCGAGCCCGCGACCGCCCCCCCGCCGACCGAGCCGACCGAGGCCGGCATGCCCACCACGCCCCCCGGCCCGGACCTGAAGTTCCAGACCGGCGCCGTGAAGATCGGCACCGTGGCCGAGGCCACGCTCTCCAGCGGCTACGCGTACCTGGCCGACGCGGACGCCCGCTTCGTGACGGAGAAGATCTGGGGCAACCTGCCGGACCCCAGCGTGATCGGCCTGATTCTGCCCACGAAGGACGGCGAGCCGGACGGGGAGTGGGGCGTGGTCGTGGCCTACAACGACGACGGCCACGTGGACGACGAGGACGCCGGCGAGCTGAACTTCGACGAGATCCTCGAGTCGATGAAGGCCGACATCCCGGCGGCCAACGCCGAGCGCGCGCGGCTCGGCCTGGAGACGCTGGAGCTCCTGGGCTGGGCGAGCCCGCCGCACTACGACGCCGCGACGCACCGCATCCACTGGGCCAAGCGCCTGCAGGTGCAGGGCGTGCCGGTGACCTCGATCAACTACGACATCCGCGTCCTGGGGCGCACGGGGTACCTGGAGCTCGTGGCCGTGGGCGCCGAGACCGAGCTGCCCCGCATGGAGGCGGGTATGAAAGAGCTGCTCACGCAGGTGCAGTTCATCGAGGGGCAGCGGTACGAGCAGTACGACAGCAGCATGGACAAGGCCGCGGCCTACGGCGTCGGCGCGCTCGTCGCGGGCAAGCTGGCGGCCAAGGTCGGCTTCCTGGCCAAACTCGGCGGGCTCCTCTTCGCCTTCAAGAAGATCATCCTCATCGCCGTGGTCGCGCTCGGCGCGGGGCTGGCCAAGGTCCTCGGGCGAAAGAAGGCCGGCGATGCGTAAGCCCGCCGCTCGATTGTGTGCCGGGGCGCTCGCGCTCTCGCTCGCCCTCACCGGCCCGGCCAGCGCGCTGAGCGTGCGCGCGATGACGCCGCGCGAGGTCGCGGACGCCGCGGCCGTCGTCGTCGTCGCCCAGGTCGTCGACGTGGTCGAGACCGTCTCGCCGGACGGGGTGATCGCCGACCGCGCGGTGTTGGATGTGAAGGAGGTCTGGAAGGGCCCCGCGCTCGAGCGCCTGGACCTGGACGTCTACCTCGGCCGGATCACGACCGCCGGGCAGATGGGCGTGCCGGGCCTGCCGCGTCTGGTCGCCGGGCGCACGTATCTGCTCTTTCTGCCCGCCGCGGGCCCCGCCGGTGTCCACGCACTGCCGGCGTTCGTCGGCGGCGCGCAGGGGGTGTTCGAGGTCACGTCCGACCCCGACGGCCTGGCGTTCCGAAAACTCACCGGGACCCGCGTCGTCGGTCTGACGGAGGAAGATCTCGTGTACGAGAGACGAGAGACGATTCCCGTCGGACGGATGCGGGCGGGGAGCGGCGTGGTCCTGACGCCGAGCGCGCGCCCGACGCCGCAGGCCATGCCCGACCCCAACCGCCTCGCCGCGGCCTGGCGCCGCCTGGTGCAGGCCGGGGGCGCGCGATGAGGTCGTCGCATCTCGTCGGGCTCGCGGTCACGCTGCTCGCCCCCGCCGCCGCCCGCGCCGGCTGCGCCTGCGGCGCCTGGGAGTGGCTGCCCGTCTCTCTGAACGTTTGTCTCGCGGACGAGACGGGGGACTGTGACACGCCGCTGACGGCCGCCGCCGAGGCGGAGGTCTCACACTGGCGCGCCTTCGTGGACCTGTGGGGCGCTGCGCCGAACGCCCGGGACGCCGCCCGGCCCGGGGACGCGCTGAACAGTGTCACTCTGCGGAGCGTGGCCGAGATTCAGCGCCTGTACGGGGCGCAGGTGGCGCCCTGGGTCCTGGGCGTGACCTTCGCGCCGAACGTCGTCGGGCTCGCCGATGGCAACGCCGAGTGCCCGCTCCCGGGGGGGGTCGTCTGCCCGGTCTACGGCGACGCGCCCGGCGCCGCTCCTGGGAATGACGTCGACGTCGTGCTCGTCGCCGACCGCGAGTTCACGCTCGACCCGCTGCGGGCCTGGGCCTCGCACCTGGCCGGCAACGGCGCCCCCGAGTGGGACGTGCGGCAGGTGCTCGCCCACGAGCTCGGGCACGCGCTCGGCCTGCGGCACGAGTCCCGGGTGCCCTCGCTGATGAACCCCTATCACCTGGAGTTCCCCGGCGTGGTGGCCTTCGGGGACGACGCCCGCGCCGCCCGCGAGCACTACCCGGCCGTGGCCACGGGGACATCGGACCTGGCCGTCGTCGGTTTCGCCTCGGACGCCGGCAGCCTCTGGGGCGTGTACGTGGAGACGGACCCGCACGACCCGCTGCGCCCCGGCGTGGACCGCATCCGCGTCAGCGACTTCACCGTGACGCACCGCGGCCCACGGCCCGCGCCCGGCGTGGTCACGGAGATCCGCGTCGGCGGCGTGGTGGCCGGCACGCTGGTCTGCGATCTGCCGGCGGACGGCGACTGCCCGCTGCTCGACGCCGCCGAGTTCGTGGTGCCCGCCGGCGCCGGGGGCACGGTGCCGCTGTCGATTCGGGTTTTGCCGAACGGGCCGGAGCCCATCGCCTCGGACAACGAGCTCGTGCTGGGTTACGTGAACGTCGAGGGCCCGCCGAGTCCGCCGGATGCCGGTCCCCTGTTGCCGGACGCGCGCGTCCCCCCGCCGGACGCCGGCGCCGAGCCGACGACCCCCGACGCGCTCGCGATCGCCGACACGGACGCCCAGAAGCAGGACGGTGTCGGGCAGGACGCGCGCGGACCGGCCGAGACCGCCGACGCCGGCGCCGACCCCGGGAACCTCGACCTGGACGCGGCGCCCGGCGGCGGGGCCGTCCCCGTCACGCACGGCGCGTCGAAGTCCGGCGGCGGCTGCACCCAGAGCCCCGCAGCGGCCCCGCGCTCTCCCGCGCTCCTTGTGCTCGCCGTGGCGGCGCTCCGGCTCGGCCGGCGTCGTTCGCGCACTTCCGACGCGGCCCGGGAATCTCGCCGGCGTTTGCCCTGTTGAAACCCGTGAACGGTTATCTTACATTGCCCCACCCATCGGGGACCCGACCATGATCTTGGGGGGAATGTGGAGACGATTTCCTGGCAGTTCGTATCGCTGGTGACGCTGGCCGGGCCGCCGCCCGGGGCCGGTCAGGACATCAGCATCATGAAGCTCATCGCCGACGCCTCGCCGGTGGTGAAGGGCGTGCTGGCGCTGCTCGTGATGATGAGCCTCATCAGCTGGTACATCATCGCGTTCAAGGCCATCGCGCTGAAGCGGGCCAACCGCGAGAGCGAGCTGTTCCTCGAGGCCTTCTGGCAGTCCAAGCAGCTCGACCAGATCTACCAGACCAGCGAGAAGCTGCAGCGCAGCCCCATCAGCCAGGTCTTCCGCGCCGGCTACATCGAGCTGACCAAGCTGCGCACGGGCGCCCGCGCCGGCGAGACGATGCACGGCCAGCTCGGCGACCTGGAGAACATCGAGCGCGCCCTGAGCCGCGCCCAGAACAGCGAGCGCGTGCACCTCGAGGCGATGGTGCCCTGGCTGGCCACCACGGCCAGCGCCGCGCCCTTCGTGGGGCTGTTCGGCACCGTGTGGGGCATCATGTCCAGCTTCGTGAACATCGCCGCCAAGGGTGACGCCACGCTGCTCACGGTCGCGCCCGGCATCGCCGAGGCCCTCGTCGCCACGGCCATCGGCCTCGTGGCGGCCATCCCGGCGGTCATCTTCTACAACCACTTCGTGTCCAAGGCGCGCGTGCTGGAGTCCGACATGGAGAACTTCAGCAACGACTTCCTGAACATCGTCAAACGGCACTTCTTCAAGTGAGCGCCGAACGAACCAAGGGGAGGGCGGCGTCATGGCCATGAGCACGGGTGGCGGCGGCCGCGGCGCGCTGAGCGAGATCAACGTCACGCCCCTGGTGGACGTGATGCTGGTGCTGCTCGTCGTCTTCATGGTGACGACGCCGATCATCGTCGAGGACATGAAGCCCCGAAAGGTCGAGGTCGACCTGCCCAACACGTCCTCGAACACGCCGCTCAAAGAGTCGGACATCAAACAGCTCGTGATCACCGTGGGCATGGACTTCAAGCTCACGATGGCCGGGGACGAGGGCAAGGAGCCGCTCGTGCTCGCCGAGTGCGCTTCCGGCGCGCCGACGGCGGACTTCACCGCCTGCCTGCAGCCGCTCGAGGACAAACTCAAGGCCAACACCAAGGTGCAGGCCGAGAAGAAGATCTTCCTGCAGGCCGACCGCCGCCTGCCCTACGGCTTCGTGGTGGACGTGATGGCCCACGCGCGCAACGCCGGCGTCACGGGCCTGGGCATGGTCACCAACCCGCCCGGCGGCGTGGACGCCCCCGCGGCGCCCGGCAGCGCGCCGGCCTCGGCCCAGTAGATCGCCGCCCGACGCCGCCCGTTGAGAACGCCATGACCGGAAACCACCGCAAAAATCGCGCGCCCGACGCCGGTCCCAAGGCCATCGCCCTGGGCACCACGCTCGCGCTGCATGCGTTCGTGGTGGCCGGCGTGCTGTGGAGCACGATCCACGAGGCTCCGGCCGTGGTCGTCGAGCCGCCGATCATGGTGGACATCGTCGAGCTGCCGAAATTCGGCGTCGAGCGGGACCAGAAGCTGCTCGAGCGCATCGTGCAGGCCCCGCAGCCCGAGGCGAACACGGCCCCCGTGAACCTGAACCAGGAGCGGGAAGAAGAAGAGAAGCCCCCCGAGGAGAAGAAGCCCGAGCTCGAGGAGAAGCAGGTCGAGCAGCACGATCCCGAGGCGGAGAAGAAGAAGCTCGACGACGAGAAGAAGCGCCGTCAGAAGATGATCGACCAGGCGATGAAGCAGTTCGCCGACGAGCGCGCCGACGAGGACTCCCCCGAGGGCCTGGAGAACGGCTACCGCGAGGGCACGAGCACCCGCGCCGCGATGCTGCGCGAGGAGTCCCTGTGGGCGGCCCAGGTGGCCAAGCGCATCCAGGAGCAGCTCCAGCGCCCCGCGGCCATCTCTCCGGGCGAGTGCCGCAGCCTGGCCACGCTGATCCCCATCCGCCTCACCGCCGAGGGCAAGGTCAGCAACGAGCCCTCCATCGAGCAGAGCAGCGGCAACCAGTTCTTCGACGACGCCGCCGTCCGCGCCCTGCGCTACTTCACGGACGACGGCCGCGGCACCCTGCCGCTCCCCAACGCCGAGAAGCTCGGCCCCCTGCGCAAGATGGTGCAGCGCGAGGGTGTGGCCGTGCGCCTGGAGTGCAAGCCGTGAGGCCCCGCACCCCTTTGACAACCCCCGGGCGCCGTGAGAGATGCACGCACGCTCGACCCAGCCACTTTGCCGAGGATCCTCGATGATCGTTCGCCGCTCCCTCCCGACCGCGATGTTGATCGCGCTCGTCATGCTGCTCGCCGGCCTCGCCCACGCCGGCCCCGCCGCGCCCGCGAGCGGCCCCACCATCAACGTCGGCAGCACCGGCCTCACGCTCGTCAAGATCGCCGTGCCGGACGCCATCAACCGCGGCGGCGTGCCGGACACGCGCGGCGTCACCGAGGCCCTGTCGGGCACGCTCGCCCGGGATCTGAAGATCGCGGCCTACTTCGAGCTGGTGGACCGCGCGGCGTTCCTGGTCGACCCGGCGAAGGAGGGCCTCGATCCCAACTTCAAGGCCTGGTTCAACGTGGGCGCCCAGGGCCTGGTGAAGATCGGCTTCGACATCACCGGCACCGAGGTCACGGTGGACGCGCGGCTGTACGGCATCGACCGCGCCCAGCGTGTGACGCTCCCCGCGCCCTTCGACAAACCCGCCAAGATCGGGCTCGACGTCGACAAGCTGCGCCTGCACGCCCACGCGCTCGCCAACGAGATCGTCAAGTACTACACGGGCGAGGAGGGCTTCTTCCTCACGCGCATCGTCTGCTCCAAGCGCACGGGCAAGTCCACCAAGGACATCTTCATGCTCGCGCCGGACGGCGGCGAGGAGACGCAGCTCACCAACAACAACTCGATCAACATGCTGCCCTCGTACCGCGGCGGCCGCATCGTGTTCACCAGCTTCAAGAACGGCAACCCGGACCTCTTCGTCCTGGAGAAGGGCGCCTCGCGCTCGCTCTCGAGCCACTCGGGCCTGAACACCGGCGGCCAGCTCAGCCCGGACGGCAGCACCATCGCGCTCACGCTCAGCCGCGACGGCAGCCCGGACATCTACCTGATCAGCGCGGCGGACGGCGCCATCATCAAGAAGCTGACGGACGTCGACGGCATCGACGCCAGCCCCACGTGGTCCCCGGACGGCGGCCAGATCGCCTTCGTGAGCGACCGCCACGGCTCGCCGCAGATCTGGGTCATGGGCAAGGACGGCAGCAACCAGCGCCGCCTGACCTTCCAGGGCGAGTACAACCAGACGCCCGAGTGGAGCCCCAAGGGGGACAAAATCCTGTTCACGGCCCGCGATGAGCGCCTGATCTTCGACATCTTCACGGTCGAGGTCGCCACCGGCACCATCAACCGGCTGACGCAGAACCAGGGCAACAACGAGGAGCCCGACTGGTCGCCCAATGGCCGCTACGTGGTGTTCAGCAGCACCCGCACCGGCGAGGCGAAGCTCTACATCAGCACCGAGGACGGCCGCATCCAGAACCAGGTGACCATCGGCAAGGGCGAGTACCTCACGCCCACGTGGGGCCGGTGATGCGCGCCCGCGTCCACGCCGCGCTCGGCCTCGCGCTGGCCCTGCCCGCGATGGCCGTGGCCGCGCCGCCGTCGCAGCCGGCCAAGGCCGCCCGGCCGGACCCCGGCGAGATGATCCCCGGGGGCATTCCGCAGGCCGCCCTCCGCGCGCCCCTGGACGTCTACCCGGCGATGGTGGCCGCGCGCGTGTCCGGCAAGCTGCCGCCGATCTCCGCGGAGATGCTCGCCGGCCGCCAGCCCGCGGAGCTCAGCGTGCGCGTGCGGGTTCAGCTCGACGCCACCGGCGCCGTGACCTCGGCCGAGATCCTTCGTGCCTCCGGCGTCGGCCCGTTCGACGCCCTCGTGATCGAGACCCTCTCCGACTTCCGCGGCGCGCAGCCCGGCTCGAAGGGCGCGCTGCCCCTGCCGAAGGACGCCGCGCGACTGCAGGCCGTGACCACGCAGGGCCTGACCCTCGACGTGCGTCCGCCGACCGCGACGACCGGCCGCGCGCCGGCCCCCGCCTCCAAGGAGCTTCGATGAACGCGATGTTTCGCCTGTTTCTGATCGCCCTGCTGTTCGCCGGCTGCGGCGCCCGCCCCACCCAGCAGTTGACCGAGGCCGAGGGCGCCCTGGCGGACGCCCGCCTGGCCGAGAAGTGCGCGCCCGAGGAGTACCAGGCCGCCGTCAAGGCCCTGGCGAAGGCCAAGGAGCTCGCCGACAAGGGTGAGAACGACGAGGCCAAGAAGCAGGCCCAGGCCGCCCGCAAGCTGGCCATCAACGCCCGCAACAAGGCCATGCTGCGCAAGGACGAGTGCGAGAAAGAGAACGCGCCGAAGGTCGCCGCGGTGGACCCCAACGAGTTCATCGACAAGTCCGGCGCCGGCACGGCCGTCGAGGGCAGCAGCGAGGGCCTGAAGACGGTCTTCTTCGACCTGAACAGCTCGGACCTCGGCGCCGACGCCCGGGCGACGCTGGCCGCCAACGCCGCGTGGCTCAAGGGCCACAACGTGAAGGTCACCATCGAGGGCCACTGCGACAAACGCGGCAGCACCGAGTACAACCTCGCCCTCGGCGAGCGGCGGGCCTACATCGTGCGCAACTACCTGAAGTCGCTCGGGGTCAATCAGGACCGCATGGCCATCATCAGCTACGGTGAGGAGAAGCCCCTGGACTACGCCGAGTCCGAGGGCTCGCTGGCGAAGAACCGCCGCGCCGAGTTCGTGGTGCGGGGCAACGCCGAGTGAGCGGCGCCGCGCCGGAGATGCTCGCCGCGCTCGACGTGGGCAGCAACTCCATCAAGCTGCTCATCGGCACGCTCGGGGCGGACGGCCGCGTGGTCGTCCGGCACGAGGAGGTCGTGGTCACCAAACTCAGCGAGGGCGTGGACGCCCGCGGCACGCTCTCACCCGCGGCCGTGGAGCGCACGCTCGCGGTGCTGCGCCGGTACGCCGAGGCCTGCCGCACGCACGGGGTCACGCGCACGGCGGCGGTCGGCACGGCCGTGCTGCGCGACGCCCGCGACGCGGACACGTTTCGCGCCGAGGCCCGCGCGCTCGGCTTCGACATCGAGGTGATCTCGGGGGACGTGGAGGCGCAGGTCGTGCGCCTGGCCGCCCTGCGCGAGCTGCCCGGCACGCCGGACGACGCCGTCGTCATCGACATCGGCGGCGGCAGCAGCGAGCTCTCCTGGGCCACGGGCCGCGAGAGCACGGAGCTCGGCGTGGTGCGCCTCACGGAGCGGCACGTGCCCCGCGATCCCGCCGGGGCCGAGATCCTGGACGCGCTGCGGACCGTCGTGCGGGCGCGCCTCGCGCGGCTGCCCCTGCCCACGGGCGTGGAGATCCTGATCGGCAGCAGCGCCACCTGCGCGGTGCTCGCCCGGCTGGATCTGGTGCTGCCCGCCCACGACCGCGACCGCATCCACGGCCACGAGATCGCGACGCCGGCGCTCACGGCCCGGGCGGAGCAGCTCGCCGGCCTGGATCTGGCGGCGCGTCGTTCGTTGCCCGGTATGGACGGCACGCGGGCGGACGTGATCCTGGCGGGCACGGTGGTGCTCGAACAGACTGCGCTGGCCATCGGCGCGCGCGCCTTGCGCATCAACGACTGCGGCACGCGCTACGGGGTGTTCCACCGGGCGTTCGGTTGAGTCCTCTCGGGATTTGACACGGGGCGGCCTCGTGGGCGTTCATGGGGGTTCGACGAATCTCCGTGGAGTCCCCGATGCGTTTCCCGCCGTTCCCCATCGCCTTGCGACCCGCCCTCGGCCTGCTCGGCGCCCTCGCCCTGACGGCTTGCGCCGCCGACACCGGCGGGGGTGGGGGCGGCGGCGCCTCCGGTGAGCTGGACGCGAGCGCCTCGGGCAGCGGGGGCGCGGGCCCCGTCGGCGGCTCCACGGGCGGAACACCCACGGGTGGGGGCGCGACGCCGCCGGACGCCGGCCCCGCGGACCCCGATCTGGCGGTCTCGCCGGCCGACGCGGCCGTGACGCCCGCCGACGCTCGGCCCGGCGGCGACGCCGCGAACCCGGGCACGGACGCCGCGCCGGACCCCGGCGACGCCGCGCCCGTGTTCCCCGATCAGGGCGTAGACCCGGATCACGGGGTCATCCCCGCCTGCTCGGACGACGACCTGGACGGCTACTCCATCGGCGGCTGCGGCCCCGAGGACTGCGACGACCACAACACCGACGTCTATCCCGGCGCGCCGGAGGTCTGCGACGGTCTGGACAACGACTGTGACGTCGCCGTGGACGAGGACTACGACTTCCAGAACAACCCCGTGCACTGCGGCATGTGTTACGAGACCTGCCTGGGGCAGGCCGTGCCGCTGACGTGCATCGCCGGCGTGTGTCGCCCGGCCGCCTGCACGCCGGGCACCTGGGACATCGACGCCGACCCGGCCAACGGCTGCGAGTACCTGTGCATCCCCAGCCCCGACGCGGTGGAGACGTGCAACGAGCGCGACGACGACTGCGACGGCGTGGTCGACGAGGACGTGGACACGTCCGCGGACCCGGCGAACTGCGGTCTCTGCGGCCACGTCTGCCAGATCGACCACGCCGAGGCCGCCTGCGTCGACTCGCTGTGCACGCCCCGGGCCTGCGAGTTCGCCTGGCACGACATCGACGGACAGGCCGAGAACGGCTGCGAGTACTCCTGCCTGCCCACGCTCGAGGGCAACGAGGTCTGCGACCGCATCGACAACGACTGCGACGGCCAGACGGACGAAGACACCAACGTGCAGAGCGACGCGGCCAACTGCGGCGACTGCGGCCGCCGCTGCAGCTATCCGGACGGCATCGCCGTGTGTCGCCAGGGCGAGTGCCGCATGGCCGGCTGCGCGCCGGGTCACGCGGATCTCGACCAGAACCCGGACAACGGCTGCGAATACACCTGCACGCCTCGCGGCGATGGCACCGAGGTCTGCAACGGCCTGGACGACGACTGCGACGGCGTACCCGACGACGGCATCGACCTCACCGTCGACGAGAACAACTGCGGCGCGTGCGGGGTGCAGTGCGCCTTCGAGAACGCGACCGCCGAGTGCCTGCCGAACGGCGCGGGCGCCGGCGCCTGTTCGCTCGTGAGCTGCGCCGAGACTTACTGGGACGCCAACGGCGTCGTCGAGGACGGCTGCGAGTACCGCTGCCTGCCCACCCGCGATGGGGTGGAGTTCTGCGACCAGATCGACAACGACTGCGACGGTCTCGTGGACGAGGCGTTCCCCGGCTTCGGCGACGCCTGCGGGTCGGACGTCGGCGCCTGCCAGCCCGGTGGGCTCGCCTGCGACGCGATGGGGGCCATCGTCTGCGCCGGCGCGGTCGAGCCGTCCGAGGAGATCTGCGACGGCCTGGACAACGACTGCGACGGTCAGACGGACGAGACCTTCCCGGACCAGGGGCAGCCCTGCGGCACGGACGTCGGCGCCTGCGTGGCCGGCACCCAGGTCTGCCGCGCCGGCGCGCTCGCGTGCAACGGTGAGACCCGGCCCGTCGTGGAGCTCTGCAACGGCGTGGACGACGACTGCGACGGTGCCACGGACGAGGACGAGCCCGAGCGGAACTTCACCTGCCCGCGCGAACGGTGGGTGTTCGGGAACTACAACGTGCTGCCCACGCAGTTCGTTCGCGGCGTCCAGTACAACGGCAGTGTGAACTGCGCCATGACCTGCGCCCCCGAGGGCCTGCGGGCGGTGGGCGCGCGGTTCATCTGCAACCTGGCCAACAGCGGGCCCACCGAGGGCTGCGACGCGAACAACGACGGCCAGTACGGCAACGCCAACTGCGACGTGTGGATCGACCACGGCGTGCGGCGCGAGCTGCCCGGTCGCGGGGAGGACTGCTCGGGCAACATCGCCAGCTGCGTCAGCGGCTCGTGCAGCGAGGGCGTGACCTACCACGCCATCCAGTGTCAGTGCGCGCCCTGAGCGCGTGAGCCGGACCCGCGGCCTCAGCGCGTGCGTCGCGGCGCCGCGGCCGTGGTGACCGAGGCCGGTGTGTTCTGGCAGAGCTGCGAGCGCACGGACTCGGGCAGCGTCGGCAGGTGGCTCGTGACGATGTCGGGCAGCGGCGCGGCCTTCGTCTTCAGGAAGTAGCGCTCCAGCGCCAGGCGCGACGTGTGCGACAAGTTCACGAACTCGAAGCCGGTCATGGCGTGGCCCTCGGCGTCCGTGCGGGTGTGTCGGACGGTCACGTTGAGCTCCGTCAGCCGGTCGGGCTGCAACTGCAGCCCCAGCCGCACCAGGCTGCCGAACTCCAGGGTCATGCCCGCCGGGAGCTGCGCCGACAGACCGCCGGTGCTGATCTCACCCAGGCCCGCCGTGTCCTTCCAGGTGCCGTCGGCAAGGGCGATCTTCACGCGCGGGGTGACCTGCGTGGGCACGCGGTAGCGCTGCTGGCCGCGGCGACAGTGGCGCAACACACCCTCGGGCATGCTGAGCACCAGGGCGTTGCGCGACTCGGACAGGATCTCGCAGCGGAACGCGTAGAAGCCGTCCCGCTTGGCGAACCAGAGGGTCACCGAGTTCCCCACGATCCAGGGCTCGTCGTAGATGTTGGCCGAGCGGGCCTTGATCATCAGGCTCTGCGTGTAGCTGCCCGGGGTCTGCACCTGCTGCATCTGGATGCCGATGGCGTTGATGGAGCCATCGAACTGCATCTGGAGTGTGTTGGCGCGGGTGGCGTCGAACACGAGCTCGGCGACGCGGATGCGGCTCGAGATCCAGGAGTTGCGGCCGGAGCCGGACTCGCTCGAGGCGTCCCAGGAGGCGGTGATGGTCGACGCGTTCTGTGTCTGCTGGTTCATGTGTCGGTCTCCGTGCAATCCAGCGTCGTTCCGGGGTCAGCGGTGCATGATGATGTGGGAGGGCAGCTCGCGCGGCGCCTGGGTGGGCGCGCGGGCGGGCTGGCTCATGCCGTTGCCCATGAGGCCGTCGTGTCGGGCGGTGCGCAGGTGCAGCGCGACCGGCGCGGGCAGGGCGGGCAGGCCCAGGGCGTCGTCGGTGATGGGGTCCTCGGTCAGGCGGCTCGTGAACCGCGAGATGGCCATGCGGGCCACGCTCGAGGGGTCCACGAACTCCATGCCGTAGAGCACCAGGCCCGTCGTGTCGTCGGACTGCAGGTGGCGGGCGACGACGACCATCTCCAGGAACCGCTGCGGGTGCAGGCCCAGGCCCAGGCGGGTCGCGCGGCCGAGCGGCAGGTGCACGTCGGCGGGCAGGGCGACGCGCAGGCCGCCGGTGGACAGGTCGCGCACGCCGATGCCCTCCCACCAGGTGCCATCGGCCAGGGGCAGCGCGATGCGGGGCAGCTCGCCGGCCGGCACGATGAAGCGGCGCTCGGATCGGCGGCAGAAGCGCACGATGCACGCGGGCTGGTTGACCATCAGCGAGGTGCGGGTGCCGCCCACGATCTTCACGCGGAAGCTGTAGATGCCGGTGGCGTCGGCGAACCAGATGTTGGCGCCGCCGCCCACGCTCCAGGGCTCGTTGACGAAGTCGCCGATCTCCGGGCGGCACTCCAGGGCGATGGCGCCCGAGAGCGACCGCGTGGCGCCGATGCGCACGGAGTCGAGGTGAATGCGGATGGTGTGGCGGGAGCCGTCGATCTGGAGCTGCGCGTTGCGAGCGTTGATGGCGTCGCGGAGGAGCTCGATGACCCGGGCGCGGCCGGTGATCCAGGACATGCCCCGATTGGCGGGGTCGCCGCCGGTCTCGTCGACACGGCGCCGCTCGGGGGCCGCCTGAGCGGCCACCAGCACGGTGCGGGTGGGACTCGGGTTTGTCTCGCTCATCGATGCCTCCGGGTTCGGGACTTTGCTTACCCCTCCCAACGGCATCGAATGGCTTCTATTTATTTGGTGGGTTCTGTTTGACCCTGAGTCTTTCGACGGGAGGTGAGGAGTACGGCGGCGGGGGGGTTGGCCGACGGCGGGATCGGGCTCTTGTTCTCGGCCTGGGCCGTGAAGAGCGCGTCGAGCACCAGGCGGGGCAGGGCCTGCGCGGTGTGGCGATCGACGACGGCCTCGGCGGCGTGGCGGGCCAGGAAACGCTCCAGGCAAAGGCGGTCGAGGCGGTTGATGCCGGTGAACTGCAGGCCCAGGCGGCTCGCGCCGGCGTCGCCGGACTGGCGGTGGCGCACCTCGCAGGTGGCTTCGATGCCCCGGGGGCCGCCGAGCTGAAGTGTGAGGGTCACGGTGGACCCGGCGTTGACGGCGAGGTCGGCGGGCGCGTCCACTTGAAGGCCCGACGCCGAGAGGTTGATGAGCTTGCAGGGGCGCCAGGCGTCCCCGCAGAGGATGGTGACGCCGGCCAGGCTGTCGCCGCCGGCCGGGGGCAGGTAGCGGGTCTCCGAGCGGCGCGAGTAGCGCACGGCGACCTCGGGCATCAGCACGAGCAGGGCGCCGTCCGCGGCGGCGATGCAGGGCACCCGGAACGCCACCACGCCGAGCTCGTCCGTGGCCCAGAGCTGGGCGTGACCGCCGGCCAGCCAGGGGGAGACGACCATCTCGCCCTCGACGGGGCGGAGCACGAGGAACTCCTGGGGGGTGTGGAGCGGCCCGACGTGTCCGTGGATATGCGCCATGTCCACCACGATGGCCTTGCGCATGCCGTCGCACTGAAAACGCGCCTCACCGCCCAGGAAGATGGGTAAGAGCGCGCCGATGCGCCGCGCGCCGTGCAACCAGCCGAGCCTGCCCCCGGCCTCGTCGGTCGGGAAGTCGGGCGCAGGAGGCGCGGGCGCAACGGCGCCTGTGGTGGCCAGGTTCGACATGGGAGGCCCTCGTAGGAATGGCTTGACGATGGAGACGGCACATTCCTGGAGGGCTCGCTCTGACTCAGGGCAGCGCGGACTCAGGGCGAGTCTTTTCGTACCCGTAGCGCATTCGTGACCACGGTCACGCTGGAGAGGGCCATGGCCGCCGCGGCGAGCCCCGGCGAGAGCGCCGGACCCCCGAAGGGGACGAGCACACCGGCGGCGACGGGGAGGGCGGCGATGTTGTAGCCGAACGCCCAGAACAGGTTCTGATGGATGATGCGCACGGCGCGCCGGGCGAGGGAGAGTGCACGCGGCACGAGGCGCAGATCGGCCCGCAGCAGCGTGAAGTCCGCCGACTCGATGGCCGCCTGCGCGCCCTCGCCCATGGCCAGGCCCAGGTCGGCGGCGGCGAGCGCCGGCGCGTCGTTCACGCCATCACCGAGCATGGCGACCACGCGCCCCTCGGCTTGCAGCGCGGCGATGAGCGCGGCCTTGTCTTCGGGGCGCGTGCGCGCGTGTACGGCGTCGATGCCCAGCGGGCCCGTGACGGCGGCGGCGCTCTCCGGGCGGTCGCCCGTGGCCACGGTCAGGTGTACCCCCAGGGCCCGCAGCGCGGCCACGGCCTCGGCGGCCTCGGGGCGCGGCGCGTCGAAGAGCGCGAACACCGCGACGAGATCGTCCCCGACACGGACAAGGAGCGGCGTGCCACCGGCCTCGGCGATGGCGTCCGCCGGCGCGGCCCCGGGCGCGGCCAGGTCGCCCAGGTAGGCGGCGCTGCCCACACGCACCGCGCGGCCGTCCACCGTGGCCGTCACGCCGCCGCCCACGGCCTCCGTCACGCCCGTCGCCGCGGGGGCGTCCAGCGAGCGTTCCGTGGCGGCCCGGCGCAGGGCGGCGGCCAGGGGATGGGTCGAACCGGCCTCGGCGGCGGCGGCCAGTCGGAGGGCCGCGTCCAGCGTCAGGTCGGCGTCCGGGGCCACCCACGAGCGGGCCGCGTCCAGCGAGGGGCGCCCCTGCGTGAGGGTGCCGGTCTTGTCCATGATCAGGGCGTCGACCTTGGCGGCGCGTTCGAGCGCCGCGGCGTTGCGCAGCAGCAGGCCCGCGCGCGCCGCCGCGCCGCTGGTCACCATCAGCGCCGTGGGGGTGGCCAGGCCCAACGCGCACGGGCAGGCCACGATCAGAACGGACACCGCGCGCGTCACGGCCGTGCCCAGATCCGGCCCGAAGGCCCACCACAGGCCGAACGTGAGCAGCGCCAGGCCCACGACCACCGGCACGAACACGCCGGAGATGCGGTCCACCAGTCCCTGGATCGGGGCCTGGGACGCCTGCGCCCGCGCGACGGCCTCGACGATGCGCGCGAGCGCCGTGTCGCGCCCCACGCGCCGCGCCTCGGCCACGGCGGTGCCCTGCACCAGCACCGTGCCGGCGGAGAGCATCTCGCCGGGGCCGCGCAGCACGGGCAGGGGCTCGCCCGTGAGCATCGACTCGTCCGCCGCGGCCTCGCCCGAGAGCACCAGCGCGTCCACGGGCACGGTCTCGCCCGTGCGGATGCGCAGGCGATCGCCGGGCTCGACCTCGAACAGGGGCACGGTCTCTTCGCGATCGTCTGGCCCGAGCCGCACGGCGCGCGGCGGGGCCATCGACAGCAGCGTGTCCAGGGCGGCGCCGGCCTTGGCCCGCGCGCGGCCTTCGAGCACGCGCCCGAGCAGCACGAAGGCGATGATCATCGCGCCCGAGTCGTAATACACGTGGGGCCCCAACGCCGGCGCCACGGTGAGCGCCGCGCTGTAGAGGAACGCCGACAGCGTGCCCAGCGCGACCAGCGTGTTCATGTCGCCGCCGCCGTGCCGCACGGCCGCCACCGCGCCGCGCAAGAACGGCCCGCCCGCCCAGAACTGCACGGGCACCGCCAGGGCGAGCTGAATCCACCGCGCCGTCGAGTCGTCCAGGCCGTGCAGCCCGAACATGTGCGGCATGCCCAGCACCATGAGCAGCGCGCTCACGGGGGCCGCCAGGGCCAGCCGCAGGCGCTGCGCGCGATGGAACGCCGCCTCGCGGGCCTGCGCCTCGCGCCGGGGGTTCTCGGCCAGGTCCGCGTCGGCCGGGTGCGGGTCCAGGTCGGCCGCCTGCAGCGCCCGCCGCAGGTCCGACAGCCGCACGACGCCCGCGGCGACCTCGACCCGCAGCAACACACCCTCGACGCCCGCGGAGAGCACGCCGGGCAGGTTCGCCACCGCGGCGACGCCCCGTGCCGCGTCGCGCACGCGCCACCGGGTCGTGGTGGTCGGCACCGAGAAGCCCGCCGCCGCCACGGCCTCGGCCAGCGCGGTCGTCGGCGGCGCGGCGCCGGCCTCGGTGTGGCGCAGCGCGAGCGTGGCCCGGCCCGTCGCGAAGCTGACCTGCGCCGACGCGACCTCGGGGTGCCGCCCCAACGCCCGCCCCAGGCGCACGGCGCACGCCGCGCAGCTCATGCCTTCGATCGGGAGTTCGACGACGGTGCTCGGGTCGGGCGAGGGCGAGGCGGGGGTGGACGACATGGCGCGAGCATAGCGCCCGCCCCCGCGGCGGGTGTACGATTCCGGGCCATGTCAAGCGAGCCCATCCCCGACGAAGACAAGTTCCTGGCGCTCCTCAACGAGGTCCACCGTTTCCCCACCGCCTACGACATGCGCATCATCTGCGTGTCCGAGGCCGCGCCGACGCTGGCCGCGCGTCTGGTCGAGGCCACGCGCCTCGAGCTGGTGGGCGAGCCCACGCAGCGCCAGAGCGCCGGCGGCAAGTTCGTGAGCGTTCACCTCTCGGTGCTCGCCAAGGAGGCGCCGGACGTGGTCACGGCCTACCGCGCGCTCCGCGGCATCGAGGGCGTGAAGACGTTTTTCTAGGACGCTCGCCCGCGCTCACTCGGCGAAGGCCGCGCCCCACCGCAGCAGCAGCTCACCCGTCGCCGCGGCCAGGCGTACGTCGGCCACGGCGGCGTCGACCCGGGCGCGCTCCTCGGCCAGGCGGGCGCGCCGCAGCGCATCCTCGGCCTCACGGACCTCGAGGGGCACGCCGGCCCCGCTCGCGACGCGCTTCTGCTGCGCCTCCACGCTCTGGGCGGCCAGGGCGGCGGTCTGGGCGGCCAGCTCGCCCTGCTTTCGGGCGCGCGCGAGCGTCTCGCGCTGAATCTGGGCCTCGGTCGCGGCGCTCTGCAGGCTGGCTTCGAGGCGCGCGCGGGCGGCGGGCACGGCCAGCTTCGCGGCGGCCCGCTCGGCGTCGTTCCGCTCGCCGGAGAGCGGCAGCTCGAACACCAGCCCCACGTGCGCGCCGGGGTTGTCCAGGCCGCCGACCTGCGTGAACGCCGGCCCCTCGGCCTCGTTGCCCAGACCCTGCAATTGCACCCAGGCGGCCAGATCCAGCCGGGGGCGCGTGGACTCGCCGGCCGTGCGCAGGCGGTCCTCGGCCCGCTCGACCTCGGCCTGGGGCGCGCGCAGCGCCGGGGCGCTCTGCAGCACCCGCGCGCGCACGTCGCCCGCCTCGGGGGCGTCCCGGGGCGTCGGGGGCGCCTCGTCCTGCGTCCAGGCCGGTGAGGGCGCGTCGTCGCCCATGGCGCGCTGCAGCGTCCGAACGGCGCGGTCCACGTTCAGCTCGGCGGCGTCCACGGCCTGTGCGTGTTCGGCGAGGCGCGTCTCGTAGGTCAGGCGCTCCAGGGGGGCGGCGGCGCCCGCGTCCACCCGCCGGACGACCTCGTCCCGCGTGGTGGTCGCCAGGGCCAGCGCGGCGCGCTCGATGGCCAGCGCGCGGCGGGCGTACCAGAGCTCCCAGTACGCCTGCAGCGTGGCCGACAGCGTGTCGCTCGCGGTCGCGTCGCGCGCGGCCTCGGCGGCGACCCGGTCCAGGCGCGCGGCGCGCAGCTCGGCCTCGCCCACGTGAGTGCCGAAGCCCCGCAGCAGCGGCTGCGTCACACCCAGCCGCAACAGCAGGCCGTGCCCCGTGGACTCCGTGGCCGGCGCGGGCGGGGCGGTGTCCACCAGGCGGTGCTCAACGCGCAGATCGAGCTGCGTGCCCCAGGCGAGCGGCTGCACCAGGTCGGCGCCCAGCACCAGCGACTTCGAGGTCGTGACGTTCGTGCCGCCGCCGCCGTCCAGCCCCGGCGTGCGCTCGGCGTTCAGCCCGGCGTCGAGCAGCAGCGACGGCCGGTAGCGGCTCGACTGCGCGCGAATCGACTGGGCGGTGCGCGCGACATCGCTGATCGCGGCCTGCAGCGCGGGCTGGCGCGCGAGGGTGTGTTCCACGGCCGCGCGCTCGGTCAGGGTCTCGGCGTGGGCGCCCCCGGCGAGACACAGCCCGAGACACAGGGCCGTCAGGGGTCGAAAACGCGGTGAATCACTCATGGCGCAGTGCCTCGATGGGTTGGAGCCGCGCGGCCTTGCGCGCCGGCAGGAAACCGAAGAGCACGCCGACGCCCGCCGAGAACGCGAAGGCGAGCGCGACCATCTTGCCCGAGAGCAGGAACGGAAAGTCGAAGGCCCGCGTGAACGCGTACGCGCTCCCCAGGCCGATGCTCACGCCGATCAGACCGCCGACAGCGGACAGCGTGACGGCCTCGATGAGGAACTGTCGCAACACATCGCTTCCGAGCGCGCCGATGGCCATGCGGGTGCCGATCTCTCGCGTCCGCTCCGTGACGGAGACGAGCATGATGTTCATGATGCCGATGCCCCCCACGACGAGACTCACGGCGGCCACGGCGGCGAGCAGGGCGGTGAGCATGCCCGTCGTCGTCGACACGGCGTCGATGATCTCCTGCATGTCGCGCACGCCGAAGTCGTTGGGCTGCCCCGGCTGCAGGCGGCGCCGCTCGCGCAGCAGGCCCTCGACCTGGTTCTTGACCGCCGCCGTGGAGCGCCCCTCGCGTACGGTGGCGAAGATCATGGTCACGTGGTCGTTGCCGGAGATGCGCTGCTGGAACGTCCGCAGGGGCATGAGCACCAGGTCGTCGTTGTCCATGCCCATGCCGCCCGCGCCCTTCGAGGCCAGCACGGCCACGACCTCGCAGGCCATGCGCCCGACGCGAATGGACTGGCCGATGGGAGCGCCCCCGCCGAAGAGCTCGCGCGCGGGCGTGGCGCCCAACACGCAGTTCGCGCCCGCGCCGCCGAGGGTGGCCTCGACCCCGCGTCCCGTGGCGACGTCGAAGTTGCGCGCGGCCAGGTAGTCCGCCGTGGAGCCGGTGACGGTGGTCCGCCAGCTCTTGCCGCCGGAGACCACGAGCATGCCGCGGCTGGCCGTGGGCGCGATGCGCAACAGACCGGAGATCTCGCGGCGCAGCGCGTCGATGTCGTCCGGATCCAGCGGTTTGCCGGGCCCGCCGGTGTTGACCATGCGCCGGTCGACCTCGGGGCTGATCATCAACAGATTGTCGCCGAGCGACGAGATGTTCTGGCGGACCTTCGCGGTCGCGCCGTCACCCACGGTGGTCAGCGCCACCACGGCCGCGACGCCGATGACCACGCCGAGCATGGTCAGAAGCGAGCGCATCTTGTTGCGGCGCAACTCCCGCAGCGCCATCAGGATGGTGGTGGAGATCATGTCGAAGCCTCGCTCTGCGGGTGGTCGGACACGATCCGGCCATCGCGGAAGGTCACCACGCGGCTCACGTAGGTCGCGACCTCGGGCTCGTGGGTGACCATCACGATCGTGAGGCCCCGCGTCTTGTTCAGCTCGACGAGGAGCCGCATGATCTCCTCGGTGCGCGACGAGTCCAGGTTGCCCGTCGGCTCGTCCGCCAGGAGCAGCTTGGGCTCGCAGACCAGGGCGCGGGCGATGGCCACCCGCTGCTGCTGTCCGCCGGAGAGCTCGGCCGGCGTGTGTTTCGCGCGGTCCTCCAGGCCCACGAGGCGCAGGGCCGCCAGGGCGCGCTCCCGGCGCTCGGCGGCGGGCACCTTGCGATAGTGCAAAGGCAGCTCCACGTTCTCCAGGGCGGACGTGCGCGCGAGCAGGTTGAAGCTCTGGAACACGAACCCCAGGTAGGCCCGGCGCAGACGCGCCCGCTGGTCGGCGTCCAGGGCGGTGACGTCCACGCCGTGGAACAGGTACTGGCCGGCCGTGGGCTCGTCCAGGCAGCCGATCACGTTCATGCAGGTCGACTTGCCCGAGCCGCTGGCGCCCATGATGGCCACGAACTCGCCGGCCTCGATGCGCAGGTCGACGCCGTCGAGCGCGTGGACGACGGAGTCGCCGCTGCCGTAGACCTTGGTCACGCCGCGCAGTTCGATGGCGGTGGTGTCCGGTGTGTTCACGGCTTCGCCTCGGCCGACACGTCCGTGACGATCAGATCGCCCTCGGCGAGCTGTGGGGCGGTGATCTCGGTCTGTTCGCCGTCCGTGAGCCCCGCGACGACCTCGATGGGTTCGATGGACTGCGGCGGGCCGGCGATCAGCCGCCAGACGCGCGGCTTGCCGTCGTGCTCGATGCCCGACTTGTCGTGGGGCGGGCCATCGAGCATCGAGCGCCGCTGGTTCGAGGGTGGCGCGAAGCGCAGGGCCGCGTTGGGCACGCGCAGCACACCCGTGCGCGACTCGGTCTGGATGGTCACGGTGGCCGTCATCCCGGGGCGCAGCAACAGATCGTCGTTGCTGACGCGCAGCAGGGCTTCATAGGTCACCACGTTGTCCTTCGTGACCGCGACATTGTGGATGTCGTGCAGCACGCCGGGGAACTTGCGCCCGGGCCAGGCATCCACGGTGAAGGTCGACTTCTGCCCGACTTTGGCGCGGCCCACGTCGGCCTCGTCGATGGCGATGGTGACCTCCATCTGTCGCAGATCCCGGGCGATGCGGAACACCACGGGGGTGGTCATGCCCGCCGCCAGCGTCTGTCCGGGCTCGACCTCGCGCGAGAGCACCACGCCGTCCAGGGGCGAGCGGATCTGCGTCTTCTCCAGGGCCGTGCGGCGCGACGACACGTCGGCCTGGGCGACGGCCACCTGCGCGCGGGCGGCGGAGACGGCGGCGTCCGCGCGACGTGCGGCGGCCTCGGCGGTCTCGAGCGCCTGTCGCGAGGTGAGGCCATCCGCGGTCATGCCCCGCGTGCGCTCGACGGCTTGCCGGGCCTCGATGACGCTCGCCTCGCGGCTCTTGACCTCGGCACGCGCGGCGAGCAGTTGGGCCTCGGACTGTCGCAGCGAGGCCTGATACTGGGCGGGGTCGATCTCCACGAGCACCTGGTCGACGTGGACGATGTCGTTGAAGTCCGCGTGTACGGCGCTCACGCGGCCGCTCGTCTCCGCGCCCACGGCCACGGTGTCCTGACCGCGCAGGGCGCCCGTGGCCGAGATCGTCGCGGCCAGGTCGCCCCGCGCCAGCGGCGCGGTGACATAGGTCGGTACCGCGGGCGTGCTGCGCATCTGCAGAAACACGCCCACGCCGATGCCCGCCACGACGAGTCCGAGCAGGACGAAACGCAGCACCCTGCGCCAGCCCCGGGGCCGCGGCTTGCCAATCTGCTTCATGAGATCGTTCTGTTCCATGAGACCGAGATAACGCCCTGGATGCGTGCGTGCAGGCCCGCTCCGGTCGGCGGTCGCCGGGCGTCGGTGAACGGCCACGGGGGCCAGCGCAAACGACCGCTCGCCGCCCGGAACGGCCGTTCACCGACGAAAGCGGCAATCGCCCGGCGCCAGTGGTACTGATGGTCCATGTTCGCGACCGACCTCGTTCCCGAGCCGCCGGCCACCGCGCTCCCCATGGGACGCGGGCGGTTCCTGCTGTTCCAGGGGGTCATCTGGGCGCTGCTGTCGGTCGTCGTCGTGCTGCCGGCCATCCGGTTCCCCGGCGTGGACCTGGCCGAGTGTGCGGGCTGGGTCTCCGGGTGGGCGGCGCTCGGGGTCCTGTGCTCGACGGCGCTGGCCGGGCTCTATGGCCGGCTGCCCGAGCGGCAACTGCGTGGCGCGCGGGGCATCCTGGTCATCGGGCTCGTGTGCCCGGCGATGGCCGCCGTGTGGTCGGTGGCGCTCGCCGCGCTCGAGCCGCTCGTCGGGCGCGAACCCTGGGCACCGCCGGACGCGCCGGCTCATCTGTACGTGGTGGTCGGCCTGGTCCGCGGCACGTTCCTGCTCGGCCTCTGGAGCGCGCTGTTCCTCGTGAATCTGCTGTCACGGCGCGTGCTGGCGGCCCGCGAACACAGCGTGCGCGCGCAGGCGCTGGCCGATCGCATGCAGCTCGCCGTGCTGCGCAGTCAGATCAACCCGCACTTCCTGTTCAACGCGTTGAACTCCGTGGTGGCGCTCATCGGCGAGAACCCGCGCGCGGCGCAAGGCATGGTGCGGGACGTCGCCACGTTGCTGCGCGCCTCGCTGGACGCCGACACGCGCCGCGAGACCACGGTGGCGCAGGAGTTGAGCTTCGTGCGCCTGTATCTCAAGTGTGAGCAGGTGCGGTTCGAGGAGCGGCTCGTGATCACGTGGGACACCGACCCGGCGGTGGAGACGGCGAGCGTGCCGCCGATGATGTTGCACCCGCTCGTGGAGAACGCCGTGAAACACGGCATGGCCGGCGCCGTCGACGCGCCGCTGCAGGTGCGCATCACCGCCCACCGCAACGGTGACACGCTCGACTTCGAGGTCGCCAACACCGGCACGCTGGCCGCCTCGGCCAACGCCGGCCTCCATGCTTCGCCCGGCATCGGGCTGCGCAACGTGCGCGGCCGCCTCGCCCATCTCTTCCCGGGCCGCCACGTGTTCGAGCTCGTCGAACGCGACGGCTGGGTCGTCGCGCACATGCGCTTGCCGGGCGGGGGCGCGGGCGGGGGGGCGGAGCAATGACCTTCCGGGTGCTCATCGTCGACGACGAGCGGCTCGCGCGGGTCGCCCTGCGCTCCGTGCTCGCGGATCGGACCGACGTGACGATCGTCGGCGAGGCGGACAGCGTGGCCTCCGCCCGGCGCCAGATCGCCGAGCTCTCGCCGGATGTGATCTTTCTGGACGTGAACATGCCCGGCGGCTCGGGGTTCGAGCTGTTCCGCGAGCCCGTATCCGCGCGGGTGGTGTTCTGCACGGCCTACGAGCAGTTCGCCGTGCGGGCGTTCGAGGTCAACGCGCTGGACTACCTGGTCAAACCCGTGGGCCCCGAACAGATCGAGCGCGCGCTCGGCCGGCTGCCGGCGCCACAACAGACGCAGACCGGCGCAAACGACGCCCCGGACCCGCCGCTGATGCTCGACGATCTGGTGGCCCTGCGCGAGAGCCACGCGATGCGTTTCGTCCGGGTGCGGGACATCGTGCACCTGCAGGCGGCGGACGACTACTCCGAGGTCCACCTGACGAGCGGCCGCCCGGCGCTGGTGGACGTGACGCTGCGCCGCTGGGAGCTGCGTCTGCCGGCGGCGGACTTCGTGCGCATCCACCGGTCGTCGCTGGTCAACCTGCACCACGTCGACGAGGTCCGCTACACGGACGGCCGGTGGGAGATCGCGCTCCACGCCGCCGGCGAGCCCGTGACGCTGACCGTCAGCCGGCGCGTGGGGCGCGAGCTCGGCGATCGCCTCCGCGCGCGCAGCGTTCGCGTCCTGTGACGCTCAGGGGGCGGGCGGGAGGTCGAAGCTCTGCGCGCCCGGGCCGCGCTCGATCCGCACGGGCTCGCCGCCCCGACCGTGCAGCTCGAACACATAGCCGGTGAAGTGATCGCCGGTGAGCGTCACGGTGTCCCCCTCGATCGTGATCGTCGTGCCGCCCAGCGTCTCGAAGGTGCGGCGCCCCTCGCCGGGGTACAGACGCACGGTCAACACACCGGGATCGTTCGCGTAGCTGTCGACGTCCGGGTCCGTGGCCGGCGCGAGCGTGTCCACCGTGTCCCGCAACAGGGGCACGATGGCCCCCTCGCGGGCGTAGAGCGCGATGCGGTCGAAGGGGATCTCGCGCTGCAGCGTCGTGGGGCCTTCGATGACCTCGCCGGTGAACCAGTCGTAGAAGCGCCCGGCGGGGAACACGACCTCGACCATGCCCGTCTCGTCGATCACCGGGGTGACCAGCAGGGCGTCGCCCAACAGATACTCCGTCGCCGGGTGCACCCCGAGCTCCGGGTGCGCGAAGCCCAGCGGCCGTGTCACGGGTCGCCCCGTCTCGTGGGCGTCCTCGTTGAACGGGTGGCGGTACGCGTGCAGCCGGATGAACAGACGCGCGAACTCGCGATAGATCGACAGCGTCTCCGTGTCGAACTGGCTGATGGGCTCGGCGTCGCGGCCCGTCTCGTGTTCCTCGAAGTCCCAGGGATTGTGTTGTTCGCTGCCACCCGTCTGCATCACGGTGCCGAGCGCGCTGTAAGCCACCCAGCGCAGGAAGACCTCCTTCGGCGCGCGACCGTGGCGGTAGCCGCCCGTATCCGAGGCGAACCAGGGATAACCGCTCGTCGAGAGCGACAGACCGCCCGCTATGGCCGCCGGGAGGCCGCCCACGTGCCGGTTCTCCTGGTACTTCTCGAAGCCGTTGCACAGATCGCCGGGCCAGATGGTCGTCGTGAGCGTCTGGTCGCCGTAGGTGCCGGCGCGCGAGAGAATGAAGCCCTGCGCGTCGCCGCCGGTCAGCTCGGCGAAGGGGCGGTGGTAGTAGGGCGCGATGCCGTGGTGCATCGTCCGCTCCGTCTCGCCGTTGTGGAAGTCGAAGGGCAGCGCCACGGGCCCGGAGCCCACCTGGATGTCTTCGCCGAAGTCGAGCTTGAACCCCTGCGCGCCCAGGTCCGTGATGCGTTGGATGATGCCCTTGAAATACATCGCCGCGTCCGGGTTCGTGAGATCCACGAAGTCGGCGTCGAAGGACTTGGGCCAGCCCGGCGGCGTGTGCACGAACCAGCCGTTTTCACTCGCCGTCTGCCACAGGTCGCCCGTGTCCGGGGCCAGGTACGGCGAGGCCCAGACGGCGAACCGCAGGCCGGCCGCGTGCACGGCGGCGACCAGACCCTCGGGATCGGGGAACTTCGCCGGGTCCATCACGAAGGTGTTGATGCCCGTGGCCCAGGGGCGGTCGAGCCACATGCCGGACATGGGCAGGTCGTTCTCGCGCAAGGCCCGCAGGTCGTCGTAGACCTGCTGCTGGTCGCGGTTCTCGTTGCGCCAGATCCAACCGCCGAAGGCGAACTCGGCGGGCCGCGCGGGCTGCCCGGTGAGCGCGACGTAGTGGGGCAGCACGTCCGTCGGTGTGTCCGCGCCGAACAGATGGAACTTCAGGCGTTTCGTCTCGAAGACCACCTGGATGTGTTCCGGGTCCGAGGCGGCGACGTCGAAGTCGGCGGGGTGGCGGTCCTCGACGAACAGACCCCAGCCGCCCGTGCCGATGAGCAGCGGCACGGCCACGTGATACTCGGAGTAGAACCCCTCGCTGTGGATGTCCGGGCCGATCTGCATCGGGCGGCGTTTGCCGCGGTGCTCCGGTGTGTCGAACAGCTCACCCAGGCCGTAGTAGGCCTCGCCCTCGGGCGCGTCCAGCACCAGGCGCAGCTGCACGAGGCGGTCCGGGTCGTCGGGCACGACCTCGGCGGTGAAGCGGCCCTCGGCGTCCGTGCCCAGCGTGAAGGCGGCCTGCCAGTCGCCCACGCCCAGGCGCGTCGGCACGCCGTCGGGCCCCGGCTCGCCCACGGGGGACAGCGTCTCCCAGGTCACGCGGTAGGTCGCCGGTTTGGCCGGGTCGTAGTATTTCGACCGATCGAAGGCCTCCTCGCGGGTCTCGGCGAAGGCGGCGTCGATGCGGCGCACCTGCGCGACGGGCGCGCCGTCGCGGGTGACCGTGAGGCCGAAGGGCGCCGCGCGCACCTCGAGCCGGAACCGGCCGGCGCCGAGCGTGGCGGCGGGGGGCAAAGCGGCGTCCGGGGTCGGGGGGGCGGCGTCGCCTGCGGCGTCCTGGGGCGGCGAAACCGCGTCGATCACGGCGTCCCTGGTGTCCTGAGGGGCGTCCCCGACGAACGCATCGGGGCCCCGAGCGTCGGCGGTCTCGCCGTGCGGGGCGGCCGCCGAGTCGTCCTGGCAGGCGGGGAGCAGGGCGACCAGAGCGAGGGTCGCCGGGAGAGCATGAAACCGGGTGAAGCGCATGCGCGGCACGCTACCGCGGCGGCGCGGCCTGGCGCCAGCCCTGGTAACCGTACATCAGCGCCTCGAACAACAGATCGCCGATGCGTTCGTAGCCACCGCGCGTCAGATGCACATAGTCGCCCTGGGCGAGGCCCTGGCGGCGCCAGGCGCGAATGCTACCGGGCCCGCCCATGGCCGTGCGGGCGTCCCAGAACGCACAACCGGCGGCCTGCGACTGGGTGCGCTGCACCGCGTACATGGCCTCCGTCGCGGCGGGCGCCCGGCGGCCCTTCAACAGATCGAAGGGGCCCGTGACCAGGCAGTCGGCCTGCGGGGCGCCGGCGCGCAGCACGCGCAGCAGGCCGGCGAGCTGCTGCGAGTAGGCGTCCATGCCGAGGTTCTTGTCGTAGAGCTCGTTGGTGCCGAAGCTGACGACCAGCAGCGTCGTGTCCAGTCGCGTCAGCACGCGCCGGAGCGCATCCGGGGCCTGCTTGAGCAGCGCGCGGCCCTGGGCGCCGTTGATGCCCAGCGCGTCCCAGATCGCGCCCTCGGGCTGCTCCAGCGAGAAGCCCAGGAGCCGCACCTCGCTCTGCCCCCCCGACTCCAGGGGCTGCACCACGACCTGATGCGGGCCGCTGGAGAGCTCGAAGCGGCGCGCGTCCGGCTCGGGCCAGGGGCCGCGGGTGCTCACGCGGCCCAACAGCGTGCCCTCGCCGGCGTCGTCCGCGCGGACCTCGAAACAGCCGCCGTTGGCCTGCCGCAGGTAGAACACATCGAGCAGGCTGAACGCGCGGCCCGTGTCGCCCTTGAGCGCGGTGCCGACGCTCACGGTGGCGCTGGGGTCCCGCGTGGCGATGGCACACGTGGTCGGCCCGACGCGGCCGTCGTCCAGGCCCTCGGACTTGAGATCCGTGCGCCACTCGCCCTGCATGTCCCCGCGCACGTGGCTCTGCCAGTAGCCGCGCCACGGTTTGCCGGCGAACACGAACCCGCGGCCGCCGTCACCGAAGCGGCCCTGCATCAGCACGCGCATGCGGCCCGACCACATGTCCGCGGCGATGTGCGAGTCGCCGATCTGCGTGGCGCGGACGCGGCCGCGGGCCGGCGACGCATCCCGCGCGCCCAGGGCGGCGAAGAAGCGGCTCAGGTGCTCCGGGCCTTCGATCATCGCGGCGGGGGGCGGAGCGAGCGCGCCGGCGACTTGCAGCAGCAGGCCGAGGAGCAGCGCGGTCACGGCAGGTTCTCCACGGGCAGCGGCTGGCCGCTCTGGGTGCCCACGGGCTCGCCGGCGATCCACAGGCGCAGGCCGGCGCCGGGCGGGTCGCCGCCGTCGGCGTCGTCCACGGCGATCGCGAGCCGCGGGGGCGAGCCCAGCGCGGCGCGGGGCAGGCGGATCTCCAGGGCGTAGCCACCCTCGCGGGACGTCGCCGCGGCCCGCAGGCCGGTGAGGCCCGAGGTGTCCACGCGGCCGTCGCGGTCGATGCTGGCGTCCCCCGTGGTCGTGAGCACGCGCACGACGTCCGCCGGGGCCGGATCGCGGTCGCGGACCACGACGGCGACGACGAGGTCCGCGCCCTGCACGCGCGCGGCGGCCTCCCCCGACAGATCGTCCGGCCCGGACCAGGCGCGGCCGATCTCCACCACGCGACACAGGGCCGCGCTCGTGCGCAGGGCGTCCGCGGGCCAGTCGTCCACGTCGCCGTCGAAGCGGCGGGCCTCCCCGGGGAGCACGGGCACGGCGGCGCCGCACCGCTCCGCGGGCGCGAACACGATGGGGAGCCAGGTGAGCCACGGCGCGTCCGCGGACAGCCACCGGAAGCCGTCGAGCGCGGGCACGGCGCCCACGTCCAGGGGCGGCTGACCTTCGCGCTCCAGGCGGAGGGTCTGCAGCACGCAGGGGTCCGCCAGGGCCAGCAGGTCGTCCACCAACGCGGGGCGCCCTTCGGCGGCCTCGCCGAGCAGGAGCACGGCGCCGCGGGCGTCCGGCAGGGGGCGGCGGTCCAGCACGCCGGGGCCCCAGCCCTCGGGGCGCGGCGGGGCCGAGAGAGCCAGCGCGCGCACGCGGTCCGCACACTCGGGGGCGGCGCCGGCGGCCAGCAGATAGGGCGTGCGCACGCCGCCGGGGCCCTCGAGCGGCAGCAGGCCCGCCGGGCGCACCAGACAGGGATCCAGGGCGAAGGGCAGGTGGGCGGCCGTCCAGGCGAGGGCC